>NZ_JBAGKH010000110.1:0-419 GCF_036689765.1 Streptomyces poriticola
GGCGCGGCGGACGAAGTGGTCGAAGTCGTCGAGGGTGCCCAGGTCGGGGTGGACGGTGTCGTGGCCGCCCTCGGGGGAGCCGATGGCCCAGGGGACGCCGACGTCGTCGGGGGTGGCGGTGAGGGTGTTGTTGCGGCCTTTGCGGTGGGTGGTGCCGATGGGGTGGACCGGGGGGAGGTAGACGACGTCGAAGCCCATGGCGGCGATGGCGGGCAGGCGCCGTGCGGCGGTGCGGAAGGTGCCGTGCGGCCGGTCGGGGGTGCCCTCGGAGCGGGGGAAGAACTCGTACCAGGAGCCGTACAGCGCGCGCTCGCGCTCGACCAGCAGGGGCAGCGGGTCGGAGGCGGTGACCAGCTCGCGCAGCGGGTGACGGGCCAGCACCGCGTCCACCTGCGGGGTCAGCGCCGCCGCCAGCCGGG
>NZ_JBAGKH010000111.1:0-418 GCF_036689765.1 Streptomyces poriticola
CGCCGTGACCAGGTCCGGCCTTTGCCGGGTTTCAGGTCCTGCCCGGCCTCGTCCTCGAAGACAATCCACGCGCCCAGGAGCTGGGCCGTCCTCCTACCCGTGACCACTGCTCCGTCCGCCACCGCTCTACGGCCTGCTCGTCGCGCTCGACCGCCCGGTGCGCGGGGACCTGCGGTGACCAGCCCAGCCGGTGCAGCAGATACGACACCCCACGTGGCGTGTACCGGTATCCGAACAGCCTGTGGATCAGCTCGGCCACGCGTGCGAGGGTCCACCGCTGGTCCTCGCTCCAGCCGTGCGTCGCAGGGCCGGCATCCAGCTCGGCTTGCAGCCGTTTTGCCTGGTCATCGCTGAGCCGACACGGAAAGCCACCAGGCCCCCTGGAAGACAGGGCCGACGTGCCGCCGTCGCGCCAGGC
>NZ_JBAGKH010000112.1:0-389 GCF_036689765.1 Streptomyces poriticola
GGGTGTGGCCGGTGTGATCAAGATGGTGGAGGCGATGCGGCATGGGACGCTGCCGCGCACGCTCCACGTGGACGAGCCGTCCCCTGAGGTCGACTGGGCCTCGGGTGCGGTGGAGCTGCTGACCGATGCCCGGGAGTGGGTGCGTTCGGGCCGGCCGCGTCGGGCGGGTGTGTCCTCGTTCGGCGTGTCGGGCACCAACGCGCATGTGGTGCTGGAAGAGGCCTCCGAGGAGCCGGGGCCCGCCGCTGCGGCCGGTCTGCCCGCCGTGCCGTGGCTGCTGTCGGCACGGTCCGAGACCGCGTTGCGGGCGCAGATCGAGCGGCTGCGCGCGTTCGTCACGGAGCACCCGGAGGCGCGTCCGGCCGACATCGGCCTCAGCCTGACCACCG
>NZ_JBAGKH010000113.1:0-365 GCF_036689765.1 Streptomyces poriticola
GGGTCTGTGTAGCGAACGGTGGAACCCAGTCGGTTTTGTTCAGCGGCGTCCGGCGGTGAGCCGGCCGTCGAAGGTGATATCGAAGGCTTGGAGTGCGGCCTTCCAGCGCATGGTCCAGCGTTTGCGTCCGGTGCCGGTCGGGTCCAGGCTCATGACGGCCAGGTAGACGCACTTGAGGGCGGCCTGGTCGGTGGGGAAGTGTCCCCGGGCCCGGACGGCCTTGCGGATCCGCGCGTTGATGCTCTCGATTGCGTTGGTGGTGCAGACGATCTTGCGGATCTCCACGTCGAACTGGAGGAAGGGTACGAACTCGGCCCAGGCGTTCTCCCAGAGCCGGACGATCGCCGGATACTTCCCGCCCCAGG
>NZ_JBAGKH010000114.1:0-349 GCF_036689765.1 Streptomyces poriticola
GTCATGAGACGCGGGACCCTCCGTTCGGCGGCGCGGCGGACGACCGCCGGACGTGGAAGACGTGCGCGGGCGCCCTCCCGGGCTCCAGGCGCACATAGTTGGCCCTGCCCCAGTGGTAGGTCTCACCCGTCAGTTCGTCGTGGACCGGTGTGGACTCGTGCCAGCCCAGGCCGAGGTCCGGCATGTTCAGTGAGATCGTCGCCTCCTGCGTGTGGTGCGGGTCGAGATTGGCGACCACCAGCACGGCATCGGACCCGGCACGCTTGCTGTAGGCGATCACCTGGTCGTTGTCGGTCTCGTGGAAGCGGAGGTTCCGGAGCCGGTGCAGGGCGGGGTGGGTGCGCCGGAT
>NZ_JBAGKH010000115.1:0-348 GCF_036689765.1 Streptomyces poriticola
GTCCGAGCAGTTCGTGCCGCGCGGCGCCCGGCTCTACGGGTACAGCGCGGAGGTGCTGGGGCAGGCCGAGGAACTGCCGTGGGGCACTCCGGAGACGCAGTCCCATGACTGGTGGGATCCGGACGACTTCCAGTACTACTTCAAGAGCTTCGTGTGGGACGGGCTGATCGTCGACAACGTCTGGGGCACCATCGACGGCACGATGTCGCTGGTCGGGCTCAACGGCTCGCAGGCGTTCAAGGAGTCCTGGTCCGGCATCGCCCGCGTGATCGTCGGCGCCGAGACGTACCTGATGGAGTCCGGGGGCAAGGAACCCACCGGGATCTTCGCGACCGACTTCGCCCAGGA
>NZ_JBAGKH010000116.1:0-346 GCF_036689765.1 Streptomyces poriticola
ATCATTGTGTGGGTGACCCTCCGATCTGCGGGGTGGACGGTCGCAGAACCGTGCAGACGTGCGCGGGCGTGCGACCCGGCTCGAGGCGCACATAGTTGGCCCTGCCCCAGTGATAGGTCTCGCCGGTGAGTTCGTCACGCACCGGCACCGACTCGTGCCATTCCAGGCCGAGTTGCGGCATGTCCAACGAGACCGTGGCCTCCTGGGTGTGGTGCGGATCGAGGTTGGCGACGACCACGACCGTGTACGGTCCCTTTCGCTTCGAGTACGCGATCACCTGGTCGTTGTCGGCCTGGTGGAAGTGCAGATCGCGCAGCTGGCGCAGGGCCGGATTCTCCCGCCGGAC
>NZ_JBAGKH010000117.1:0-332 GCF_036689765.1 Streptomyces poriticola
CGGGCACCGTCGGCCAACGACAACGCACCCGCCACACAGGCAGCCGCGATCTCACCCTGCGAATGACCCACCACCGCCGACGGCACGACACCGTACGAGCGCCACACCTCCGCCAACGACACCATCACAGCCCACAGCACCGGCTGGACGACATCCACCCGGTCCAGCCCCGGAACACCCTCCACGCCCCGCACCACATCCAGCAACGACCAGTCCACGAACGGCTCCAACGCCACCGCACACTCGGTCATCCACCCCGCGAACACCGGCGACGAATCCAGCAGATCCACCGCCATCCCCGCCCACTGCGCCCCCTGACCCGGGAACACGAA
>NZ_JBAGKH010000118.1:0-330 GCF_036689765.1 Streptomyces poriticola
CGTCAACGAGCCCGTACCGGACACGTTCGAGGACACCCCCGCCAAGGACCGGGACCCGGACTGGTTCAAACGCGCCGTCTTCTACGAGGTCCTCGTCCGCTCCTTCCAGGACAGCAACGGCGACGGCATCGGCGACCTCAAGGGCCTGACCGCCAAGCTCGACTACCTGCAGTGGCTCGGCGTGGACTGCCTCTGGCTGCCGCCGTTCTTCAAGTCCCCGCTGCGCGACGGCGGCTACGACGTCTCCGACTACACCGCCGTGCTGCCCGACTTCGGGGACCTCGCCGACTTCGTGGAGTTCGTGGACGCCGCCCACCAGCGGGGCATGCG
>NZ_JBAGKH010000119.1:0-311 GCF_036689765.1 Streptomyces poriticola
CGGCCGGTTCGCCACGGCACCGTCGCGGATCTTCACATGGATCGCGTCGATGAAGACGACCGGATAGACCGGGTCGAGGGGCCGGTTCTGCCGCTCGGCCATGCCGTCCATGACCTTGTCGGTGATGGTGGAGATGGTCTGGCGGGAGACGTCGGCGCCGTAGACCTCGGCGAGGTGGGCCTGGACCTCGCCGGTCGTTCAGGCCCTTCGCGGACAGAGATATCACCATTTCGTCGACGCCGGACAGGCGCTTCTGCCGCTTGCGTACGATCTTCGGTTCGAAGGTGCCGTCCCGGTCGCGGGGCACGGAT
>NZ_JBAGKH010000012.1:0-149320 GCF_036689765.1 Streptomyces poriticola
TCTCGCCGTACGCGTCCGCGGGCCCGCCCCCCACCAGGCCCCTGGAGCGATGCAGCCCGTCGGCCCCCGGGGCGACGCCCATCCGTTCCGCAGCGGACGCCGCCGCTGCGCGTGGGTGCCCACCCGTCCGGGTGGCGGGGTCCGCCCCGCCGCGGGGCAGTCGTGCCTCTCCAGGGGGCGGCACGGGTAGGCACAGGGCGGTGGCCCGACAAACCCGGGCCGCGCGGCTCACCCGCCCCAGCGCCGGCGGTCACCGGCGCCGTCGGTCGTCCGGGGGAGCCGTGGAGCCCCGGACCACCAGCTCCACCGGGATGTCGCCGCCCGCGGGCTCGCGGCCGTCCAGGACGGCCAGGAGGGCCTGCATCCCGCGTTCACCGAACGCCTCCGCGTCGAGGCGGACGGTGGTGAGCTCGGGATCGATCGCGGTGGCGAGGGCCAGGTCGTCCAGCCCGGTGACGGAGACATCGTCGGGGATGCGCAGCCCTCGGCGCCGCAGCGCCTTGTACGCGCCGGCGGCGAGTTTGTCGTCGTCGCAGACGAGGGCCGTGGGCAGCGGGCCAGGGCCCGCCAGCACGGCGTCCACGGCCGCACGGGCGCCGTCGATCGAGATGGGCGCGTGCGCGGTGCGCAGCTCGGCGCCGGGAACGCGGGCGAGCCGGCCGGCGAGTTCGCGGGCTCGTACCTCGAAGGTCCAGGAGGCGACGTCCGCCGCGAGGTGGAGGATCCTCCGGTGGCCGAGGGCCAGCAGATGGTCGGCCACCTGGCGGATCCCGTCGGCGATGTCGAGGTTGACGGTGGCCGCGCCGAGGCTCCCGTCGGGATCGCTGTCGAGCATGACGAGGGGGAGCTGGTCGCCGCGGATCGCGGTGAGCGCGTCGGCGGCCATGGAGGACGCGATGACGCCGTCGAGTGCGGCCTGGGCGGAGGCGAACGGGTCGCGGGCGGGGCCGATTCCTTCGGGGGAGGGGTAGAGGACGACGCCGAAGCCGTGTTCGGCGGCGATGCGTGCGGCGCCGGTGTAGACGCCGGCGAAGAATTCGGTGGTCAAGGCGGGGACGACGAGGAGGACGGTGCGGGTGCGGCCCAGGCGCAGGTTGCGCGCTGCGAGGTTGGGGCGGTAGCCGAGATCCTCCGCGGCCTGGCGTACGCGCTGGGCGGTGGCCGCGGAGACGCGTCCGCGCCATTTGTCGCCGAGGACCAGGGAGACCGCGGCCTGGGAGACGCCTGCTGCCTGGGCGACGTCCCGGCTGGTCGGGCGGGTGCTGCCTGGTGCCAC
Source organism: Streptomyces poriticola (assembly GCF_036689765.1). Taxonomy (NCBI): domain Bacteria; kingdom Bacillati; phylum Actinomycetota; class Actinomycetes; order Kitasatosporales; family Streptomycetaceae; genus Streptomyces; species Streptomyces poriticola. The sequence goes on from NZ_JBAGKH010000012.1 coordinate 1,277, forward strand.
CGGGGGCGCTCCTTCGTCTGGACTGGTGAACAGCGGACATGGTACGTATGAGCACGGAAGTTATACGTAAAACGTCGCCGTCGGCGAGGGGAGTGCGGCATGGTCACGGGGTATCTGGAGATTCTCCGGGCGCGGCATGCCGTGCGGCTGCTCGTCGGCACACTGGTCGGGCGGCTGCCGAATGCCACCGCGGCGATCGCGGTGGTCCTCTTCGTGCGTGCGGAGGGCGGGTCGTACAGCCTGGCGGGTGTGCTGGCGGCGGTGTACGGCGTTGCCAATGCGGTGGGGCAGCCGGTGCTGGGGCGGCTGGTCGATCTGTACGGGCAGCCGCGGGTCCAGCTGCCCGCCGCGCTGGCCTCGGCGGCCGCGATGGCCGTGTTCGCCTTCTCCGGGCTCGGGCCGATCGGCGTGGCGTACGCCTCCGTGGCGCTGGCGGGGCTGTTCACGCCGCCGCTGGAGGGCGGGCTGCGCGCGCTGTGGCCGGGAGTGCTGCGCCGGGAGGACCAGGTGCACACGGCCTATGCGATGGATGCCGTGGCCCAGGAGGTGATGTTCACCGTCGGGCCGCTTCTGGTGACGCTGTGTGTGTCGCTGTGGTCGGCGCAGTCTGCGCTGCTGGTGCTGAATGTGCTGGGGGTACTCGGTGCGCTGTCGGTGGTGGTGTCGCCGCCGTCGCGGGCGTGGCGGTCCGCTCCTCGTGAGGCGCACTGGCTGGGGGCGCTGCGCTCGCCGGGGCTGGTGGCGCTGCTGGTGGCGTTTCTGTTCGTGGGGAGTGCGCTGGGTTCCATCACGGTGGCGGCGTTGTCGTATGCGGACGGCCGTGGCGGTGATGCGGTGTACGGCTGGCTGATGGCCGGTGTGGGGCTGGGTGCGCTGGTCGGCGGGGTGGTGTACGGGGCGCGGCGGTGGAGCGGTGAGCCGGCGCGGCGACTGCAGGTGCTGGTGGCGCTGCTGGCGGTGTGTTATGTGCCGCTGATGCTGATGCCGGGTGTGGTGCCCATGGTGCTGCTGACCGTGGTGGCGGGGGTGTTCCTGGCTCCGGCGATCGCGTGTGCGTTCGTGCTGGTGGACCGGCATGCTCCGAGGGGCACGGTCACGGAGGCGTTCTCCTGGCTGGTGACCACCTTCACGGTGGGTGCGTCGGTGGGTACGGGCCTGGCCGGGCCGGTCGTGGAGGCGGGCGGTGCGGTGTGGGGGTTCGCGGTGCCGGCGGTGGCGGGGGCGGTGTCCCTGCTGGTGCTGATCGCCACGGGAGGGGTCCTCGCAGCTCCGGCGGGTCGGGGGGTGGTTGCGGCTTCATCGGAAAATGATCCGAACCGTGCCGTCGAACCCCGTTTCAGTTCGGGTGATCGGGCGTAATGTTCCCTCATGGACCGCCGCATTTTCGGGCTGGAGAACGAGTACGGCGTCACGTGCACGTTCAGGGGACAGCGCCGCCTGTCGCCTGACGAGGTGGCGCGATACCTCTTCCGCCGTGTCGTGTCATGGGGCCGCAGCAGCAACGTGTTTCTGCGCAACGGCGCCCGCCTCTATCTCGACGTGGGGTCGCATCCGGAGTACGCCACTCCTGAGTGTGACAACGTGATCGAGCTCGTCACCCATGACAAGGCGGGCGAGCGCATTCTCGAAGGACTCCTGGTGGACGCCGAACGCCGCCTGCACGAGGAGGGGATCGCGGGCGACGTCTATCTGTTCAAGAACAACACCGACTCGGCGGGGAACTCGTACGGGTGTCATGAGAACTACCTGGTGGCGCGGCACGGGGAGTTCTCCCGGCTGGCGGACATCCTCATCCCGTTCCTGGTGACGCGGCAGTTGCTGTGCGGGGCGGGGAAGGTGCTGCAGACGCCGCGGGGTGCGGTGTACTGCGTGAGCCAGCGGGCCGAGCACATCTGGGAGGGCGTCTCCTCGGCGACGACCCGGTCCCGGCCGATCATCAACACGCGCGACGAGCCGCACGCGGACGCCGAGCGCTACCGCCGGCTGCATGTGATCGTGGGCGACTCGAACATGTCCGAGACGACGATGCTGCTCAAGGTCGGTGCCACCGATCTGGTGCTGCGCATGATCGAGGCGGGCACGGTGATGCGGGATCTCACTCTGGAGAACCCGATCCGGGCGATCCGCGAGGTCAGCCATGACATCACCGGCCGCCGCAAGGTGCGGCTGGCCAGTGGGCGGGAGGCCTCGGCGCTGGAGGTGCAGCGGGAGTACTACGAGAAGGCGGTGGACTTCTGCGAGCGCCGCGGTATCCGCACCGGCACGGTGGAGCGGGTGCTGGAGCTGTGGGGGCGCACCCTGGAGGCCGTCGAGACCGAGGACCTCGACCGGATCGACACCGAGATCGACTGGGTGATGAAGTACAAGCTCCTGGAGCGGTACCGGGCCAAGCACAACATGACCATGTCGCATCCGAGGGTCGCTCAGATAGACCTCGCCTACCACGACATCCACCGCCGTCGTGGGCTGTACTACCTGCTGGAGAAGAAGGGGCAGGCGGTCCGGGTCTGCAACGATCTGAAGATCTTCGAGGGCAAGTCCGTTCCCCCGCAGACCACTCGGGCCCGGTTGCGCGGGGACTTCATCCGGCGGGCCCAGGAGCAGCGCCGGGACTTCACGGTCGACTGGGTGCATCTCAAGCTCAACGACCAGGCGCAGCGCACGGTGTTGTGCAAGGACCCGTTCCGGGCGGTGGACGACCGGGTGGAGAAGCTGATCGCCGGGATGTGAGCCGGGCTCCGGCCCGGGGACGCGGGTGAGGCGTTCCCGCAGCTGTGCCCCCGGACGCGTGTTCCGGATGCGCAGGACCGGAACGCCACACGGGCGCCGTACGTTTGCCGTACGGCGCCCTGCTCACGCGTAGAGTTGCGCGCACGCCGTCACCCGAAGACCGACCGATTACGAGGCCCTCACCGTGCGCCGACGCTCACTTCTCATCGCCGTACCCACCGGACTGGTCACCCTCGCCGCATGCGGTGACGAGGGGGCCGACGCGGGCCAGGCCGGCGACACCGCCTCGCCCACGGCGGCGGCCACGTCCGCGGCGCCCTCGCCCAAGATCGTCGACGGACCGCTGCCGGCGATCACGGCGGGCACGGAGTTCGGCCAGAAGCCCACGGTAGCCAAGGGCAGCGGCGACCCCTCGGACCAGCTGGCGGTGAAGACGGTCATCGCGGGCGGCGGCCGGACGGTCGCGGAGAACGACTACGTGGTGGCGAACTACCTGGGCCAGATCTGGGCCACCGCCAAGGTTTTCGACAACTCCTACGACCGCGATGCGCCGATCGTCATCCAGCTGGCGCAGGGCAGCATCATCGACGGCTGGCGGTATGCGCTCACGGGCAAGAAGACCGGCAGCCGGGTCGAGTTCTCGGTGCCCCCCACGTGGGGGTACGGCGAGCAGGGCAACGAGGAGGCGGGTATCGCGGGCGACGACACCCTGGTGTTCGTCGTCGATCTGCAGGACACCCTCAACAGCAAGAGCTCCGCCGATGGCACGGAGGTCCCGCAGGACGACGCTGCGCTGCCCAAGGTCGGTACGAACACCGACGGCAAGGCGCCTTCGATCGAGATCCCCGACGCCGACGCGCCGACCGAACTGGTGGCGAACTACGTGCTGGAGGGCGACGGTCCCGAGGTCGGCGCCCAGGACAGCCTGCTCGTGCAGTACAAGGGCGTGCTGTGGGACGGCGGTGAGGAGTTCGACTCGACCTACGCGCGCAAGCAGCTGGCGTCGTTCTCGCTGCAGCAGGTCGTCAAGGGGTGGTCGCAGGGCCTGACCGGCAAGAAGGTCGGCAGCCGGGTCCTCATCGTGGTGCCGCCGGACCTGGGCTACGGCGACAACCCGCCGCAGGGCAGCGACATCAGGAAGGACTCCACCCTGGTCTTCTCCGTCGACATCCTGGCGAAGATGTGACGCCCGGGGATGAAAGACTGGCGGGCGTTGCCTTTTCGCAGACAAGCAGGAGCTGAACACGTGAGCATCGACAAGCCCGAGATCGACTTCCCCGGCGGCGAGCCCCCGGCGGACCTCCAGATCAAGGACATCTGGGAGGGCGACGGCGAGGTTGCACAGGCGGGCCACACCGTCACCGTGCACTACGTCGGTGTCGCCTTCAGCACCGGCGAGGAGTTCGACGCCAGCTGGAACCGGGGTACCCCGTTCCGCTTCCCGCTCGGTGCCGGCCGCGTCATCGCGGGCTGGGACCGGGGTGTACAGGGCATGAAGGTCGGCGGCCGGCGCGAGCTGACCATCCCGGCCCACCTCGCCTACGGCAACCAGAGCCCGACTCCGGCGATCAAGCCCGGTGAGACGCTGATCTTCGTCGTCGACCTGCTCGGGGTCTGAGCGGAATCCGATCGGACCCGATCACCTGGGGCCCATGCCTGTCCGGGCGTGGGCCCTCGGCTTTTGCCCGGCCCTGGCGGGGCGGTACGGTCATCGGTTGTAAGCACCATAGGGAGAAGGGCGTCGATGGCCATTGCCAAGGCCGAGCGGCTGATGAACCTGGCGCTGTGCCTGCTCGGGACCGGGCGACCGCTCAGCAAGTACGAGCTGCGTGAGTCGATCGAGGCCTATCTGGAGGCGGGCTCGGACGACAGCTTCAACCGGATGTTCGAGCGGGACAAGGACGATCTGCGCGAGCTCGGCCTGGTCATCGAGACCGTCGAGGGCCTGGACGGCGAGGTCGGCTATCTCGCCCGCCGCGACAGCAACCGGCTGCCGCCCATCACCCTGGACGCCGAGGAGGCCGCCGCGCTGGGGCTGGCCGCCAAGGTGTGGCAGCAGGCCCGGCTCGCCGGTGCGGCCAGCGGCGCCCTGCAGAAGCTGCGCGCCGCCGGTCTGCCCGAGGACGTCGACCCCTATGAGGCGCACGGCGCGCTGGAACCGCGTATCCCGGTGCACGAGGCCGCCTTCGAGCCGCTGATGCTGGCCTGCCGGGACCGCCGTACCGTTGCCTTCGACTACCGCAAGGCCACCGCCGCCCGCCCGGAGACCCGGCATGTCGAGCCCTGGGCCCTGGAGTGCTGGCGCGGCCACTGGTATCTGGCCGGATTCGACCGGGACCGCGGCGCCGAGCGGGTGTTCCGGCTGTCGCGGATCACGGGCAGGGTGCGGTCGCGCGGCGGGCGGTTCACCGAGCCCGTCCCGGACGTGGTCACCGTCCGGGAGACGGTCGCGAGCTGGGCGGGTGAGACCGCCGACCGGTCCGCGCTGATCCGGTTGCGCTCCGGGGCCGGTTACCCCCTTCGGGCGAAAGCCTCTGCGGTGCGGGAACTCGGCGACGGCTGGGACGAGTTGGAGATTCCGTACGGGCACGGACTGGACGCCTGGCTGGTGGAGTTCGGGCCGGACGTGGTGGTCCTGGAGCCCGCCGAGCTGCGGGCCGACGTGGTGGACCGGCTGCGTGCCGTGGCCAAGGGCTGAGGGGGAGCGGACACACAGTGGCAGGCAAACCGGTCAGGGCCGTGAACGCCATCGACCAGACCCGGCGGATGCTGTCGTTGGTGACGTATCTGCGGGAGCGCCCGGGCGCCCGGGTCGAGGACGTCGCGCGTGCCTTCGGCATCACCGAGGACGAGTTGGTCTCCGACCTGGATGTGCTGCCCATGTGCGGCACCAGCTTCCGCGGCGGTGATCTGCTCGACATCGACACCGACGGCGAGCGTATCTGGTGGCACAATCCGGCCGCGCTCGGCGCGGACGCCGCCGAGCCGCTCCGGCTGGCCGCCGACGAGGCGACCGCGCTGCTGGTCGCCGCCCGCGCCGTGGCCACGCTGCCGGGGCTGCGCGAGAGCGACCGGCAGGCGCTGCTGCGCGCCACCGCCAAGGTCGAGGCCGCCGCGGGGGAGACGGCCGGCGCCAGCGCGCGGCTGTCGGTCACCTTCGAGTCCGAGGGCGGAGTCTTCGCCGACGTCGACCGGGCGATCTCGGAGCGGCGCCGTCTGTGGATCCGCTACTACTCCCCGGCCCGGGACGAGGTCACCGAGCGGGAGATCGACCCGATCCGCCTGGTCAGCGTCGGGCACACCTATGTGGAAGCGTGGTGCCGGCGCTCCGAGGCGCGGCGCACCTTCCGGCTCGACCGGGTCGCCGAGATCAGGATCCTCGATGAGCCGTCGGCGCCGCCGGAGGTCGAGCTGCGAGACCTGTCGGAGGGGCTGGTGCAGCCCGCCGCCGAGGACCCGGAGGTCGTGGTGGAGGTCGGCCCGGGCGGCCGGTGGGTGGCCGAGTACTACCCGCACGACAGTGCCGATGAGCTTCCGGACGGCGGGCTGCGTATCACCCTGCGTACCCCCGACCCGGCGTCGCTCAGACGGCTGGCCCTGCGGCTGGGACGCGACGGCCGGATCGTCGCGCCGCACGCGCTGGCCGACAGCGCCCGGGAGGCGGCGCACGAGGCGCTGGCGGCGTACGAGGGCATCGAGCCGCCGGTCCGGCCGGGGCCGGCGGTGGGCTCGGGGCAGGACGAGAGGCAGGAGTCGGGGCGTTGAGCGAGTCGGCGGGATCCGGGGTGCCGGGCATGTCGGTGGAGTCGGCGTTCGCCGGGATGACGGACGCGACGCCGGTGGTGTTCAAGGCGGGCTGCCCCGACTGCCGAGGGCGTTTCGAACTCGCCGCGAGTGCGCTGCGGCTGGCCATCGGCGCCAGCCGCCGTACGACCTTCTACTCGTTCACCTGCCCGGAGTGCGGTGCGGCCGTCCGGAAGCCGGCCGGGGAACGGATCGTGCAGCTGCTCACCGGCGGTGGGGTCAGTACGCTGCGCCTGCACTCCACGGCGTAGGGACTCCGCTTCGGCACGGGTCCGCGCGACGGTCTAGGCTCGGCGTCATGTTCTGGCCGATGTTCGCGGTTGCCGTGGGGTTCCTGGGTCTTGCCGTTCTCGCGGTGTTCGCGGTGCGGGTGTTTGTGGAGGCCCAGCGGCTGGGCCGGCAGGTGACCGACTCCGCCCGCCGCATCAGCCGGGCCGCGGACGACCTGGAGCGTGCGGCGACCAGCGCGGCCCGCTCGGCGGACGCGCTCTGACGCGGACCGGCTGTGAGAAGGGCGGGCTGGGACGCGGGGCGCCGTGACACGGACGCCGGCGCGCGGTGACGCTGTGCGAGAGGCCGCGCCGTCCACAGCCCTGTCACCGGGCCGCTGCGGGCGGGTACGCTGCTGATCGCGGCCCGGATAGCGAGGCCCGGTCGCGGACGGGAGCACGTACGTGAGTACGCATGGGGATTGCCCGACGTTTACCCCAGAGCGTTACGATCGCTGCACAACCCGATTGATCGGACGCATGTCCGACCGGTCGGACAGCTCCCCCACCCTGCCGCCTCGGTGAGAAGGTAAAGACTTATGTTCGGAAGGCTCGGACCTACCGAGATCATTCTTATCCTCGTCGTCATCATCCTGCTGTTCGGCGCGAAGAAGCTTCCGGACATGGCGAGGTCGCTCGGCAAGTCGGCCCGCATTCTCAAGAGCGAGGCGAAGGCGATGAAGGAGGACAGCAAGTCCTCCGCCCCGGCGGACCCGCCGAATCCCGGCGAGCAGCCCCCTGCTCAGCGCACCATCCAGGCGGCCCCCGGTGATGTGACCAGCTCCCGCCCGGTCACCGAGCCGACGGACACGACCAAGCGCTGACGCAGGGCCGGTGACCTCCGGCCCGCCGCACGAGATGGGAACGTGGGTTGCTGAAGCCTGCCCGCAACAAGGAGAAGGATCCGGAGGGGCGGATGCCCCTTGCGGAGCACCTCCGTGAGCTCCGCAACCGGCTCGCGAAGGCGCTGCTGGCCATCGTGGTCGTCGCGGTGGGCGCCGCCTTCTTCTACAACGAGATCATCAATTTCTTCACCAAGCCGATCCTCGACGCGGTCGGCTGCCCGAAGTCCTTCGAGGAGCTCGCCCAGCTCCCCGAGAACGAGCGGTGCGCAAGGATCACGATCAACGGTCTGCTCGGCCCCTTCACACTGGCCCTGAAGGTCGCTCTGATGTCCGGCATCGTGCTCGCCTCCCCGGTCTGGCTCTACCAGCTGTGGGCGTTCGTCGCCCCGGGTCTGCACCGGCACGAGAGGAAGTACGCCTACGCCTTCGTCGGCACCGGTGTCCCGCTGTTCCTCGGTGGTGCCTTCTTCGCGTACAAGGTGCTGCCGACCACCGCGAAGGTACTGATCGACTTCACGCCCTACGACGTCGACAACCTGCTTCCGCTGGACGAGCTGATCGACCTCGTCACGCGCATGGTGGTCGTGTTCGGCCTCTCCTTCGAGCTGCCGCTGCTGCTGGTCATGCTCAACATCACCGGGGTGCTGAGCGGCAAGCGGATGCTCGGCTGGTGGCGCGCGATGATCATGAGCATCACGCTGTTCGCGGCCGTCGTCACCCCCAGCACCGACCCGCTGACCATGATGGCGCTGGCCGGTCCGATCTGGGTCCTGTACTTCGGCGCCGTCGCGGTCGCGCTGCTCAACGACCGCCGCAGGGACCGCCGTGAGTCGCTGGCGCTCGGCGACGACGAGGCCTCCGAGCTGGACCTGTCCCCCGACGAGATCGGCGACGTCGAGCCGGTGTCCACCAGCAAGGCCCTGCCCGAGCAGTCCCGGACCGACCGGGTCAACGGCTACGACGATGTGACCTGACGCGTCACAAGGAGTCCCGGGCCCCGAGTGCCCGCATCCGCCCCGGACCGCGCCGCCGGTCCGGGGCGGTCCGCGATCCGGCCCCGTCCACTCGCTGAACTGGGCGGATCCCCGGCCCACGGCACCGGTCCGGATAATGATCGTCCTGTTGTCAGTGCGGCCCGGTACGCTCGAAAGCACGATGACAGAGGACCTCTCACCGGCCGAGCGGTACGCGGCAGCCCGCAGGCGCGCTGCCGAGCAGGCCACCGCGCTCGCCTCCTTCCGCGAGATGTACGAATTCGGCCTCGACCCCTTCCAGATCGAGGCCTGCCAGTCGCTCGAGGCGGGCAAGGGCGTTCTGGTGGCCGCGCCCACCGGCTCGGGCAAGACGATCGTCGGCGAGTTCGCCGTCCACCTCGCCCTCCAGCAGGGCAGGAAGTGCTTCTACACCACGCCCATCAAGGCGCTGTCCAACCAGAAGTACGCGGACCTGTGCCGCCGCTACGGCACCGACCAGGTCGGCCTTCTCACCGGGGACAACAGCGTGAACTCCGGCGCCCCGGTGGTCGTGATGACCACCGAGGTCCTGCGGAACATGCTGTACGCGGGCTCCCAGACCCTGCTGGGCCTCGGCTATGTGGTCATGGACGAGGTGCACTACCTCTCCGACCGCTTCCGCGGCGCCGTCTGGGAGGAAGTGATCATTCATCTCCCCGAGTCGGTGACGCTGGTGTCGCTGTCGGCGACCGTCTCCAATGCCGAGGAGTTCGGCGACTGGCTGGACACCGTCCGTGGCCACACCGAGGTGATCGTCTCCGAGCACCGGCCCGTGCCGCTGTTCCAGCACGTGCTCGCCGGCCGCCGGATGTACGACCTGTTCGAGGAGGGCGAAGGCCACAAGAAGGCCGTCAACCCCGATCTGATGCGGATGGCGCGCATGGAGGCGAGCCGCCCGTCGTACCAGGACCGGCGGCGCGGCCGGTCCATGCGCGAGGCCGACCGGGAGCGGGAGCGCAGACAGCGCTCGCGGATCTGGACGCCCGGCCGGCCCGAGGTCATCGAACGGCTGGACGCCGAGGGCCTGCTGCCCGCGATCACCTTCATCTTCAGCCGTGCCGCCTGCGAGGCCGCCGTCGAGCAGTGCCTGTACGCGGGGCTCCGGCTCAACGACCAGGAGGAGCGGGAGAAGGTCCGTGCCCTGGTGGAGGAGCGCACCGCCACCCTTGCGCCCGAGGACCTGCACGTCCTGGGCTACTACGAGTGGCTGGAGGGCCTGGAGCGGGGCATAGCGGCGCACCACGCGGGCATGCTGCCCACCTTCAAGGAGGTGGTCGAGGAGCTGTTCGTGCGCGGTCTGGTCAAGGCCGTCTTCGCGACCGAGACCCTCGCGCTGGGCATCAACATGCCCGCCCGTTCGGTGGTGCTGGAGAAGCTCGTCAAGTGGAACGGCGAGCAGCACGCCGACATCACGCCCGGCGAGTTCACCCAGCTCACCGGCCGGGCAGGCCGGCGCGGCATCGACATCGAGGGCCATGCCGTGGTGCTCTGGCAGCGCGGTATGAACCCCGAGCACCTCGCAGGACTGGCCGGCACCCGGACCTACCCGCTGCGCTCCAGCTTCCGGCCGTCGTACAACATGGCGGTCAATCTGGTGGAGCAGTTCGGCCGGCACCGCTCCCGGGAGCTGCTGGAGACCTCCTTCGCCCAGTTCCAGGCCGACCGCTCCGTCGTCGGCATCTCCCGCCAGGTGCAGCGCAACGAGGAGGGCCTGGAGGGCTACAAGGCCTCCATGACCTGCCACCTCGGCGACTTCGAGGAGTACGCGCGGCTGCGCCGCGAACTGAAGGACCGCGAGACGGAGCTGGCCCGGCAGGGCGCCGCGCAGCGGCGTGCCGAGGCCGCCGTGGCGCTGGAGCGGCTCAGGCCCGGCGATGTGATCCACGTGCCCACCGGCAAGTACGCCGGCCTGGCTCTGGTGCTGGACCCGGGCCTGCCCGCGGGGCGGTCCAACGGCCATCGCGGCTTCGATCACCACGACGGCCCGCGCCCGCTGGTGCTCACCGCCGAGCGGCAGGTCAAGCGGCTGGCGTCGATGGACTTCCCGGTGCCCGTCGAGCCGCTGGAGCGGATGCGGATCCCCAAGTCCTTCAACCCGCGCTCCCCGCAGTCCCGTCGGGACCTGGCCTCCGCGCTGCGCACCAAGGCCGGGCACATCCCGGCCGAGCGGCACCGCAAGCGGCGCTCCCAGGCAGCCGACGACCGGGAGATCGCCCGGCTGCGCAAGGCCCTGCGCGCCCACCCCTGCCACGGGTGCAGCGACCGCGAGGACCACGCCCGCTGGGCCGAGCGCTACCACCGGCTGCTACGCGACACCTCCCAGCTGGAGCGCCGGATCGAGGGCCGGACCAACACCATCGCCCGCACCTTCGACCGCATCGTGGCCCTGCTGACCGAGCTGGACTATCTGCGCGGCGACGAGGTCACCGAGCACGGCAAGCGGCTCGCCCGGCTCTACGGCGAACTCGACCTGCTGGCCAGCGAGTGCCTGCGCGAGCGGGTCTGGGAGGGACTCGGCCCGGCCGAACTCGCCGCGTGCGTGTCGGCGTTGGTGTACGAGTCCCGGGTCGCCGACGACGCGATGGCGCCCAAGCTGCCCTCCGGGCAGGCGAAGGCCGCCCTCGCTGAGATGGTCCGCATCTGGGGACGGCTGGACGCCTTGGAGGAGGAGTTCCGGATCACCCAGACCGAGGGTGTCGGCCAGCGCGAGCCGGACCTCGGCTTCGCCTGGTCCGCCTACATGTGGGCGTCCGGCAAGGGTCTGGACGAGGTGCTGCGCGAGGCGGAGATGCCGGCCGGTGACTTCGTGCGCTGGTGCAAGCAGGTCATCGACGTGCTCGGCCAGATCGCGGCGGCGGCACCGGCCGACGGCTCGACGGTCCCGAAGAACGCGCGCAAGGCGGTCGACGGACTGCTGCGCGGGGTGGTGGCCTACTCGTCCGTCGGATGACCCCGACGCGCCCAGCGTTCCGACGCCCTCGCCGGCTGTCCCATCTCGGGCGCCCGAGCACTGCTGCTCGGGCGCCCGCGTCATGTCGGGCCCTCTTGATTCACTCGTCACGGTGAGTGACTTTCGGACGCTCCTGCGTGGATACTATGTGTGTTCGATCAACTTCGAAGCGTGCAAATGGGCTTGAGGTTACTCCTGTCCCGGTGCCCGTTTCAGGTGGTTGCTGAATATGACACGGCGATGATCCGCTCGGACTAAGCTCGCCCGCAGCGCGCCGAGTTGCGGTGAATTCGCGCGCTTGTTCCCTCGTATGCCGAACCGTCCCGACAGTTCCATGACATACCCCCTTGCAAGCTCCCCCATCCCCAGCCGAACCGTTTTCAGAGGGCCTACATGGTGAGTGTTGCTTCCCCGCCCGGCAATCGTGAACTCCCTTACGCACGTGTGCTGTTGCTGCCCGCGATACTGATGGCCGCGGCCACCGGCGCCGCCGTCGCCCTGGTGACCGAACCGGCCCGGATCGCCGTGGGGATCTGCGGCGCCGTCGCCACGCTCCTGGTCACCGCGACGGCCGCCGAAGCGGTGCGCCGCGGCCGGGTCCTGCGGGCGGCACGCGCCGACCACGCCCGTCACAGCGCGTATCTGGAGCGGCGGATCAGCCAGCACGACGCGGAGCTCCTCCGCCTGGGCCGGGAGATCCTCCCCGCCACCCTCGCCTACATGCGCAGGGGCAACCACCCCCGGGACGTCATGACCCGGCTCGGGCTGCTCGACCCCTCGTACGCCACGCTCGCCGAGCCGCAGCTCGCCCTGCTCCGCCGGGTCCTCGACGTCATCGACCACGAGGACACCGCGCTCGAAGCCTCGCGGCGCTCCTTCGTCGACATCGCCCGCCGGGTCCAGGCCATCGTCCACCAGCAGGCCAACGAACTGCGCGAGATGGAGGAGGACCACGGCCGCAACCCCGAGGTCTTCGACGACCTGCTGCGCATCGACCACGGCAACGCGCTGATCGGCCGGCTCGCCGACTCCATCGCCGTCATCGGCGGCGGCCGGCCGGGCCGCCAGTGGCCTTCGCCGGTGGCGCTGTACAGCGTGCTGCGCGGCGCCATGTCCAGGATCCTGGAGTACCGCCGGATCGACCTGTCCTCCATCGCCAAGGTCAACATCAAGGGCACCGCGGTCGAGCCGGTCATCCACGCCGCGGCCGAACTCCTCGACAACGCCACCCGCTACTCCCCGCCCAACACCAAGGTGCATGTCACCGCCACCGAGGTGCAGACCGGCGTCGCCGTCGAGATCGAGGACGCCGGTGTCAATCTCAGCGAGGACGCCCGGCTGCGCATCGAGGGCATGCTGGAGAGCGCCAAGCAGGGCACCGACCTGGATGACATCAGCGGCAACCCCAGGCTCGGCCTGGCCGTCGTCGGCCGACTGTGCGCGGCGTTCGACATGCATGTCTCCCTGCGGGCCTCCGCCTACGGCGGGGTACGCGCCATCCTGATCATCCCCAGCTACATGATGACCGAGGAGCCCGGCGTCGGACTGGCCCACGGCATCGGCGCCGCCTCGCTGCCGTCCCAGGGCCCCGACGCACTCCCCGGCCCTGCGCGCAGGCCCAAGAAGCGGCGCCCGACCAGTCCGCGCATCCCCGACTCGGTCTCCTTCGAGGACGACGTCCCCGAGGTCACCGAGTGGACGGCCGGCGGCCTGCCGCAGCGCCGCAGCAGAGTGAAGATGCCGCTCAGCCAGCGCCTGGCCGAACAGGCCGCCTGGGAGCGGGAGGAGGCCGAGCGAGAGGCCCGCGAGGCCGCCGAGCGGGCCCGCAACGGCGAGTGGGAGACGGCCGAACCGGAGCCCGAGGAGAAGCAGGACGACGACGAGACCCCGCCGGGGCTGTGGGTCGAGGCCTTCTGGGAGGGCCTGAAGGGCGACCCGGACCCGAACGCATTCACCCAGCCGCCCAATGAGCCGGCCCACGCCCCGGCCGACGACGAGGGGGACCTCAAGTGATCCAGCAGCAAGGCAAGTTCGACTGGATGCTCAAGCAGCTCTACGACGGTGTCCCCGGCATCGAGATGATCGTGGTGCTGTCCGCCGACGGGCTGCGCATCGCCCGCTACTCCGGCGACCCCGACGCCGCCGACCGGGTCTCCGCCGCGTGTGCGGGACTGCAGAGCCTCGCGAGCGCCGTCGCCGAGGAGATTCCGACCAGCGACGGCAAGATGAAGCTGGTCATCATCGAGATCAACGGCGGCTACTTCTATCTGATGGCCGCGGGTGCCAACGCCTACCTCGCCGTGCTCTCCGACATCCGATGCGAGCCCGGCATGATGAGCAACCGCATGCGCGACCTGGTCGCCCGCATCGGCCCGCACCTGACCAGTCCGGCCCGGCGTAACGGGCAGACCGTATGACTCCTCCCCGACGCCAGCGGCGACACCCCAAACCGCAGCCGCCCGCCCCCACCCCTCCGGCAGGCCAGCCGCCCAAGGAGGGCGAGAAGAAGAACCCCGAGCGGTTATACGTGATCGGCGACGGGGACGGCGGGCGTGCCGAGATCGACCTGGTGACGTTGATCGTGGCCAACCGCGACACTCCGCCCGCGTCCGCGACCCCGGAGCAGGCCGCCCTGCTCCGGCTGTGCGTCGCCCCCCTCTCCGTCGCGGAGCTGTCGGCCTACCTGAACCTGCCGTTCAGTGTGGTGACCGTACTGCTCACCGATCTGCTCGTGGCGGAGCTGGTGCAGGCACGCGCCCCCATCGTCCGCCAGAAGGTCGCCGACCGATCCCTCCTCGAAGCGGTGATGCATGGACTTCAAAAGCTCTGACACGATTCCGGGACCACGCACCGAGGACCGGCTTCCGCAGTCCACCGAGGCCGCCGTGAAGCTCGTCATCGTGGGCGGCTTCGGTGTCGGCAAGACCACCATGGTCGGCTCGGTCAGCGAGATCAAACCGCTGACCACCGAGGAGACCATGACCCAGGCCGGCATCGGCGTCGACGACAACTTCGGTTCCGCCACCAAGACGGCCACCACCGTCGCCATGGACTTCGGCCGCATCAGCATCACCGACCAGCTGGTGCTCTACCTCTTCGGCACACCCGGCCAGGAGCGCTTCTGGTTCCTGTGGAACGGACTCTTCGAGGGCGCCCTCGGCGCGGTGGTACTGGTGGACACGCGTCGGCTCGAGGTCAGCTTCGACGTGATGGGGCGGTTGGAGGAGCGCGGCGTGCCGTTCGTGGTGGCCGTCAACGCCTTCCCGGACGCGCCGCATTACCCCGTGGAGGAGCTGCGCACGGCGCTCGACCTCTCCGAGGAGATCCCGATCATGGAGTGCGATGTGCGCCGCCGGGCCTCCAGTCGCGACGTCCTGATGACTTTGATGCGCTTCCTGCACTCCCTCGCCATGGCGGGCGCGCTGCGCTGACCGCGCGCCCCACCATCCCAGCAACCAGCAACCAGCAACCAGCAACCAGCAACCAGCAACCAGCAACCAGCAACCAGCAACCAGCAAGCAGCAACCAGCAACAGCACTCCCACGACCCACGTTCCCCGCCACCCTCCCCGAACCCGCAACCCCCCATTCCCGCAACCCGAATACTCCGCTTTCCCAGCTTCGGAGCGACCACTGTGACGGCTGAATCCCACCCCCTGACCGGAACGGGCGACCCCATCCTCGACCCACCCCCCGGCTGCCCCGCCCATGGCCTCGGCCCCGGAGGACTGCACCGGCTGTACGAGGCCGAGGAACCCAACGACCTGTACGTCAAACTCCGGGACGAGTACGGCCCCGTGGCGCCCGTGCTGCTCCACGACGACGTGCCGATGTGGGTGGTCCTCGGGCACGCCGAGAATCTGCAGCTGGTGTCCACACCCGCGAAGTTCACCCGGGACAGCCGCATCTGGACACCGCTCAAGGAGGGCATGGTCAAGCCCGACCACCCGCTGATGCCGCACATCGCCTGGCAGCCGATCGCCTCGCACGCCGAGGGCGACGAGCACAAGCGGCTGCGCGGCGCGGTCTCGGGCGCCATGTCCACGATCGACTACCGGGGGCTGCGCCGCTATGTCCGCCGGCACAGCCAGATCCTGGTCAACCAGTTCTGCGAACGGGGCCGTGCCGATCTCGTCGGCCGGTTCGCGGAGCATCTGCCGATGGCCGTGATGTGCGAGATCTTCGGCATGGCGGGCGAGTACAGCGACCGGCTGGTGGAGGCCGCCCGGGACGCGCTCAAGGGCACCGAGACCGCGATCGCCAGCCACACCTACGTCATGGAGATCCTGCAGCGGCACACCGCCCGCCGCCGCGCCGAGCCCGCCGAGGACTTCACCTCCTACCTGATCAACCACCCGGCGGGGCTCACCGACGACGAGGTCCGGGAGCATCTGCGGCTGGTTCTCTTCGCCGCCTACGAGGCGACCGTCAACCTCATCTCCAATGTGCTGCGCGTGGTGCTCACCGACCCGCGGTTCCGCGCCCGGCTCAGCGGCGGCGAGATGACCGTGCCGGAGGCGGTCGAGCAGTCGCTGTGGGACGAGCCGCCGTTCAGCACGATCTTCGCCTACTTCGCCAAGCAGGACACCGAGCTGGGCGGCCAGCGCATCCGCCAGGGCGACGGTCTGCTGCTCGGCATCGCGCCGGGCAACGTCGACCCGCGCATCCGGCCCGACCTGGCCGCCAGCATGATGGGCAACCGCTCCCACCTCGCCTTCGGCGGCGGCCCCCACGAGTGCCCCGGCCAGGACATCGGCCGTGTCATCGCCGACGCGGGCGTGGACGCGCTGCTGATGCGGCTGCCGGACGTACGGCTCGACTGCCCGGAGGAGGATCTGAGCTGGCGCGCGTCGATCGCGTCCCGGCACCTCGTGTCGCTGCCGGTGCGGTTCGAGCCCAAGGAGCAGCAGGAGGTGTCGATGCCGCCGAGCCACTCCCCGGTGCCGATCGGGCACAGCATCTGGTACTCCGGCGCCCCCCAGCCCCCTTCGGTGTCCGTGCCGCAGCCGGCCGAGCCCGCCGACTCCCCGGCCACGCCGCCCGCGACGGAGCCCCAGCCGGTCGCCGAGCCGGAACCGGTTCCCGTGCCGGACCGGCCGCGCGGCGTCTGGCAGCGATTCCTGCGCTGGTGGCGCGGCTACTGACCCGTGGCCCAGGCGTCGTAGGAGGCCCAGGCCTCCAGCTCCCGGCCGCTGCGGAACCGGTGCTCCCGCCCGGTGACCGGATCGGTGAACGCCAGCCCGCACGCGAGCAGTTGCAGCGGGCGGCGGAAATCACCGGCCGGCACCGGGTCGGTCACCGCGGGGTACAGCGGATCGCCGAGGATCGGCACACCGAGCGCGCTCATGTGCACGCGCAGCTGATGCGTCTGCCCGGTGGCGGGCTCCAGCCGGAAACGGCCGAGCGTGCCGCAGGGTGCCGGCCGGTGCCCGAGCAGTTCGATACGGCTCACGGCGTTCGGCTCGCCCTCAAGCTCCCGGGCGGCCGGCACCCCGCGTTCCTTCACGATGCGGCTGCGCACCGTCCGGGGCAGAGCGAGCGAGGGATCGTACGGGGCCACGGCCTGGTACTCCTTGCGCACCTGCCGGTCTCGGAACAGCGTCTGGTAGGCGCCGCGCTCCTCTGGGCGGACCGTGAACAGCACCAGCCCGGCGGTGAGCCGGTCGAGGCGGTGCGCGGCGGTGAGCGCCGGAATGCCCAGCTCCAGGCGCAGCCGCGCGAGCGCCGTCTCCACGACATGGCTGCCCCGCGGAGTGGTGGCGAGGAAGTGCGGTTTGTCGGCGACGACGATGTGTTCGTCGCGGTACACCACGTCGAGCAGGAAGGGCACCCGGGGCTCGGCGGGCAGCTCCCGGTGGAACCACACATACGCGCCGGGCCGGTACGGCGCCTCCGCCGGCACCGGCCGCCCGGCGGCGTCGACCACCAGCCCCGCGTCGATCATCCGTGCGACGGCTCCCGGCGGCGCCCCGGACAACCGCTCCACCAGATGCGCGCGCACCGTGGCCCACCGACCGTCGACGGGCAGCCGTACCCGCACCGGGTCGACCCCGTCGCGCTGAGGGAGCGGGGCGGGCGGCGGAGGGGTACGACGGCGGCTCATCGCCCGCCAGCGTACGAGCCGGAGCCGGATCCCGGGAAAGGACCCCGGGAGACGCCACCGGACACGGAAGGGACACCCGCGCCGGGCCCCGCCGCGGACCACACTGCGGCCGGCCGGGCGGTGCGGAGCGCCTGCCTCAGCAGCAGGATGTTCGCGTCGCCAAGCAGGTCGGGCGAAGTCCCCTGCGGCTCGGCAGCGCCCTGAAGGGGCGCGGGGACTGCGCGACCAGCCCCGGCGGCGCCGCGGACGAGCGACGGCACAGCGCGGCACCTCCAGCGGAGCGCTCAGGCCGCGGACGCCGGTGCCGCGCCCCGCTCCTCCGCCTCGATCCGGGCGTTCCACTCCGGCTTCGACGCCTGCCAGCCGTCCTCGTTGTGGCCGAGCCGCCAGTAGCCGGAGACGGAGAGGTCCTCGCGGGGCACCTGGTGCTCCATCCGCAGCAGCCTGCGCAGCTCCTTCACGCTGCCCGCCTCGCCGTGCACGAACGCGTGCACCCGGCCCTCGGGGAACCGCAGCCCCCGTACGGCCTCCACCAGGGCCCGGCCGACCGGGCGGTCACCACGGTGCAGCCAGACGATCCCGGCGTCGGAGTCGATCTTCTGCTCCTCCTCGGGGCCGGCCACCTCCACGAAGGCGAAGACCCGGGCGCCCCGGGGCATGGCCTCGAGGGAGCGGGCGATGGCGGGCAGTGCGCTCTCGTCACCCGCGAGCAGATGCCAGTCCGCGGCGGGATCGGGAGCGTAGGCGCCGCCGGGACCGAGGAAGCGCACGGTCTCGCCGGGCCGGACGCGCAGTGCCCACGGCCCGGCCAGCCCCTCGTCGCCGTGCACCACGAAGTCCAGCGACAGCTCCCGGTGTTCGGGATCCCAGTGGCGCACGGTGTAGGTGCGGGTCACCGGCCACTGCTCGCGGGGGAACTCCGCGCGGATGCGCTCCAGGTCGAAGGGCTCCGGGTAGACGGCGCCCCCGGCGGGGAAGAGGAGCTTCACGTAGTGGTCGGTGCAGGTGTCCGCCGAGAAGCCGACTAGCGAGTCGCCGCCCAGGACCACGCGCTGCATATGCGGGGTCAGCCGCTCCGTGCGGACGACCTGTGCGGTGTGCGGCTTCCGCGGCGGCTTGCGTCCCGGTCGGTCTGCCATCACGGTCTCCCTGTCCCTGAGTTAGGCTCACCTGAGTTAGGTTCGCCTAAGTTAGCATCTCCCGGCTGCCCGGCGCCTCATGGACACACACCTCGCCGTCCGCGTTCCCCTGGGCGGGATCCTGATGCGTCGCGCGCGGGCTCAGGCGGTGAGCGTGCCGAGCAGCCGCTCCAGCGATCCGCCGAGGCCCCAGCGGGCCGCCAGCTCGCGCAGGGCCGCGGGGTCGCGCGGGGAACGGGGCAGGGCGGTGGCGACGTCCGGCAGCGGGACGTCGTCGGCGACCCGCACCACCTTCGGGGCCACCGCCAGATAGGGCCGGGCCTCGGTCAGGCGCCGGCGCTGGGTGGGGGTGAGCCGGGCGCGCGGATCCTCCACGGCAGCCAGGATGCCGGCCAGGTCCCCGAACTCCGCCAGCAGTTTCGCCGCGGTCTTCTCGCCGATACCGGCCACGCCGGGCAGCCCGTCACTGGGGTCGCCGCGCAGCAGCGCCAGGTCCGCGTAGCCGGAGCCGTCGACGCCGTACCTCTCCCGCAGCAGCGCCTCGTCGGTGAGCTGCAGGGTGCCGACCCCCTTGAGCGGGTACAGCACCCGCACGCCGCGGGCGTCGTCGACGAGCTGGTACAGGTCCCGGTCGCCGGTGACGATGTCGACCGGGCCGGCGGCGCGCCCGGTGTAGGTGCCGATCACGTCGTCCGCCTCGTACCCGGCCACGCCGACCCGGGCGATGCCCAGCGCGTCGAGAACTGCCTCGATCACCGGCACCTGCGGCGACAGCGTGTCGGGCACTTCCTCCTCGTCCGGGCCGGCCTCGTGCTCCTCGGCGACGCGGTGCGCCTTGTACGAGGGGATCAGCTCGACCCGCCAGTGCGGGCGCCAGTCGGCGTCCATGCAGGCCACCAGCCGGTCCGGGCGGTGGTCCCGGACGAGCCGGTCGATGAAGTCGAGCAGCCCGCGCACGGCGTTCACCGGCGAGCCGTCGGGAGCCTTCACGGACTCCGGGACGCCGAAGTAGGCGCGGAAGTAGAGGGAGGCGGTGTCGAGGAGCATCAGTCGTCCGGTCACGTCCCGCATCATGCCGCAGCCCGGGCGGCGGGACCGTAACCATGCCGCGAACCGGGCGGCCCTGGACGTGGCCTGGTTCCCCTGGGACGAGGACATCGCCATCACCTACCTGTGGAAGAACGTGCTGGAGCGCCGCGGCTACCGGCTGAACCTGAAGCAGACGGACGTCGGCCCCGTCTACACCGGCCTGGCCTCCGGCGACCTCGACCTCAACTTCGACGCCTGGCTGCCGCACGCCCAGAAGAACTACCGGGAGAAGAGCAAGGACCACCTCACGGACCTGGGCACCTGGTACGAGCCGACCTCGCTGGAGATCGCCGTGCCCGCCTACGTCGAGGACGTGAGGACCATGGCGGACCTCGAGGGCAGGGCCGGCCTCTACGACGGGAAGATCATCGGTATCGAGCCGGGCACCGGGGAGATGGACCTGGTCAGGAACTCGGTCCTGCCCGGGTACGGCCTGGACGACGAGTACGAGGTCGTGGACGGCTCCACCCCGGCGATGCCGGCCGAGCTGGAGCGCGCCTACGCCGAGAGGAAGCCGGTCGCGGTCACCCTGTGGTCGCCGCACTGGGCGTACGCCGAGTACGACCTGACCAAGGTCGAGGACCCCAGGAAACTCTGGGGCGAGAACTACACGATCCACACGATCGCGAGCAAGAAGTTCCCCGAGCAGTATCCGCAGCTCACCGAGTGGATCAAGAACTTCACCATGGGCGAGGAGGAGCTCGCGACCCTGGAGGCGGAGATCAAGAACCGCGGCCAGGGACACGTAGGAAGCGGTGGCCGCCTGGCTCGAGGAGCGCCCGGAGGTCGCCGAGCGGATGACCGCCTGCTGATCGCCTCCCGACGGCAGCACCCCTGCCGAGCCACCGCCCGAGGTGCGGGCCACCGCGCACCGCAGTGCGGCCGGCCCGCCCCTCGAGGCGTCGCGGCCCTGCCCGGACGGCGAGGGACGACGGTAAGGATCCGGACAACCACGGAGCGCAATGCCGGAGCCCGAACCGCGACCGGTTCGGGCACAACGACGCGGAAGGGGAACCCGGTAGAGCGTCCGGGACGGCCCGCCCGGCCGGGCCCGTGCACCGGATCGGTGGCGCGAACTGTGAGCTCGGGGCGGCTGCGGAACGACGACGATGTGACGGGCACGGGAAACGGTTTGCCGAACATGCGTAGGGTGCAGAGAACTCATCAGGAGAGCTGCGCCCGGGCACCGGCACAGCGGCGGCACGACGACGGGTGAAGGAGGGAGCCGGAGCGATGGGCGACCACAAAGAACAGCCCCTTCGGGTAGGCGCGGCCGTGCGGCGTCGCCGCCGCGCCCTGGAGCTCACCCTTGCCGTCGTGGCCGAGCGCAGCGGGCTGTCGGTCCCCTTCCTGAGCCAGGTGGAGAACGACCGGGCCCGGCCCAGTCGCAGTTCCCTGGAGAAGGTGGCCGACGCGCTGCGCACCACCGCGGTGGAGCTGCTGGCCGCCGCCGACCCCGCATGCAGTGTGGACGTGGTCCGCGCCGAGGATCTCGAGGCGGCCTTCGCCCCCCGGGTGCGGTCGCTGGTCCGCGGCCACCACCAGATGCACGCCTCGGAGTTCACCGGCGACCACGACGCCGGCCGCGAGCTCCGTTACCGCAACGACCAGCTGATGTACGTCGCCGAGGGCGCGGTGGAGATCGAGGCCGAGGGCCGTGCCTACCGGCTGGGCCGCGGCGACACGCTGTACCTCACCGGCGGGGTCCGGCACCGCTGGCGCGCGACCGTGCCGGACACCCGGCTGGTCGTCGTCGCCGTCGCCGAGCACATCGAGGCCGTCCGGGACCGGAAGCGCCCGTGAGCCGCCCGGCGCGGATCGTCTCCCTGGTGCCGTCGCTGACCGAGGCCGTCGCGCACACCCTCCCCGGCGCCCTGGTCGGCGCCACCGACTGGTGCACCCACCCCGCGGACCTCGACGTCGTCCGGGTCGGCGGCACCAAGAACCCCGAGGCCGAGCGGATCCTCGCGCTCGCCCCCGATCTGGTGATCGCCAACGAGGAGGAGAACCGGGCCGTCGACCTGGACGCCCTGCGCGCCTCGGGTCTGGAGGTGCTGGTGACCGAGGTGCGCTCCGTGCCGCAGTCCTTCGCCGAGCTGGCCCGGGTACTCACGGCGTGCGGCGCCGGGGCCCGGCCCCGCTGGCTGGACGAGGCGGAGGCGGCCTGGGCCGCGCCGCCGCCGGAGCGGCGCAGCACCGCCGTCGTTCCGGTCTGGCGCCGCCCGTGGATGGTCCTGGGCCGGGACACCTTCGCCGGCGACGTCCTGGCCCGCCTCGGTGTCGACCAGCTGTACGCCGGGCACGCCGAGCGCTACCCGCGGATCCCGGTCGAGGAGCTGCGCGCCGCTGCCCCCGATGTCGTCGTGCTCCCGGACGAGCCCTACCGTTTCGCCGCCGACGACGGCCCGGAGGCCTTCCCGGGCCTGCCGTGCGCCCTGGTCAGCGGTCGGCATCTCACCTGGTACGGGCCGTCGCTGGCCCAGGCTCCGCGGGTGCTGTCCGCGGCCCTGCGAGCAGCGCGCCGCTGACCAGCCCCTGCCCGGTCCGCACGGCCGCCACCGCCCAGGCGGTGACCAGCACCGCGTACAGGGCGACGGCGAGTGCCCCGTACACGGCGAGCCCGGTGTGCCGGGCCAGCGCCCCGGCGCCGGTGACACAGGTGCCCACGGGGAAGGTGAACGACCACCAGGTCATCGAGAAGCCCATCCCGAGCCGCCCGGCCCGCACGACGTGCGCGGTGGCCAGTACGAGCCACAGCAGCGCGAACCCCATCACCGGCACGCCGTACGCCACCGCGAGCACCCCGAAGCCGGCCGCGTACGGGGCCGGCAGGACACCAGGGGCGGCGTCGGCGAACTGGCCGGCGGCCGTGGTCGACTGCCCGAGCGGGCCGAGGACGAGGAACAGTGTCGGGGTCAGCGCGAGCGGCAGCGGTCCGGAGGTCAGCAGCCGGGCGAAGACCAGCGGCAGCATCACCAGGGTGGCCAGCAGACTCACCCCGAACAGGGCGACGCACGCCAGCAGCAGGGTCTCCCGCGGCTGGCCGCCCGGCAGACGGGGGACCAGCAGCGGTCCGACGGCTGCGGACACCATCGGCGCCACCAGCGGCAGCAGCCACACCGGGCTGGCCTGCGCCGGCTCGATCCGGTGGCGCACGGCCATCAGATACGGCACGGCCACGGCGGCCGCGAGCCCGACGACCGTACCGGCGACGAACAGCACGGCGCCCAGGGCGACCGAGGCGCGCAGGCCGGTCCAGTCGCGGCCGACGCCGAGTGCGCCGCCGCCGACGGCGGACAGCGCCATCGCCAGACAGCCGTAGAAGGGGGCCGCCGCGGGGTCCAGCAGATGGGCGCGGGCCTGATCGCGGTGGTGGCGCCAGTGCAGTGCCCGGGCGACGAGCAACGCCGCCAGCAGCAGTGCCGACAGCACCCAGATCGCCGTGCAGGCCGTGCGCAGCGCGGGCAGACGCAGCGGCAGCGAGGCCCCGGCGGTGGCCACGATGGCGGTGCCCATGACACACGCGTACCAGTTGGGGCCGAGATGGCGGACGGCCGGGACGCGGGGCGGGCGGGCGGCGGCACGGGGAAGCGGCTGGGCTGCGGTGACCATGATCCCCACAGTCGCCGGAGCCGAATGCGCCGACCAGGGACCATGCCTCTATGAGGACATAAACTGGGGTTATGGGCAGGGCGGAGGACACGGAGACGGGCAGCAGGAACGGAAGTGCGGCCGCGGCCCGGACACCTCCGGGATCGCTGGCGCACCGGGTGCCGGACCTGGGGGCGCTGGAGCTGCTGCTGGCGGTGGCGCGGCTGGGCAGTCTGGGCGGGGCGGCGCGCGAGCTGGGCATCACCCAGCCCGCCGCCAGCAGCCGGATCCGCTCCATGGAACGCCAGCTGGGCGTCGCCCTGGTGGACCGCTCACCGCGGGGGTCTCGGCTCACCGACGCCGGTGCGCTGGTCACCGACTGGGCGCGGCGGATCGTGGAGGCGGCCGAGGCCTTCGACGCGGGTGCGCAGGCGCTGCGGGACCGCCGTGACTCCCGGCTGCGGGTGGCGGCGAGCATGACGATCGCCGAGTACCTGCTGCCCGGCTGGCTGCTCGCGCTGCGGGCACAGCGGCCGGACACGGCGGTGTCGCTGCTCGCCGGGAACTCGGCGGCGGTGGCCGAGCGGCTGCTGACCGACGAGGCCGACCTCGGCTTCGTGGAGGGGCTGGACGTCCCCGCCGGACTGGACTCCGCCGTGATCGCCCACGACCGGCTGATCGTGGTGACCGCGCCGGGTCACCCCTGGACCCGCCGGCGCCGTCCGCTGGCCGCCGCGGAACTGGCGGCGACCCCGCTGATCCTGCGGGAGAAGGGCTCCGGCACCCGGCAGGTCCTGGACGCTGCCCTCGGCGGACTGGCCCGCCCGCTGATCGAGCTGTCCTCCACCACCGCGGTCAAGGCCGCCGCAGTGAGCGGGGCGGGCCCGGCCGTGCTCAGCGAACTCGCCGTCGGTGAGGAACTGGCCATGCGCCGCCTGGTGAGCGTCCCCCTCGCCGACATCACCCTCGCCCGTGACCTGCGTGCCGTCTGGCCCACCGGCCACCGCCCGACGGGCCCGGCCCGCCAGCTGCTGTCCCTGACGCGGGGCTGAGCCCGGCCGGTGCCCGCAGCCGGCGAGGGAGCCGGTGACGGGCCCTCACTCCCGGCGTGCCGTGACGAAGCGGACGAAGCCGGCGGCGCGCGGGGCGAACGTGACCTCGCACTGCTCGCCGAGCGCCGCGCGCACCTCGGCCGTGACCTCGGCGTCCGGCCGGCCGAACACCTCGAAGCGCTCCACCCGGCAGTGCTCCATCACCTCCTGGACGTACGGGTCCGCCGGCTTCAGTGCGTGCGGACCGTGTCGGAGTCCCGGCAGAGCTGGAAGCTGTGCGCCGGCATCCGCTCCTCGTCCACGAAGGTCTGCACCATGAGCTGCGGCCCGTGCTGCTCCGCGAACGCCACGGCCCGCGCGGACGGGCTCCGCGGAAACCCTCCGGATGGCCGCCGGTGATCCACAGGGTGCTGCGGAAGAGGAGCAAGGTGTCGTCCCGAGTCGTCATGACTCGGCCCTGGCGCCTCGACCTTGGTCGAGGTCAACCGGCGCTCGCGGCGGCAGCCTCCACCAGCGCCCGCATCACCCGCACGTCCTCGCCCATCTCCGGATGCCACTGCACCCCCAGCACCCATCCGTCGGCGGACGGCAGCTCCAGCGCCTCCACCGTGCCGTCCGCCGCGTGCGCCGACGGGACCAGACCGCTGCCGAGCCGGTCCACCGCCTGGTGGTGGTAGGTCGGGACGACCGCCGTCTCCGGCACGAGCCGCGCGTACACCGTGCCCGGCACCGGTTCGACCGGGTGGCCGCCGAAGACGCCGACCGCCTCCGCATGGCCGTCGAGATGCTGGACGAGGGTGCCGCCCAGGGCGACGTTCAGCAGCTGCATCCCCCGGCAGATGCCGAGCAGCGGCACGCCCGCGGCCAGCGCCGCCTCGATCAGGGCCAGCTCCCACATGTCGCGGTCCCGGGCGGGCGGCCCGGTGCGGGGCCCGGGTTCGGCGCCGTAGCGGACCGGCTCCACGTCGGGTCCGCCGGCCACCACGAGACCGTCCAGCCGGGCCACCGCCGCCGCGGCGTGCGCGGGGTCGTCCGGCGGCAGCATCGCGGCGAGGCCGCCGGCCGCCTGGACCAGCCGCGGATAGCCCGCGGGCAGCAGTGCCGCCTCCAGCTCCCACACCCCCCAGCGGGCGGGCTCCCGGTAGGTGCTGACCCCGATCAGCGGTCTGGCCACCCTGTGCTCCTCAGTCGTCACGCGTGCCTCACGTCGTCCTCGGACCTCGGTCCCGTGCCAACTCTGCCTCGGCCGCGGCCAGTGCCGCGAACTCCTCCTCCGGTGCCTTCGCCACCAGCCGCCTGCGGCTGTACAGCCCGAAGTACGCCACGGCGACCACGTACACCGCGAGCGCGATGAACGCCGCCGTCACGTCGACCAGGAAGGTGGCGACCAGCGCCGCGCAGGCCAGCACCAGCGCCACCGAGGAGGTCAGGACCCCGCCCGGCGTACGGTACGGCCGCTCCAGTCCGGGCTCGCGGCGCCGGAGCACGATGTGGGACAGCGACATCAGGGCGTAGGAGATCGTGGCGCCGAAGACCGCCACGTTCAGCATGCGCGCACCGTCGCCCGTCCCCGCGGCCAGTGCGAAGCCGATCGCGCCCGGCACCAGCAGGCCCAGATACGGGGCCTTGCGGCTGCTGGTCAGCGAAAGGAACCTCGGCAGATAGCCCGCGCGGGACAGCGCGAACAGCTGCCGCGAGCCCGCGTAGATCAGGGAGAAGAACGAGGCGACCAGGCCGGCCAGGCCCGCGTAGTTCACGATCCGGCTCAGCGCCGTGGCCTCGCCGTCCGGCTGCAGCGCCTCGACCAGCGGGTTGCCCGCCTCCTGGATCGCCGCCGAGCCCCTGCTCCCGGCCGCGGCGAAGAACGTCACCAGGGCCAGCAGCACCAGGATGCCCATCGACCAGCGGATCGCCCGGGGCAGCGTACGGGCCGGGTCCCGGGTCTCCTCGGCGGCGAGCGGCACACCCTCCACGCCCAGGAAGAACCACATCCCGAACGGGAACGCGGCCCAGATGCCGAGCAGGCCCAGCGGCAGCCACGAGTTCGCGCCGAAGGCCTCCGGGTCCACCGGGATGTCGTCCAGTCCCGAGGCGTCGAACTCCGCGAAGGCGCCGACGGCGAACACCAGCAGCGCGGCCACCGCGATGCCGGTGACCACGAAGCTGAAGCGCAGCGCCTCGCCCACGCCCCACAGGTGGATGCCGATGAAGATCACGAAGCAGGCGAGGTAGACCGGCCATCCGGACTCCAGGCCGAACAGGCCCAGGGACTCGACGTAGTCCCCGATGAAGATCGAGATCGCGGCGGGCGCCAGGATGAACTCGATGAGGATCGCCGTGCCGGTCAGGAAGCCGCCCCAGGGGCCGAGCGCCCGGCGGGCGAAACCGTAGCCGCCGCCCGCCGTGGGCAGGATCGACGACAGCTCCGCCAGCGCGAACACCATGCAGGTGTACATCAGGCCCATCAGGACCATGGCGATGGCCAGGCCGCCGAACCCGCCCTCGGCCAGGCCGAAGTTCCAGCCCGCGTAGTCGCCGGAGACGACGTAGGCGACGCCGAGGCCGGTCAGCAGCAGCCAGCCGGCGCTGCCCCGGCGCAGGGCTCTGCGTTCCAGGTAGTGGTCCGCCTCGGAGGCGGAGCGCTGCTCGGTCGATTCCACGGTCATGGCACGACTCCCCACACGGGCGGAAGCTCAATGGAATGGCTCCATACCTTTGCGGTGCCGAGGGCGGGAAATCAAGACCCGTGCGTAACGTCGTGGTTAACGCGGACGGCCCTTCTGCAGACCCGGGCGCCGCACCACGCACGCCGCGGGACGCGCCCGGGTCAGGTGAGGAAGCCGCGCAGCAGCGCCGCCGTGCCCGCGCAGTGCTCCCGGGTCATCTCCCGCGCCCCGTCGGCGTCCCCGTCGAGCACGGCCTCCACCAGTGCGGTGTGCTGGCGCTGCGAGTGCTCCAGGTTGCGCACCAGCAGCGGGATGCAGTCCAGCAGGTCGTTGAGTTTCGCGCGGACGGCCGCGTACTGGGCGGTGAGCGTCGCCGAGCCGGACAGCTCGGCCAGGGTGAGGTGCAGCAGCGTGTCCAGCCGGCGGTAGTCCGTCAGCGGCGCGTCGTGCGTGCGCGCCAGCGCCTCCCGCAGCCGCTTCGCCTGCCCGTCGGTCAGGCCGTGCGCCGCACACAGCTCCGCCGCGCCCACCTCCAGCACCTCACGGAAGCGCAGCGTGTCCTCGACGTCGAGGTCCTGCAGCCGGCGCCGCAGCTCCTCCTCCCCGGGCGTGTCGGTGCGCGGCAGCACGAACGTGCCGCCGTAGCGCCCGCGCCGGGCCTCGACCAGGCCCTGGTCCTGCAGCACCTTCAGCACCTCGCGCAGGGTCACCCGGCTGATCCCGAGCCGCTCCGCCAGCTCCCGCTCCGAGGGCAGCCGCTCGCCGCCCGGCACCAGCCCGAGCCGCACCACCTGCAGGATCTGCTCCAGCGCCTCCTCGAAGCCGTTGCCCGCCCGCACCGGCCGCAGCACGGGGGCGAGCCGGTCCCCGGCCCGGACCGCCGCCTCCACCCCCGCGCGCTCCGCGTCCGCCTGCGACATGCAGCCGTACCCCCTTCCCAAGAAATGGTTCTCGGCAATACCTTATGGCTTCCGGCTGACCGAAGAAGCCCGAAGGAGGCCTTCCCGTGGCAGACCGCACACCCCCGCTCGCCGTCGAGGAGCTGCACGCCCTCGTCGCGGGCGGCGAGATCGACACTGTCGTCCTGGCCTTCCCCGACATGCAAGGGCGGCTCCAGGGCAAGCGGTTCGCCGCCCGTTTCTTCCTCGACGAGGTGCTCCACCACGGCACCGAGGGCTGCAACTACCTCCTCGCCGTCGACGCCGAGATGAACACCGTGGACGGCTACGAGATGTCCTCCTGGGACCGCGGCTACGGAGACTTCGCCATGCACCCCGACCCGGCCACGCTGCGCCGGGTGCCCTGGAACGAGGGCACCGCCCTGCTGATCGCCGACCTCGCCTGGAGCGACGGCAGCCCGGTCGTCGCCGCACCCCGCCAGATCCTGCGCCGCCAGCTGGAGCGCCTGGCCGAGCTCGGGCTCACCGCCCAGGTCGGCACCGAGCTGGAGTTCATCGTCTTCAAGGACACCTACGAGCAGGCCTGGGACGCCGGATACCGCGGCCTGACCCCGGCCAACCAGTACAACATCGACTACTCCGTGCTCGGCACCGGCCGTATCGAACCCCTGCTGCGCCGGATCCGCAACGAGATGGCCGCCGCCGGGCTGACCGTCGAGTCCGCCAAGGGCGAGTGCAATCCCGGCCAGCACGAGATCGCCTTCCGCTACGACGAGGCCCTGGTCACCTGCGACCAGCACGCCGTCTACAAGACCGGAGCCAAGGAGATCGCCGCCCAGGAGGGCGTCTCCCTGACCTTCATGGCCAAGTACGACGCCCGCGAGGGCAACTCCTGCCACATCCACCTCTCCCTCGCCGACGAACACGGCAACAGCGCCATGCCCGGCGCCGGACCCGGCGGCATGTCCGACGTCATGCGGCACTTCCTGGCCGGCCAGCTCGCCGCACTCCGCGACTTCTCCCTGCTCTACGCCCCCCACATCAACTCCTACAAGCGCTTCCAGCCGGGCTCCTTCGCCCCCACCGCCGTCGCCTGGGGCTACGACAACCGCACCTGCGCCCTGCGTGTGGTGGGCCACGGCCGCTCACTGCGCTTCGAGAACCGGCTGCCCGGCGGCGACGTCAACCCGCACCTGGCGGTCGCGGGCATGGTGGCCGCCGGCCTGTACGGCGTCGAGCAGCGGCTCGAACTGCCCGAGCCCTGCCCGGGGAACGCCTACACCGCCGACTTCGAGCACGTCCCCACCACCCTGCGCGAGGCCGCCGAACTCTGGGAGAACAGCCCCGTCGCCAAGGCCGCCTTCGGCGACGAGGTCGTCGCGCACTACCGCAACATGGCCCGCGTCGAGCTGGACGCCTTCGACGCGGCGGTCACCGACTGGGAGCTGCGCCGCTCCTTCGAACGCATGTGAGGCCCCGGTGTCGTACGAGCTCCAAGTACTGAACCCGGCGACCGAGGAGGTCGTCGCCACCGTCCCCGGCGCCACCGCGGCCGACGTCGACACGGCCGTCGTGCACGCCGCACGCGCCCAGGCGTCCTGGGCCGCCCTCGCCCCCGGCGACCGCGCCCGCCTGCTGCGCCGGTTCGCCGCCCAGGTCGACGACCACCTGGAGGAACTGGCCCGGCTCGAGGTCCGCGAGGCCGGCCACACCCTCGGCAACGCCCGCTGGGAGGCGGGCAACGTACGCGACCTGCTCGACTACGCGGCCGGGGGAGTGGAGCGGCTCACCGGCCGGCAGATCCCGGTCCCCGGCGGCCTCGACATCACCGTCCTCGAGCCGCTCGGCGTCGTCGGCGTCGTCGCGCCCTGGAACTTCCCCATGCCCATCGCCGCCTGGGGTGCCGCCCCGGCCCTCGCGGCGGGCAACGCGGTCATCCTCAAACCGGCCGAGACCACCCCGCTGACCGCCCTGCGCCTGGCCGAGCTCGCCCTGGCGGCCGGACTGCCGGAGGGCCTGTTCCAGGTGCTGCCCGGCCACGGTCCGGTCGCCGGCAACGCCCTGGTCGAGCACCCCGGCGTCGCGAAGATCGTCTTCACCGGGTCGACGGCGGTCGGCAAGCAGGTGCTGGCGAAGGGCTCGGCACGGCTCAAGCGCGTCACCCTCGAACTCGGCGGCAAGAGCCCCAACATCGTCTTCGCCGACGCCGACCTGGAGGCCGCCGCGGCCGCCGCCCCCATGTCCTTCCTCGACAACTCCGGCCAGGACTGCTGCGCCCGCACCCGCATCCTCGTCCAGCGCTCCGTCCACGACCGGTTCCTCGAGCTGCTCACCCCCGCGATCGAAGCCGTCCGGGTCGGCGACCCGGCCGACGAGCAGACCCAGATGGGCCCGCTGATCTCCCGGGTGCAGCTGGAACGCGTCCGCTCCTACGTCACCGAGAGCGCCGACGGCATCCGCGGAAAGGCACCCGAGGGCCCCGGCTTCTGGTTCCCGCCCACCGTGCTGACCGGCGTCGAGCCGCACGCGCGCGTGGCGGTCGAGGAGGTCTTCGGCCCGGTCGCCGTCGTGCTGCCGTTCGACGACGAGGCCGACGCGATCCGCCTGGCCAACGCCACCGAGTACGGACTGGCCGGCTCCCTGTGGACCCGGGACGTGGGCCGCGCCCTGCGCGTCTCGCAGGCCGTGCGGGCCGGGAACCTGTCCGTCAACTCCCACTCCGCTGTCCGCTACTGGACCCCCTTCGGCGGTTTCAAGCAGTCCGGCCTGGGCCGTGAACTGGGCCCGGACGCGCTCGCCGCCTTCACCGAGACCAAGAACGTCTTCATCAGCACGGAGGGTTGATCCACTCATGACCGAGGACATCGTCTGCCGCCGCCTGGTCGGCCGTACCGCCGTCGTCACCGGCGCCGGCAGCGGCATCGGACTCGCCGCCGCCCGCCGGCTCGCCTCCGAGGGCGCCCGGGTCGTCTGCGGCGACGTCGACGAGACCCGTGGCAAGGCCGCGGCCGAGGAGGTCGGCGGCACCTTCGTCTCCGTCGACGTCACCGACCCCGAGCAGGTCGAGGCCCTGTTCCGGACGGCGTACGACACTTACGGCAGCGTCGACATCGCCTTCAACAACGCCGGTATCTCCCCGCCCGACGACGACTCGATCCTGGAGACCGGGCTGGAGGCGTGGAAGCGCGTCCAGGAGGTCAACCTCACCTCCGTCTACCTGTGCTGCAAGGCCGCCATCCCCTACATGCGGCAGCAGGGCAGGGGCTCCGTCATCAACACCGCGTCCTTCGTGGCCCGCATGGGCGCGGCGACCTCCCAGATCTCCTACACCGCCTCCAAGGGCGGCGTCCTCGCCATGTCCCGGGAGCTGGGCGTGCAGTTCGCCCGGGACGGCATCCGGGTCAACGCGCTGTGCCCCGGACCGGTCAACACCCCGCTGCTGCAGGAGCTGTTCGCCAAGGACCCCGAGCGGGCCGCGCGCCGCCTGGTGCACATCCCGCTGGGACGGTTCGCGGAGGCCGAGGAGATCGCCGCCGCCGTCGCCTTCCTGGCCAGCGACGACTCCTCGTTCGTCAACGCCACCGACTTCCTGGTCGACGGCGGGATCTCGGGGGCGTACGTCACGCCGCTGTAGCGGCCGTCCTACAGTGCGTGCATGACCATGACGCCTCCGCCCGGCTGGTACCGCGACCCGTCGGTCCCGCACCAGGAACGCTGGTGGGACGGCCGGGCCTGGACCGAGCACCGGCGCGCCCCCGCGGCCGCGGGGCAGCCGCCGCCTCCGCAGCCGCACCCGACGGTTCCGCTCCGCACCGGCGGTCCGGCGCCGTTCCGGGGCGGCACCGGCCGCGGCAGGGCGGTCGCCCTGACCGTCTCCGCGGCCGTCCTGGTCGCGGCGGTGGTCGGCGGTGCGCTGCTCCTCGGCCGGGGCGACGACGGCGGCACCGTCGCCGACCCCCCGGTGACCGCGACCGTGGGCACCGTCCCGGCACCGCCGAGCGGGCCGCCCGCCGCCTCGCCGTCCGGCTCCGGGCCCGACGCGGAGGACCCGGCCGTCGTCGAGGACCAGCTCAACGGCATCACCTTCCCGCTGCCGGACGGCTGGGTCCGCCCCGAGAACGTCGTCGAGGACGACGTCATGATGACGACGGACGGCACCTACGAGTGCCCGGGCGACGGCGCCGTGTGCCGGCGCGGCATGGTCATCTCCCGCACCGTGACGGTGACCGACGAGACCTCCCCGGAGGTTCTCGCCAAGCAGGACATAGCGGACGCCGCAGACGACGCTTTCCACGAGGACCTGATAGGCAACCGGCCGTTCGGCGGCCTCGAGTCCCACGAGGTCGTGAAGTCCGGGCCGGTCGCCGTCGCCGGCCGCGCCGGGTACCTGGTCCGCTGGCGGGTGACGACCGCCAAGGGACCCGGCGGCTATGTGCAGTCGATGGTGTTCCCGTCCAGCGTCGGCACCGGCTCCCCGATCCTCGTCCGCTACGTCTTCGACGCCGGCGAGGACGGCCCGCCGCTCGCCGCGATGGACACCATCACCGAGGGAATCCGCCCCGCCGGAGACGCGGACACCGGCGGCGGCGTGGGCAGCAGCCTCGGCCCGACGGACTGACCGGCGCGCGGGGAGGGCGGGACGGCGGTACGCGGACGAGCCGCCGTCCACGAACCGACCGCCGTCAGGGAGCCGGTGGGACACCGTCAGGGAGTCGGTGCGGTGGAACACGTCGGAGAAATCGGTGGACGACCATGGACCCGGCCGAGGACCGTCAGAGAAACGTACGCCCCTCGCCCCGGTACGTCGGCACGGTCGCCGTCACTGCGTCGCCCTCCACGAGGTGCAGCGCGTCGAACCGCTCGCACAGCTCACCGGCCTTGGCGTGCCGGAACCACACCCGGTCGCCGATGAGCAGATCGTCGGCGGCCGGGCCGAGCAGCGGCGTCTGCACCTCACCGGGCCCCTCCTGCGGGTCGTACCGCAGCCCCTCGGGCAGACACGGCACCGGCAGCCGGTCCGCCGCGGCCGCACCGGAGGCCGGGTAGCCACCGCCGAGGACCGTCACCACCCCCACCCCCGGGCGGCGCACCACCGGCAGTGCGAACAGCGCCGCCGGACGGCCCCGGAACGACGTGTAGTTGTCGAACAGCCGCGGTACGTACAGCCCCGACCCGGCGGCGACCTCGGTGACCGCACCCTCGGCCGCCGTGTACTGCACGCTGCCGGTGCCGCCGCCGTTGACGAACTCCAGCTCCGGCACCACCGCGCGCACCGCCCGCACCGCCTCCGCGCGCCGCTGGGCCAGCTCCCGCCGGGCCGCGGCCTGCATCAGCCGGATCGCACGGGACCGCAGCGGCCGGCCCGCCAGCGCGTCCCCGACTCCGGCGACATGACCCTCGTACGCCATGATCCCCACCACTCGGAACCCCGGCCGCCGGGCCACCGAGCGGGCCAGGCCGGCGAGTTGGCCGGGGGAGCGCAGCGGCGAGCGGCGGGCCCCGACCCGCATCCGCCCGCCCAGCAGCCACAGCGAGGTGTCCAACTCCAGGCAGACCCGGACCACTTCACCTCCGCCCCCGCGCGCGGCGTCGATGAGATCGAGCTGCGCGGGATCGTCGACCATCACGGTCACGGCGGCGGCCAGTTTCGGGTCGGCGGTCAGCTCGGCGTACCCGGCCCGGTCCGCGGACGGGTAGGCGAGCAGGACGTCCTCCACGCCGGAGCGGGCCAGCCACAGGGACTCGGCCAGTGTGAACGACATGACGCCCGCGAAACCGTCCCGGGCCAGGACGCGTTCGAGCAGGGCCCGGCAGCGGACGGACTTGCTGGCGACCCGGACCGGCTTCCCGCCGGACCGGCGCACCAGATCGTCCGCGTTGGCGTCGAAGGCCGCCAGGTCCACGATCGCGAACGGGGCGTCGAGGGCGGCGGTGGCCCGGTCGTATCGGGCCCGGTCGGCGGAGGGCGCAGTCATGGGCGCAGCCTGCCAGACGGGATTACCGCAGGGTAGGGGGACGTTCCGGGCCAATGCCCCGGGGGCGTGGACTGGTTCCCCCTCGCGCCGGGGCACGCCGTAGAGTGACGCGCACGCACGGCGGAACGGCCTCGGGCTGCACGCCCGACGTCCGTGCCGGGATGGCGGTCCGCCCGTGCGGGTATGCGTGCCCGGACGGAGCGTGCACCGCGTACCGCGTCACGAGGAACGGCCCGGGCACGAGGAAACGGGGGGTGCATGAGCACGGAAGCGCCGCGCACCCGCGCCTCCTTCCCGCCGCGCCCCGCCCGTCCGCCGGCCGATCGCACACCGCCCGCCGAACAGGTCGCGCAGGAGCACCCGCCCCCAGGGGACCGCCCGTCCGCCGAGCCCGCCCCGGCCGGTACGCAACCCCGTCCCGGGGATGCGCCGTCGACTGCTTCCGCGCGGTCCGAGGGTGCGGTCGTGTCCTCGGGGCCGGCGGCGTGTGGGTCGACGTCCGACGTCTCGTCGCCCGTGGCGGCGTCGTCCGGTTTCCCCGGTTTCCCTTCCGCCGAGCCCCGGACGACCGGCACCGCGCCTCCGCCCCCGCCGCGCGCCTCCGCCCGCTTTCCCGACGTGCCGCCGACCGTCGGTGACGGAGGTGCGGGCGTGGAACCGCTCCGCACCGCGCCGCGGACACAGCCTGTCCAGCCCCCTGCGGAGACCCCGGCGGAGACGACGACCCGCCTGCGCCGGGTCCCGGCCGGCCCGGGCCCCGAGCCCGCCGAGCGCCGTGAGAGGCCAGGGGCTGCCCGCGCTGTGCCGCACGGCCACCCGGGGACGACGCCCGCCGCTGCGGCATCCGGCCCGAACCCCCGCCAGGAGCACGGGTCGGCCGCCCCGGGCACGTCCGGCCGGTCGGGGAGCCGTACCGCCGCCTCCGCCGCGGGCTTCCCCGGGCAGCCCGGCCTGAGCGGTGCTGTCTCCGCCACGGGTGCCGCAGACCCGTCCGGATATCCCGGTGCTGCTTCTGTTGGGGGTGCGGCCGATGTGCGGGGTCCGGGTCGTGGCGTGACTGCGCAGGGTGGCCCCGAGTCGGCCGGTCAGCCTGGTGCTGTCTCTGCTGGGGGTGCTGCCGGGGCGTCGGGTTCGCGTGGCGGTGTGCCCGTGCAGGGTGCTTTCGGGTCGTCCGGATATCCCGGTGCTGCTTCTGTTGGGGGTGCGGCCGATGTGCGGGGTCCGGGTCGTGGCGTGACTGCGCAGGGTGGCCCCGAGTCGGCCGGTCAGCCTGGTGAGGCCTCCGCCACGGGTGCCGCCGAAACGTCGGGTCCCCGTGGTGCCGGTGGGACACAGGGCGGGCCCGGGCCGTTCCGGCGCCCCGTTGCCGACTCCACCCCGGACACCGCCCGCGTCTCCGGCGCCCTCGGCGGCACCCGGCCAGGGAGCGGCTCCCCGCCGCCCACCGCCACCGACCTCACCACCGGCACGCGCATCCCGGGCCACGCCGGCCCCGTCGCCGGTGATCTGCCGCGCCGTGGCCCCGGCGGGCCGGACCCGGGTTACTCGTGGCACAGTCCGTCGGCGGTGCCCGGGGACGGCGGTGGGCCCGACGGGGGTGCCGCACGCGCCCGGACGGCGCCGTACGGAGGACGGATGCGCGGGCAGGCCGTCGCAGCCGGCGTCTGCCTCGTGCTCGGGATGGGGCTGATCGGCGGGGCCGCGGCCGGGAGCTGGCTCGTCGGGGACTCCGGCGACGACCCCGCGCACAGCGGCTACGCCGCGGCCGCGGAGCTGTGGCACAGCGTGCCCGTCGACCAGTTGTTCCCTCCCACCGTCGACGGCCGCGGCGCCGGTCCCGGCGGCGCCGACCGCACCTGGACCCGTATCGCCGTCGCCCCCGACAGCGGCTGTGCCGACGCCTTCGACCCGCTGTTGCGCAAGGCCCTCGACCCCGTCGGCTGCGCCCGCCTGCTCCGCGCCACCTACACCGACGCCACCCAGAGCTACGTCACCACCGTCGGCCTGCTCTTCACCGAGGGCGACGCAGCCGCCATGACCGCGCTCGCCCGCCGCTTCGAGCACCAGGGGCTGGGCCTGCGCGCCGACCTCATGCCGCTGCCGTACGCCGCGGAGGACACCGTCGCCGCAGGCTTCGGCGCACCGCAGCGCGCCGCGTGGACGGTCTCCGTCCTCACCGACGCCCCCGTCGTGGTCTACGCCGTCTCCGGCTGGGCCGACGGCCGCGCCGTCGACAAGCCGCAGCCCGCCGAGGAGGCCATGGCGTCCGGTGCGACCGCCGCCCCCGCCCAGGCGGGCCTCGGCCACGAGGCCCAGGGCCTCGCCGACCGCGTCGAACGCGGCCTGCGCAAGACCGCCGACCCGGACCCCACGGAGGCGCCCTCGTGACCCTCGCGACACCAGCCGGGACCCGCCGCGGCGCAGCCCTCACCCTCCTTCTGGCGGCCGCCGTCACCCTCGTCCCGCCCACCGCGGCGCACGCCGACAACATCCGCGCCAAGCAGTGGTCCCTGGAGGCCATGCACACCGACGAGGCCTGGCGGACCACGCGGGGCGCGGGCGTCACCGTCGCCGTCCTCGACACCGGCGTCGACGCCGGCCACCCCGACCTCGCCGGCAACGTCCTGGCCGGCAAGGACCTCGTCGGCTTCGGCGCGAGCGAGGGCGAGCGCGCCTGGGCCCGGCACGGCACCGCGATGGCCGGGATCATCGCCGGCCACGGACACGGCCCCGGCGGCGCCGACGGGGTCATCGGCATCGCCCCCGAGGCGAAGATCCTGCCCGTCCGCGTGATCCTGGAGGACGGCGACCCGGCCCGCACCAAGGCCCGCAAGACCCGCGGCAACGCCCTCGCCGAGGGCATCCGCTGGGCCACCGACAACGGCGCCGACGTCATCAACCTCTCCCTCGGCGACGACTCCGCCTCCGCCCACCCCGAATCCGCCGAGGACGAGGCCATCCAGTACGCCCTGGCCCAGGGCGTGGTCGTGGTCGCCTCCGCAGGCAACGGCGGCGAGAAGGGCGACCACATCTCGTACCCGGCCGCCTACCCCGGCGTGATCGCCGCGACCGCGGTCGACCGCTACGGCACCCGCGCCTCCTTCTCCACCCGCCGCTGGTACGCCACGGTCAGCGCCCCCGGCGACGACGTGATCATCGCCGACCCCGACCGCAAGTACTACGAGGGCTGGGGCACCAGCGCCGCCGCCGCCTTCGTCTCCGGCGCCGCCGCGCTCGTCCGGGCCGCCCATCCCGGCCTCACCCCGGCCCAGGTCAAACGGCTGCTGGAGGACACCGCCCGCAACGCCCCCGACGGCGGGCGGGACGACTCCCGTGGCTTCGGCTTCGTCGACCCCGCCGCCGCCCTGGAGGAGGCCGGCCGCCTCGAGCCGGACGGCCTCACCTCGGCCGCCTACGGCGAGCGCTACTTCGGCCCCGGACCGGACACCACCGAGCCGGACGACGGCCCCTCGGCCTGGGCGGCCCCGCTCGCGGGCAGCGCCGGCGGCGTCCTGCTGGTCGCCTCCGTGATGCTCTGGCGCGGCAGACGACGGCGCCTCGGCGAGTTCGAGCGCTTCTAGACGGCCCGGCCGGCGGTCTCCCTCGGCCGCCCGCCGAGGCGGTCCCGGGCCCCGATAGGGTCGGGACCGTGGCGAACAAGAACATCCCCGACCCCGGCTTCTCCGACGACGACGGCTCCGCCGACGCCCGGCTGGGCGCGGCGCTGGCCGCCTGGGCCGAGGACCGCACCGCCGTCGCGCCGGTGCTGGAGGCGCTGAAGGACGCCCGGCTGCTGGTCCCCGTCGTCGCCGTGCTCGGAGAGGTGGAGGAGGACGCGCACGGGCTGCGCCGGGAGAAGACCAGCGACATGGCCGTACCCACCCTCAGGGCGGGCGACCGCACCGCCCTGCCCGCCTTCACCTCCACCGGCTCCCTCGCCCGCTGGGACCCGGCGGCCCGCCCGGTGGCCGTACCTCTCCACCAGGCGCTGCAGGCCGCGGCGCACGAGAAGGCCGACACCGTGGTGCTGGACCTGGCCGGCCCGGTGCCGTTCGAGCTGACCGGCCCCGCCCTGCTGGCCCTGGCGGAGGGCCGGACCAGCACCGACCCGCTCACCGACCCGGCCGTCGTCGAGGCGGTGCGCGGCGTCGTGGCCACCGAGCCGGCCGTGCTCCGCGCCCATCTCGGCCCCGGCCGGGGCGACGGCACCCTCGCCCTCGTCCTGGACTCCTCCGCCGCGCCCGCCGAGGCCGCCCGCGCCGTCGCCGAGCGGCTCGCCGCCGACGAAACACTCAGGGCCCGCCTGGTGCGCGGCCTCGACCTGGCACTGCTGCCGGCCGGGGCGACGCCGCCGGGCGAGCCCTTCTACGTTCGCGGATAGGCCTCAGCCGAAGACCGGGCCGGTGTACTTCTCGCCCGGGCCCTGCCCCGGCTCGTCCGCGACGAGCGACGCCTCGCGGAACGCCAGCTGCAGCGACTTCAGCCCGTCGCGCAGTGGCGCCGCATGGAACGAGCTGATCTCGGTCGCACTCGCGTCCAGCAATCCGGCCAGCGCGTGCACCAGCTTGCGGGCCTCGTCGAGGTCCTTGTGCGACTCACCCTCCTCGGTCAGACCGAGCTTCACCGCGGCGGCGCTCATCAGATTGACGGCGACCGTCACGATCACCTCGACCGCCGGGACCTCGGCGATGTCGCGGGTCATGGCGTCGAAGTCGGGGGACTCAGCAGGGGTGTCACTCATGCCGCACACGATAGGCGCCCGGCACGGTACGGTCGTACCCGGTCTCGGTTAGCCCATCCCCTGACGAGCTGCTAACCTGGTGCAACGACCGGTCGGACACGCGCGCCTCGCGGCAGCGGGCCCGGCCCACGAAGTGGAGGCTTTCGAACTCCCACCTGGCCGTCCCCCGGGACGGCGGGTCACCGGTCAGGCGGCACCGCCCTCGCGGCGGTGGCCGACCCGAAAGCGCGCCCCGCGATCAAAAGCGGCGGTGCTCCGGTAGTTCGAGGAGCCCCGCCTGTGATCGTCCGGGGCGTTTTCTCTGTCTCGGCGCGGTCAGGTCCAACGAACACAGACGTTACGCGGCTGTCTGCCAGACCGTCGCGTGGTGCTACCGAGGAGGATCCATCAGCGCCGAGCCCCGCATCAACGACCGGATTCGCGTTCCCGAGGTGCGACTTGTCGGTCCCAGCGGCGAGCAGGTCGGGATTGTTCCGCTTGCCAAGGCCCTGGAGCTTGCGCAGGAGTACGACCTCGACCTCGTAGAGGTTGCGGCGAACGCCCGTCCGCCCGTGTGCAAGCTCATGGACTACGGGAAGTTCAAGTACGAGTCGGCCATGAAGGCCCGTGAGGCGCGCAAGAACCAGGCGCACACGGTCATCAAGGAGATGAAGCTCCGGCCGAAGATCGACCCGCACGACTACGACACCAAGAAGGGTCATGTCGTCCGGTTCCTCAAGCAGGGCGACAAGGTCAAGATCACGATCATGTTCCGTGGTCGCGAGCAGTCCCGGCCCGAGCTGGGCTACCGACTGCTGCAGCGCCTCGCGGAGGACGTCCAGGACCTCGGCTTCGTGGAGTCGAACCCGAAGCAGGACGGCCGGAACATGATCATGGTTCTCGGTCCGCACAAGAAGAAGACCGAGGCGATGGCCGAGGCCCGTCAGGCGCAGGAGGCCCGCAAGGCCGAGCGCCAGGGCCGGGGTGGTCGTCAGGAGGCCGCCGCCGAGGAGCCCGCCGAGGCGTGATCCCCCGGGACTGCGGTCCCAGGCAGCAACCGAAACAAGAGCGACGCTCCACCGTGCCCGGTTTCACGACCGGGCACCGGAGCGCCACCCAGAGGAGAGAACGGCGCTATGCCGAAGAACAAGTCGCACAGCGGTGCCAGCAAGCGCTTCAAGATCACCGGCTCCGGCAAGGTGCTCCGTGAGCGCTCCGGCAAGCGCCACCTGCTCGAGCACAAGTCGTCCCGTGTGACGCGGCGCCTCACCGGCAACGCCGAGATGGCCCCGGGCGACGCCAAGAAGATCAAGAAGCTTCTCGGCAAGTGACGCCCCGGCGCGTGATCGACCGATCAGTCAGCGCCGTACGTCAGGACCGGGACCCAGTCGTTTTCGGGCCGTGTGAGGACCACCACGGCCCCGCTACAAGGAGTTAACAAGTGGCACGCGTCAAGCGGGCAGTCAACGCCCACAAGAAGCGCCGGGCGATCCTCGAGCAGGCCTCCGGCTACCGCGGTCAGCGTTCGCGCCTGTACCGCAAGGCCAAGGAGCAGGTCACCCACTCGCTGGTCTACAACTACAACGACCGCAAGAAGCGCAAGGGCGACTTCCGTCAGCTGTGGATCCAGCGCATCAATGCCGCTGCCCGCGCCAACGGCATCACGTACAACCGCTTCATCCAGGGTCTGAAGGCCGCCAACATCGAGGTGGACCGCAAGATCCTCGCCGAGCTGGCCGTCAACGACGCCACCGCGTTCGCCGCGCTGGTCGAGGTGGCCCAGAAGGCGCTGCCGAGCGACGTCAACGCGCCCAAGGCCGCGTGACGCCGCGTCGGCCCTGAGCCGACGTGACCGAAGGACCCGCAGGCCACGAGGCCTGCGGGTCCTGCTGTGTCCGTGAACCGCCGAACCACTCCAAGGTGAACCAGATGCCCCCCGCCACCCCCGAGCTGATCTCCCCGCGCTCGCCCCGTGTGTCCGCCGCGCGGCGGCTGGCCAAGCGGAACTTCCGGGGCAAGGAGCGGCTGTTCCTGGCCGAGGGGCCGCAGGCCGTACGGGAGGCCGCCGCGCACGGCGACACCCTCACCGAACTCTTCACCACCGTGGAGGCCGCCGAGCGCCACGCCGACATCGTCGGCGCCGCCCGCACCGCCGGCGCCCGGATCCACCTCGCCGCCGAGCAGGTGATCGCCGACGTCTCCACCACCGTCACCCCGCAGGGCCTGGTCGGCGTCTGCCGGTTCCTGGACACCTCCTTCGAGGACGTTCTCGCCGCCCGGCCGAAACTCGTCGCCGTCCTCGCCCACGTCCGTGACCCCGGCAACGCGGGCACCGTGCTGCGCTGCGCGGACGCCGCCGGCGCCGAGGCCGTCGTCCTCACGGACGCCTCCGTGGACCTGTACAACCCCAAGGCCGTGCGCGCCTCCGTCGGCTCGCTGTTCCATCTGCCCGTCGCCGTCGGCGTCCCCGTGGAGCGGGCCGTCGCCGGGCTGCGGGACACCGGCGTCCGGGTCCTCGCCGCCGACGGGGCGGGCCGGGACGACCTCGACGCCGAGCTCGACGCCGGCACCATGGGCGGGCCCACCGCCTGGGTCTTCGGCAACGAGGCCTGGGGTCTGCCGGAGGAGACCCGCGCCCTCGCCGACGCCGTCGTCCGGGTCCCGATCCACGGCAGGGCCGAGAGTCTGAACCTGGCCACCGCCGCTGCCGTATGTCTCTATGCGTCGGCGCGTGCACAGCGCGCCGCCACGGGGTGCCGCTCCGTCACCAACAGCTAGTAAGGTGACCAGCTCGGGGCCCCCGGCACGGTCGAGAGGTGGGGTACGGGGATGAGCGTCGGCACGAGCAGCGCGCCGGGAGCACGACAGGCGCGGCGCCCGCCCGCGCCCCGGCCCGACGACCCCGTCGGCGCCGAAGCCCACGCCGGTGTCCAGCCCGGCGCCCACAGCGGCGTCCACCCCGACGACCTGCCCGACGGCCTCGTCGTCGCCGACGAGCACGGACGGGTGGTGTGCTTCAATCGCGCCGCCGCACGCATCACCGCACGCAGCGCGGCCGGCACCCTCGGGCGCCCCCTGGAGGCCGTGTTGCCCCTGGAGGACCTGGAGGGGCGGCGCTGGTGGCAGCTGACCGACCCCTACGGCGGGCTCGCCATCCGCAGCCGGCAGCCCGAACGCAATCTGCTGCTGCCCGGCGGCCGCGAGGTGCTGGTCTCCGCCCGCTACGTCCGCACCCGCCCCACCGGACCCGTCCACCGCCTCGTCATCACCCTGCGCGACACCGAGGCCCGCCGCCGCACCGAGCGCAGCCACGCCGAGCTGATCGCCACCGTCGCCCACGAGCTGCGCTCCCCGCTCACCTCCGTCAAGGGCTTCACCGCCACCCTGCTCGCCAAGTGGGAGAGGTTCACGGACGACCAGAAGCGGCTGATGCTGGAGACCGTCGACGCCGACGCCGACCGGGTCACCCGGCTGATCGCCGAACTGCTCGACATCTCCCGCATCGACTCCGGCCGGCTGGAGGTGCGCCGCCAGCCCGTCGACATCGGCGCCGCCGTCGGCCGCCACATCCAGGCCTATGTCGCCGCGGGCCAGCCCGCCGACCGCTTCCTGCTCCGGCTCGTCCAGCCGCTGCCCGCCCTGTGGGCCGACCCCGACAAGATCGACCAGGTGCTCAGCAACCTCATCGAAAATGCCGTGCGCCACGGCGAGGGAACCGTCACCATCGACCTCACGGCCACGGCGTCGCCCCGGGAGGGCGAGGACGCCGGCACGTCGGTCACGGTGAGCGACGAGGGGCCCGGCATCCCGGAGGAGTCCATGAACCGCGTCTTCACCCGCTTCTGGCGGGGCAGCAAGCGCGGCGGCACCGGCCTCGGGCTGTACATCGTCAAGGGCATCGTCGAGGCCCACGGCGGCACGATCACGGTCGGCCGCACCTCCGGCGGCGGCGCCGAGTTCCGATTTACCCTGCCCGTGGCGGCACCGGCGTACCTCGGCTGAGGAGCCCGGAAGCCCCGCGGGCGCCACCGCATTCCCCCACCCCGTTAGACTCGGCCTTTGGCACCTTTGTGTCCTGCACACGGCCCACGCCCTGGCGGCCAGTCGGTGACGGGGACCATCAGCCAGCCAATCGGAAGCACGGGAAGAGATGTCGGCACCCAATAAGTCGTACGACCCTGTCGAGGTCGAGGCCTTGAGACCGGAAGAGATCGAGCGCATGCGGGACGAGGCGCTCGCAGCCTTCGCCGCCGCGGGCTCCCTCGACGCGCTCCAGGAGGCCAAGGTCGCCCACACCGGCGGTACCTCTCCGCTGGCGCTGGCCAACCGCGAGATCGGCGCCCTGCCCCCGCACGCCAAGGCCGAGGCCGGCAAGCGGGTCG
Organism: Streptomyces poriticola; assembly: GCF_036689765.1. Taxonomy (NCBI): domain Bacteria; kingdom Bacillati; phylum Actinomycetota; class Actinomycetes; order Kitasatosporales; family Streptomycetaceae; genus Streptomyces; species Streptomyces poriticola. Next base: position 44,503 of record NZ_JBAGKH010000012.1, read on the forward strand.
GCCAGGCCCGCGGCGCGGTGAACAAGGCCCTCGCCGCCCGCCAGGCCGAGCTGGAGGCCGAGCGCGACGCCCGCGTCCTGGTCGAGGAGGCGGTGGACGTCACGCTGCCCTACGACCGCGTCCCGGCCGGCGCCCGCCACCCGCTGACGACCCTGTCGGAGCGGATCGAGGACGTCTTCGTCGCCATGGGCTACGAGGTCGCCGAGGGCCCCGAGGCCGAGGCCGAGTGGTTCAACTTCGACGCCCTCAACATCGGCCCCGACCACCCGGCGCGCGGCGAGGCCGACACCTTCTTCGTCGAGGGACCCGACGGCTCCGGCGACTCCGGCGTCGTGCTGCGCACCCACACCTCGCCCGTGCAGATCCGCTCGCTGCTCGACCGCGAGCTGCCGGTCTACGTGATCTGCCCCGGCCGCGTGTACCGCACCGACGAGCTGGACGCCACCCACACTCCGGTCTTCCACCAGGTCGAGCTGCTCGCCGTCGACGAGGGCCTGACCATGGCGGACCTCAAGGGCACCCTGGACCACATGGTCCAGTCGCTGTTCGGCGAGGACATGAAGACCCGGCTGCGGCCGAACTTCTTCCCCTTCACCGAGCCGTCCGCCGAGATGGACATGGTGTGCTACGTCTGCCGTGGCGCCTCCGTCGGCAACCCCGACCGGCCCTGCCGCACCTGCTCCTCCGAGGGCTGGATCGAGCTCGGCGGCTGCGGCATGGTCAACCCGCGCGTGCTGCGCGCCTGCGGGGTCGACCCGGAGAAGTACAGCGGCTTCGCCTTCGGGTTCGGCATCGAGCGGATGCTGATGTTCCGCCACAACGTCGAAGACATGCGAGACATGGTCGAGGGTGACGTCCGGTTCACCCGGCCGTTCGGGATGGAGATCTGATGCGGGTCCCGCTTTCCTGGCTGCGGGAGTACGTCGACCTGCCGGAGACGGAGACCGGTCGTGACGTGCAGGCCAAGCTGATTTCGGCCGGCCTCGAGGTCGAGACCGTCGAACACCTCGGTGCCGACCTGAAGGGGCCGCTGGTCGTCGGTCAGGTGCTGACGATCGAGGAGCTGGAGGGCTTCAAGAAGCCGATCCGCTTCTGCACCGTCGACGTCGGGCAGGCTGGGGGCACCTCCCAGGCTTCCGGCACTGGGGGAGGCACGGGTGAGCCGCAGGAGATCGTCTGCGGCGCCCGGAACTTCGCCGTCGGCGACAAGGTCGTCGTGGTCCTCCCCGGTGCCACCCTGCCGGGCGGCTTCTCGATCTCCGCGCGCAAGACCTACGGCAGGGTCTCGCACGGCATGATCTGCTCCGGCGACGAGCTGGGCATGGGCCAGGACGGCAGCCACGGCATCATCGTGCTGCCGCCCGAGACCGAGGTCGGCAGGGACGCCGTCGAGCTGCTCGAGCTGGTCGACGAGGTGCTGGACATCGCCGTCACCGCCAACCGAGGCGACTGTCTGTCCATCCGCGGCGTCGCCCGCGAGGTCGCCATCGCCTACGGCCTGCCGCTGCGCGACCCCGCGCTGCTCGACGTGCCCGCCCCGAACGCCTACGGCTACCCGGTGAAGATCGCCGACCCGGCCGGCTGCGACCGCTTCACCGCCCGCACGGTCACCGGTCTCAGCCCGGAGGCGCGCTCCCCGATCTGGCTGCGGCGGCGGCTGCAGAAGGTCGGCATGCGCCCGGTCTCGCTCGCCGTCGACGTCACCAACTACGTGATGATGGAGCTCGGCCAGCCGCTGCACGCCTACGACCGCGGCCTGGTCCAGGGCGCCATCGGCGTGCGCCGTGCCGAGGAGGGCGAGGAGATCGTCACCCTCGACGGCGTCGAGCGGCAGCTGCACGCCGAGGACCTGGTCATCACCGACGACCGCGGCCCGATCGGGCTGGCCGGCGTGATGGGCGGCGCCAACACCGAGATCGCCGACCACGACGCCGTCGAGAACGGCGGCAGCGCCACCTCGGACGTGGTCATCGAGGCCGCCCACTTCGACCAGGTCTCCGTCGCCCGGACCGCCCGCCGGCACAAGCTGTCCTCCGAGGCCTCCCGCCGCTTCGAGCGCGGCGTCGACCCGCAGGCCGCCGCTGCCGCCGCGCAGCGCACCGTCGACCTGCTGGTGCTGCTGGCCGGCGGCACCGCCGAGGCCGGGGTCACCGAGGTCAGCGCCCCGGTCACGCCGCACACCATCACCGCCCCGGCCGACCACCCGGACCGGGTCGCGGGCGTGAGCTACGGCCGTGAGACCGTCGTCCGCAGGCTGCAGCAGGTCGGCTGCGACGTGTATGGCCAGGACGAGCTGATCGTCACGGTGCCGTCCTGGCGGCCCGACCTCGCCGATCCCAACGACCTCGCCGAGGAGGTCGTCCGGCTGGAGGGCTACGAGAACCTGCCGGCCACCCTGCCCAAGCCGCCGGCCGGCCGCGGTCTGACCGCCCGGCAGCGACTGCACCGGCGCGTCGGCCGGGCCCTGGCCGGCGCCGGATACGTGGAGGCGCCGAACTACCCGTTCGTCAGCGAGCGGGTCTTCGACCAGCTCGGGCTGGCGGCCGACGACCCGGCCCGCCGCGTCGTGAAGCTGGTCAACCCGCTCAGCGACGAGGAGCCCGCGCTCCGCACCTCGCTGCTGCCGGGCCTGCTCGGCGCGCTGCGCCGCAACGACGGCCGGGGCGGCCACGACCTGGCGCTGTTCGAGACCGGGCTGGTCTTCCGGCCGCGCGAGGAGCGGCACGCCGCCGGTCACCTCCCCGTCGACCGGCGCCCCGGCGACGAGGACCTCGCCGCGCTGAACGCTGCGCTGCCCGACCAGCCGCGGCATGTCGCCGCCGTCCTGGCCGGGGCCCGCGAGCAGGCCGGCTGGTGGGGCAGGGGCCGCCCGGCCGACTGGGCCGACGCGGTCGAGGCCGCCCGGACCGTCGCCCGCGAGGCCGGCACCGAGCTGATCGTCCGCAAGGGCCAGTACGGTCCCTGGCACCCGGGCCGCTGCGCAGAGCTGGCGGTCGACCTCGACGGCACCGAGCACATCGTCGGCCACGCCGGCGAGCTGCACCCGAGGGTGCTGAAGACGCTCGGCCTGCCGGCGCGCAGCTGCGCGATGGAGCTGGACCTCGACGTCGTGGCGAAGGCCGGTCGGGCCACCCCGCAGGCACCGGGCATCTCCACCTTCCCGGTCGCCACCCAGGACGTCGCCCTCGTCGTCGACGCCTTCGTGCCGGCCGCGGAGGTCGAGGCGGCACTGCGCGAGGGCGCCGGTGAACTGCTGGAGGCCATCCGGCTGTTCGACGTGTACGACAATGCCGAGCAGCTGGGGGAGGGGCGCAAGTCCCTCGCGTACGCGCTGCGCTTCCGGGCCGGGGACCGGACGCTGACGGTCGACGAGGCGTCCGCCGCCCGCGACGCCGCGGTGGCCCTCGCCGGTGAGCGGACCGGGGCGGTGCTCCGCAGCTAGTTCGCCGGAATACCAGGGACACATCACTCGTACGGGTGACAATTCCGGGCGATCTGGCCCGTCCCGGCCATGCCCGTGGACAGAATCGGACCGGCCCTTCGGGGCCGGTCCGCGCTGTCTGGGCCTGACTGGGGGGCCACCAGCATGTTCCACATCAAGGCTCGGGCTCCCCGCAGGGTGCTCGCGCTCGGGCTGCCCACCTTCTGGGGCGCCACGGCCGTCACCTACAAACTGACCTGCCCGCTCGCCCAGCAGGACGGGCTCGGGCCCAGAATCGTCACCAGCGCCGTGTTCTTCGCGGTCGGCACCGGCCTGGTGCTGCACGTCCGGCGGACGCTGCTGCGCGAGCTGCGCCGGGCGCGACAGGCCGCCGGAGCCGCCCAGCAGGTGCTGCTGCGTCCGCCGGCGCCGCGGATCGGCGGACTGGATGTCGCCGCCGCCCAGCTGTCCGCCGACCGCGGTGCGCAGGTCGGCGGGGACCTGTACGACGTGGCCCGCACCGAGCACGGCGTACGGGTGGTGATGGGCGACGCCCGCGGCCACGGTCTCGCCGCCCTCGGCACGGCCGCCGCGGTCCTGGGCAGCTTCCGTGAGGCCGTGCACGACGAACCGGCCCTCGACGGGGTGCTGCGCCGGCTGGACCGCACCCTCGCCCGGCATCTGCGCGACGGCCCGGGCGGTACAGCGGCCGAGGAGTTCGTCACCGTCCTGCTGCTGGAGATCCGCCCCGACGGCACCCTGCACGCCCTGAACTGCGGCCACCCGTGGCCCCATCTGATACGCGGCACCGAGGTCGACCCCGTGGCCCGCGACGACCCCCTGCCGCCCCTCGGTGTCCTCCCGCTCCCCGCCGAGCTGCCCGCGGCACCCTGCGGACGGCTCCGCCCGGGCGAACTGCTCGTCCTGCACACGGACGGCGTGGAGGACGCCCGGGACCCGCACGGCCGCTTCTTCCCGCTGCGGGAGGTGCTCGCCGACGCCGCACAGGCCGAGCCGGGAACCGCACGGGCCGTACTCGGCCGGGCGTTCGCCATGCTGCTGCACCACGCGCGCGGCGCGCCCGCGGACGACGTGGCCCTGTTGGTGCTGGGCTGCGAGCATCAGCCCGGGGGCGCGGGGAACCGCGCGGCCGGCCGCGGCGCGCCCGCAGCCGGCACCCGGCCGCTGGTGAACGGCGCATAGGCCCCCCTGCGTGGGCCCACGGAGCGCCGGGCGGCCGTCCGCCCAGCCACGGAGTGTCGGGCAGGCAGCTGGACGGACGGCCCGAGAACGGGCCGCCGCACTGTACGAGGGGGAGCCGGCGGCCCGGCCGGCCTCTTGCGAGGCAGCTCAGTCAACCCGTTCGGAACTCTCCGCAACAGCGCACACACGCTACGGATGCGAGTACTCCGTTCACACCCCGTGTGAAGACGCACCCACTACTCTGTCCGCACCGAGCCACCGGGGGCACGTATGCAGCCCAACACCCTGCTCGACGCGATCCTGGACGAGGCGGGGATCTCGCACGCGGGTCTGGCCGCCCATGTCAACCAGGCCGGACGGGCCCGGGGTCTCGCCCTGAGGTACGAACACACCGCCGTCGCCCGCTGGTTGAAGGGGCAGCGGCCCCGGGGTCAGGTGCCCGACCTGATCTGCGAGGTGCTCGCGGCCCGGCTGCACCGGCCGGTCACGCTCGACGACATCGGCCTCGGAGTACCCGGCGAGCCCTCCGCACCGCACACCGGGTCGCTGTCCGGGTTCGTGGAACGGGCCACCGCGCTGTGGCGCTCCGACCAGCAGCAGCGCCCGCACATCCTGGGCGCGCCCGCCCTGACCGGTACCCCCGCGGTGATGCCGGTGTGGGAGTGGGAGAACCCGCCTGAGGACGTGGACGTCTCCCGGGGCGGCCGGCACCGGGTCACCCCCGCCGATCTGGAAACGCTGCGCGCCGCCCGCGCGCACTACGAGCAGATGTACCGCAAGGCCGGCGGCATCGCGACCCGCGCCCGGATCGTCGGCTTCCTCAACACCGAGGCCGCACCGCTGCTGCGCGGCGGCTACACCGACGCCACCGGCCGCCACCTGCACCGCGCCACCGGTGGGCTGGTGGCGGTCGCCGGTATCTGTGCCTACGACTCCGACGCACACGGTCTGGCCCAGCGCTACTTCCACCAGGCGCTGCGCCTGGCCAAGGCCAGCGGGGACCGGGGACTGGGCGCCTATGTGATCGCGCTGCTGGTCAACCAGACGCTGTACATGCGGGAGTACCGCCAGTCCGTCGCCTTCGCGGAGGCCGCGCTGCGTGCGGCGGGCCGGCACATCACCCCGGCGCTCGCCTCCGACCTGTACGCGATGCAGGCGAAGGCCTACGCGCACCTGGGCGACGGCACCAGTGCGCTGTCCTGCATCCGGCGCGCCGAGCAGGCCGCCGAACGCATCCGGCGCGGTTACGAACCCGACGAGACCGGCTATGTGCAGCCGGGGCTGGTCAACGTCCAGGTGGCGGAGGCGCTGCTGAGCCTCGGGGACCTGGCCGCGGCGGCGGAGCATGCGGCGGCTGCCGTCGACACCCCGGCGCACGACCGGGGCCGGGTGCACCGGCTGGCCATGCTGAGCACCATCGAACTGCGCCAGGGCCACGCCGACAAGGCGGTGGCCACCGCCGTGCAGATGGCCGAGCAGGCCCGGGGCATGGAGTCGCAGCGGCTGCGCGACCGGCTCCGGGCGGTCCGCGAGCACCTGGCGACCAGCGGCTGCGCGGGGACGGCCGAGGCGGCCGAACTCATCGACGGGGCGCTGCGGGTACCGCTGTAGGGGCCCGGTCCCCGCCCCCGGGTGCGGAGACTGCGCCCGACGCTGCGCCCGGAGCGGCCCCCGTGCGCCTGCTGCCGTCCCGCCGCGGCTGCCATATTGCCATCTACACGTCGGAAGGTGGCAGAACCGTGCAGTGGACGAAACAGAACGAGCAAACTGTGTACTCAAATCGCTGGTTCAGTGTCAATCTGGCGGACGTCGAGCTCCCGGACGGCCGGCATCTCGACCACTTCCTCATACGGCTGCGGCCCGTCGCCGTGGCCACGGTGGTCAACGAGGCCAACGAGGTCCTCCTGCTGTGGCGCCACCGCTTCATCACCGACAGCTGGGGATGGGAACTCGCCGCCGGCGTCGTCGAGGACGGCGAGGACGTCGCGGTCGCGGCCGCCCGGGAACTGGAGGAGGAGACCGGCTGGCGTCCGGGACCCCTGCACCACCTGATGAGCGTGGAGCCGTCCAACGGCCTCACCGACGCCCGGCACCACATCTACTGGGCCGACGCCGGCGAGTACGTCGGGCACCCCGTGGACGACTTCGAGTCGGACCGCCGGGAGTGGGTCCCGCTCAAGCTCGTCCCCGACCTGGTCGCCCGCGGCGAGGTCCCGGCCGCCAACATGGCGGCGGCCCTGCTCCTGCTGCACCACCTCAGACTCGGACAGGACACCGTGCCCGGCAGCTGAGCCGGCGCCCGGCTACCGTGCCAGGGCCTGCCAGACGGTGACGACCAGAGCGCCCACGGCCGCGATCACCGCGATCGAGGGCAGCGGCCAGCGGGCATGCTCCAGCGCGGTGAGCCGGGTACTGAGGTCCTCGAGCTCCTTGGCGGTCTCCTCGGTGCGATGGGACAGCAGAGCCAGTCCGCCCTCGACGCGGGCATACGCCACATCGAGCCGGCGCCGTAACTCTGCGAGTTCTCCCAGATGGACGGAATGCTCGGGATCGGCGGTCACGAACCGCTCCTTTCCGTAGTCGTCTGACATCCCTTGCATGCGCATGCTGAGTCAACTCGCCTGGTGGGCGCGTGGGGAGCGTGTGCGAGCGGCATATGCGGGCCCGGTGCGCACACGGTGTGCGAATGCCGCGAGCCCGGCACCTGTTCCGGTACCGGGCCCGCAGTCGTCGCGGAGCGTAATCAGCCGTAGGAGTAGAACCCCGACCCGCTCTTGCGGCCGAGGCGGCCGGCGTCGACCATGCGCTGGAGCAGCGGGGGAGCGGCGTACAGCGGCTCCTTGTACTCCTCGTACATCGAGTACGCGACGGAGGAGACCGTGTCCAGGCCGATCAGGTCGGCCAGCTTCAGCGGGCCCATCGGGTGGGCGCAGCCCATCTCCATGCCGTTGTCGATGTCCTCGCGGCTGGCGATGCCCGACTCGAACATCCGGATCGCGGACAGCAGATAGGGGATCAGCAGCGCGTTCACCACGAACCCGGAGCGGTCCTGGGCGCGGATGGCGTGCTTGCCGAGCACCTTCTCGGTGAACAGCTGCGTCCGGCTGAGCGTGCCCTCGGAGGTGGTCAGCGCCGGGATCAGCTCGACCAGCTTCTGCACCGGGGCCGGGTTGAAGAAGTGGATGCCGATGACGTGGTCCGGGCGGGAGGTGGCCACCGCCAGCTTCACCAGCGGGATCGACGAGGTGTTGGAGGCCAGGATCGCGTCCGGGCGGGTCACGATCTGGTCGAGGACCTGGAAGATCTCGGTCTTGACGTGCTCGTTCTCGACGACGGCCTCGATCACCAGATCACGGTCGGCGAACTCGCCGAGGTCCGTGGTGAAGCCGAGCCGGGCCTGGGTGGCGTCCCGCTCCTCCTCGGTGATCTTGCCGCGCTCGGCGGCCTTGGCGAGCGAGTTGAACAGCCGGGTCCGGCCGATCTCCAGAGCCTCGCCGGTGGTCTCGGCGACCATCACCTCCAGACCGGCGCGGGCGCACACCTCGGCGATGCCCGCCCCCATCTGGCCGCAACCGACCACTCCGACGCGCGTGATATCTCCCGAGATGCCGGTCACATCGTCCCTTTCGCTGTCCTTCGGCTGTGGCAGGCCGGCCGGGGCCCCGGCGCCTGCTCCGATCGTGCACGTTACCCCCGAGGCGGCGGTGATCGGGCCGCCGGGTCGGGCATGCTGGGGCGCGGGGACGATCCGTGACCGTGCGGATCCGCAGCGTCGGGAGGTCACCGCGATGGGCCCGGTCTCACGTAGGACGTTCGCCGTGGCCGCGCTGTGCGCGCTGCCGGCGGCGCCCCGGGCGTCGGCGGCACCCCGCCGGCGCGGCGGCGCCGCGGTGACGGAGATGCGAGGGATGTGGCTGGCGACCGTGGCCAACCGCGACTGGCCGTCCCGGCCCGGGCTGACCACGGCCGTGCAGCGCCAGGATCTGATCGCCCACCTCGATCTGGCGGTCCGGTACCGCCTGAACACGGTGTTCTTCCAGGTGCGGCCCACCGCCGACGCGCTGTGGCCGTCCCCCCACGAGCCGTGGTCGGAGTGGCTGACCGGTGTCCAGGGCCGCGACCCCGGCTGGGACCCGCTCGGCACGGCGGTGCGCGAGGCGCACGCCCGCGGCCTGCAGCTGCACGCCTGGTGCAACCCGTACCGGATCGCCCTGCACACCGACCCGTCCCGGCTCACGGCCTCCCACCCCGCCCGCCGGCACCCGGACCGGGTGGTGGCCTACGGCGGGAGGCTCTACTACAACCCCGGGCTGCCCGAGGTCCGCGCCTTCGTCCTGGAGGCGATGCTGGACGCCGTGCGCCGGTACCCGGTCGACGGCCTCCACTTCGACGACTACTTCTACCCCTATCCGGTGACCGGCGAGACCTTCGACGACGCCGCCGCGTTCGCGGCCCACGGCGGCGGGTTCGCCGACCTGGCGGCCTGGCGGCGGGACAACACCGACCGGCTGGTGCGCGAGACGGCGGCCGGGGTCAGGGCACTGCGGCCCACCGCGCAGTTCGGCATCAGCCCGTTCGGCGTGTGGCGCCACGCCGCCACCGACGCACGGGGCTCGGCGACCCGGGCGGGCCTCCAGTCGTACGACGACCTGTACGCCGACACCCGCACCTGGGTGCGGGAGGGCTGGATCGACTACGTGGTGCCGCAGCTGTACTGGCATCTCGGCGCGGACGGCGCCGACTACGCCGAACTGCTGCCCTGGTGGGCCGGGGTGGCCCGGGGCAGCCGGACGAAGCTGTACATCGGTGAGGCGCTGTACCGGGCCGGGGACCCCGCACAGCCCGCCGCCTGGCAGCGGACCGACGAGCTCTCCCGGCACCTGGCGCTGGCCGCCGACCGCCCGGAGGTGGCCGGGCACGTCTTCTTCGCCGCGCGGGACGTGGCGATGGACCGGATCGGCGCGATGGCGCGGGTCGCCGCCGACCACTACGGGCAGCCGGCCCGCGCCCCGCGCTGATCCCAGGAGACCCTGCGGCGCGCTACCGCCGGGTCTCCTTGCGGCGCCGGATCTCGGTGTCGGGGCCGGGGGAGCACACGCCCTCGTGACCGTCCTCGAAGCGGACGCGGTAGGGCGGGTTGCCCTCGTCGCCGAGAACCTCGACGATCTCGCCGATCTTGTCGTGCTGTCCGACCACCCTGCCGTGCTGGACTAGCTGGTCGCCCTTGGTTGCGCGCATCTGCGGGGGCCTCCTCACCTGGTGCGGGAGCAGCGGTCCGTGGCCTTGAGTCTAGGGCGCAGGACGCCGGTTGGGGACCTGCTGACACGCGCCGCTCAGCCTCGCGCCCGCTGGGTGACCGCGATGCACACCAGCACCGCCACGGCCGTCAGCGGGGCGGCCACCGTCAGGTGCTCGCCCAGGAGCAGCACCGACCACACCAGTGTGAGCAGCGGCTGGGCCAGCTGCAACTGGCTGGCCTTGGGAATCCCGACGGCCGCCATGCCCCGGTACCAGACGACCAGCCCGAGGAACTGCGACCCCGCCGCCACCCACAGCAGCCCGGTCACACTGTGCACCGTCAGCCGCACCGGCTCCAGGGCCAGCGCGACCGCGGCCGCCGGTACGGCCACCGGCAGGCACAGCACCAGCGCCCAGCCGATCACCTGCCAGCCCGGCATCACCCGGGCCAGCCGCCCGCCCTCGGTGTACCCGGCGGCGCACACCAGCAGCGCCGCGAACAGAAGCCCGTCGGCCGCGGTCAGCGCGCCGCCGCTCTGCTGCACGGTGAAGGCGACCACGGCCGCCGCGCCGGCCAGCGAGGCCGTCCAGAAGGTGCGTGACGGGCGGGTGCCGATGCGCAGGGCGGACATCAGTGCGGTGGTCAGCGGAAGCAGCCCGACCACGACGGCCGCGTGCGCCGTCGTCGAGGTCTGCAGGGCCAGCGTGGTCAGCAGCGGGAAGCCCACCACCACCCCGGCGGCGACCACGGCGAGGCCGGGCCGGTGTCTCCGGTCGGGCAGCGGCACGCGCAGCGCCAGCAGACAGCCGCCGGCGATCACCGCGGCGAGGACGCTGCGCACCGCGACCAGGGACCAGGCACCGAAGCCCTCCAGGCCCCATGCGGTGGCGGGAAAGGTGAGGGAGAAAGCGGTGACGCCGAGGGCGGCCTGCAGCGTGCCGAGCGACCGCCGGCCCTCGGTGCCGCCGGCGACCGCTATCCCGGTCGGCGCGATAGCGCTACTCTGTGCTCTCATGCAACAGCGTAGCAGTGTGGGTGATCTGGTCGGTGAGCTGCGGAAGGAGTTGGATCGCTACTCTCCCGGCGGAAAGCTCCCGTCCAGCCGAGCCCTCGTGGAGCGGTTCCGGGTGAGTCCCGTGACCGTGTCCCGCGCCCTGGGCCAGCTGGCGGCCGAGGGCCTGGTGGTGACCCGGCCCGGCGCCGGGGCGTACCGGGCCGGGCCGCCCCCCGCCGCAGCCCCCACCGGGGACACCTCCTGGCAGGAGGTCACGCTCAGCGCGGACGGCGCCGCCGATCTGGTCCCGCGCTCCGTGGACGCCTCGGGCGTCCTGGTGTCGCTGGCCGCGCCGCCGCCCGGCGTCGTGGAGTTCAACGGCGGATATCTGCACCCGTCGCTGCAGCCGGAGCGGGCCATGGCCGCGGCTCTGTCCCGGGCGGGACGCCGCCCCGGCGCCTGGGGGCGGCCGCCGATGGAAGGGCTGCCGGAGCTGCGGGAGTGGTTCGCCCGGGGCATCGGCGGGCCGGGCCGTCCGGTGACCGCCGCCGAGGTGCTGATCACCGCCGGCGGTCAGTCCGCGCTCACCACCGCCCTGCGCGCGCTGGCCCCGCCGGGCGCGCCCGTGCTGGTCGAGTCGCCGACCTACCCCGGCATGCTGGCCATCGCCCGCGCGGCCGGGCTGCGCCCGGTGCCGGTGCCCGTGGACGCCGACGGGGTGCGCCCCGCCCTGCTGGCCGACGCGTTCCGGGCGACCGGGGCCCGCGTCTTCGTCTGCCAGCCGCTGTTCCAGAACCCGACCGGCGCCGTCCTCGCCCCCGAGCGGCGCGGCGAGGTGCTGCGCATCGCCCGCGCGGCCGGCGCCTTCGTGGTCGAGGACGACTTCGTCCGGCGCCTGGTGCACGAGGACGCGGGGCCGCTGCCGCCGCCGCTGGCCGCCGACGACCCGGACGGTGTCGTCGTGCACGTCTGCTCGCTGACCAAGGCGACCTCGCCCAGCTTCCGGGTGAGCGCGCTGGCCGCGCACGGGCCGGTGCTGGAGCGGTTGCGGGCCATCCAGGTCGTCGACACCTTCTTCGTGTCCCGGCCGCTGCAGGAGGCGGCCCTCGAACTGGTCGGCTCGCCCGCCTGGCCGCGCCATCTGCGCACCGTCGCGGCGGAGCTCAGGGCCCGCCGCGACACGATGACCGCCGCGCTCCGGCTGCAACTGCCCGACGTCTCGCTGCCGCACGTCCCGTCCGGCGGCTACCACCTGTGGCTGCGGCTGCCCGACGGCACCGACGAGGGCGCGCTCACCTCGGCGGCGCTCCGCGCCGGCGTCGCGATCACCCCGGGGCGGCCCTACTTCAGTGCCGAACCCCCCGCCCCGCACCTCCGGTTGAGTTTCGCCGCGGTCGCGGGCGGCGGGGAGATCGGCGAAGGCGTGCGCAGGCTGCGCGCCGCCTACGGGGAAGTGAACGCGCGCGGGGGCGGCCAGTGAAGTCTGCGGCACTCTCGGTAACCCCCAGGTAACGCCTCTTGACCTGCGCACTTCCGCCCTCCACGATCGCCGCATGTCGCTTCGGGTCACATTCGTCGCCTCCGCGCGCAGCTACCCGCTGCTGGCGGAGCGCTTCGGGGACGACCGGCCGCTGGACCAGGCCGGCTGGGAGCAGGTGCTCAGTGTCGCCCACGCGCTGCTGCCGCTCGCCGCGGCCGAGCTGCGCTACTGCTCGCCGACGCCGCGCAGCCGCGCCACCGGGGACGGCCTCGGCTACGCGCCGCTGGTGCAGCCCGCGTTGCGGGAGTGCGACATGGGCCGCTGGCGCGGGCTGACCCTCGGGGAGGCGATGGCCCGCGAGCCGGAGGCGGTGGACGCCTGGCTCGCCGAGCCGCGCTGCGCCCCGCACGGCGGCGAGCCGCTGCCGGTCTTCATCCGCCGGGTCGGCGGCTGGCTGGACACCCGGCCCATGGAGGACGAGGGCACCATCGTCGCCGTGGCCGAGCCCTCCGTGATCCGGGCGGCGCTCGTGTACGCGCTGCAGGCGCCGCCCGGGACCTACTGGAACCTGGACGTCCGTCCGCTGTCGACGACCACCCTCACCGGCCGCGCGGGCCGCTGGAACCTGCGCTTCGACGGCGGACCGGATCAGCCCTCCCGGGTGTAGTCGGTGGTCAGGAGCAGATCCTTGGCCGGTCCGCGCACCCGCCACACCGTCCGCCAGCGGGCGGCGTCGAGGACGGTGAACTCGCCCCGGTAGAAGTCGGCGGCGCACGGATGGCCGGCGGTGTGCCGCCCGCCGGTCAGATCGAGGTCGTGGAAGGGCCGCCCGTCCGCGAACCGCACCTCGGCCGTGCCGGGCGCGGCACCCGGCAGGAACCGCAGCGTCCGCTCGGCGGGCCGGGTCACCCCCCGCCAGACGAAATCACCGGTCTCCCGGTGCAGCAGTCCGCCGCCCGTGCCGTCCGCCGGAGCGAACACCGTCGTGCCCTCGAACCGGCCCTCGGTGCCGTCGGTCAGGTCCCGCACGGTCCGCCGTACCCGCCACCGTCCGGCCAGATACGCCAGCACGTCCGGCACCGGCCAGAACTCGCCCATCGGTGCCAGGCCTCCTTCCCGGCCGTCGCCCGCCGTCGCCGCCGCGTCCGCCCCACGGGACGCGCTCGCCTCTCCATGGTGGCGGACCGGGCGGACCTCCCGCGGACCGGGCGGACCTCCCCCGGACCGGGCGTCAGCCGGCGGCGTCCCACCCCGGGATCGTCGGCAGCACCCGCTCGGCGACCCGCAGCAGGACCGCGTCCTCGGGCACCACACCGTCGGAGCGCCACACCGCCAGCTCGAAGGAGCCGCCGCGGTCCCGGGCGTCCTGGGCCACCGAGACGACCCGGGCGGGGACGCCGGAGTCGGCCTGGGCGTCGCTGCCGTCGAGGCGGAAACCGATGCTGATGGTGCGCTGCGAGTACAGGACCGCCGGGCGCTCCAGCACCGTCCGCCGGTGGGCGTCCGGTCCGAGGAGGGTGGCGTACCCGTCCACCGGAAGATCGTCGTAGGTGGCCGTCAGCGTCACGGTGTACGTGTCGAACTCGACCCGGGCCGAAGGGGTGGCGATCTCGTTGCTCCCGGTCCCGAAGGAGCCGTCGCCGCCCCCGGCGCTCTGCGCGAGCTCGCCGGGCGTGCCCAGCAGCGCGGCGAGGTCGGGGCGGTTCAGCACCGCGCACAACTGCGCCCCGGAGAGCCGCCGCGCATCCTCGGCCTGCCGTTCCTCCGGCTCCTCCTCCGAGCAGGCGGCGGCCTGCGGCGCCCGCTCGGAGGAGGTGTTCTCGGTCTCCCCGAGCGCCCAGAGGCCGGCGCCGAGCGCCCCCACCACGGCCACGGCCGCCACCGCCTGCCCCCATGCGCCCGCTGTGGTCGCGGACGCGTCGTCCCGGTCGGTCATGCCTTCCCCCACCTGCTCCGATCCCCCTGATCCCCTGGTGCGCCCGGGGACCCTAACCCGTGGCCGGTGCGTGGACAAGGGAATTGATCTTCCCGGGACGACGTTGCATAAACGTGCAGCGAAACGTATAGTCATGCCATCGAGGAGGAGGACTTCCATGGCGGTACGTGCGGCGGTGGCCGGAGCGAGCGGATACGCGGGCGGAGAGCTGCTGCGTCTGCTCCTCGCGCACCCCGAGGTCGAGATCGGCGCCCTGACCGGCAACACCAACGCCGGGCAGCGGCTGGGCACACTGCAGCCGCATCTGCTTCCGCTCGCCGACCGGGTGCTCGACCCGACCGTGCCCGACGTCCTCGCCGGTCACGACGTCGTCTTCCTCGCACTGCCGCACGGGCAGTCCGCCGCCGTCGCCGAACAGCTCGGCCCGGACGTCCTCGTCGTCGACATGGGCGCCGACTTCCGGCTCGAGGATGCCGCCGACTGGGAGACCTACTACGGCTCCCCGCACGCCGGCACCTGGCCCTACGGCCTCCCCGAACTACCGGGTGCCCGCGCTGCGCTGGAGGGGTCCAAGCGCATCGCGGTGCCCGGTTGCTACCCGACGGCGGTGTCCCTGGCGTTCTTCCCCGCCTACGCCGCCGCCCTCGCCGAGCCCGAGGCCGTGGTCGTCGCCGCCTCCGGCACCTCGGGCGCGGGCAAGGCGCCCAAGCCGCACCTGCTGGGCAGCGAGGTCATGGGCTCGATGTCGCCGTACGGCGTCGGCGGTGTGCACCGGCACACCCCGGAGATGATCCAGAACCTCTCCGCGGCGGCAGCCGAGCCCGTCTCCGTCTCGTTCACCCCCACCCTCGCCCCCATGCCCCGCGGCATCCTCGCGACCTGCAGCGCCAAGGCGAAGCCCGGTGTCACCGCCGAGTCGCTGCGCGCCGCCTACGCCAAGGCCTTCGCCGACGAGCCCTTCGTCCATCTGCTCCCCGAGGGGCAGTGGCCCGCCACCGCGTCCGTCCACGGTTCCAACGCCGTTCAGGTGCAGGTCGCGTACGACGCCGCCGCGGGCCGCATCATCGCCATCGCCGCCATCGACAACCTGACCAAGGGCACCGCGGGCGGTGCCGTCCAGAGCATGAACCTCGCCCTGGGCCTCGACGAGACCCTGGGACTGACGACGATCGGAGTTGCGCCGTGAGTGTGACGGCAGCACAGGGATTCACGGCGGCGGGCATCGCCGCCGGGATCAAGGAGAACGGCAACCCCGACCTGGCCCTCGTGGTCAACAACGGCCCCCGACGCGCCGCCGCGGGCGTCTTCACCTCCAACCGGGTCAAGGCCGCCCCGGTGCTGTGGTCCGAGCAGGTCCTGAAGTCCCGGCAGCTGGCCGCCGTGGTCCTCAACTCCGGTGGCGCCAACGCCTGCACCGGCCCCAAGGGCTTCCAGGACACCCACGCCACCGCCGAGAAGACCGCCGACGTCCTCGGGATCGGCGCCGGTGAGGTCGCCGTGTGCTCCACGGGCCTCATCGGCGTGCTGCTCCCCATGGACAAGCTGCTCCCCGGCGTGGAGACGGCCGCCGCCGGGCTGTCCGAGCACGGCGGTGAGAAGGCCGCGATCGCCATCAAGACCACCGACACGGTGCACAAGACGTCCGTGGTGACGAACGCGGGCTGGACCGTCGGCGGGATGGCCAAGGGCGCAGGCATGCTCGCCCCCGGCCTGGCCACCATGCTCGTCGTCCTCACCACCGACGCCGACGTCGCGGCGGGCGACCTGGACCGGGCACTGCGCGCGGCCACCAGGGTCACCTTCGACCGGGTCGACTCCGACGGCTGCATGTCCACCAACGACACGGTGCTGCTGCTCGCCTCCGGCGCCTCCGGCATCACACCGGAGTACGACGCCTTCGCCGAGGCCGTCCGGGCGGTCTGCGACGACCTCGGACAGCAGCTGATCCGGGACGCCGAGGGCGCCAGCAAGGACATCAGGATCGAGGTGGTGAACGCCGAGACCGAGGAGGACGCCGTCCTGGTGGGCCGCAGCATCGCCCGCAACAACCTCCTCAAGTGCGCCATCCACGGCGAGGACCCCAACTGGGGCCGGGTGCTGTCCGCCATCGGCACCACGTCGGCGGTCTTCGAACCGGACCGGCTGAACGTCGCCATCAACGGCGTCTGGGTGTGCAAGAACGGCGGCGTCGGCGAGGACCGTGAGCTGGTCGACATGCGCTACCGCGAGGTGCACATCGTCGCCGACCTCGCGGCCGGCTCCGAGACGGCCACCATCTGGACCAACGACCTCACCGCCGACTACGTCCACGAGAACAGCGCCTATTCATCATGAGCACGCGTAAGCACACGGCCCTGCCGAAGGCCGAGATCCTCATCGAGGCACTGCCCTGGCTCACCCGGCACCACGGAAGGACGGTCGTCATCAAGTTCGGCGGCAACGCCATGGTGGACGAGGACCTGAAGGCCGCCTTCGCCCAGGACGTCGTCTTCCTCCGGCACGCCGGCCTCAGGCCCGTCGTCGTGCACGGCGGCGGCCCCCAGATCAGCCGGGCGCTCGAGACCCACGGCATCGTCAGCGAGTTCAAGGCCGGCCTGCGCGTCACCACCGAGGACGCCATGGACGTCGTACGGATGGTGCTGGCCGGTCAGGTGCAGCGCGAGCTGGTCGGACTGCTCAACCGGCACGGCCCGCTGGCCGTCGGCCTCACCGGCGAGGACGCGCACACCCTGACCGCCACCAAGCACCAGCCCCGCGTCGACGGCGAGCTCGTCGACATCGGACGGGTGGGCGAGATCACCGAGATCGACACCGGCGTCATCGAGGCGCTGCTCGCCGACGGCCGCATCCCGGTCGTCTCCTCCATCGCCCGCTCCCAGGACGACCACCACGTCTACAACGTCAACGCGGATACGGCGGCCGCGGCACTCGCTGCGGCACTGGGCGCCGAGACCCTGATGGTCCTCACCGACGTGGAGGGTCTCTACGAGGACTGGCCGGACTCCGACGAGGTGATCAGCCGGCTCACCGCCGCCCAGCTGGAGAAGCTGCTGCCCGACCTGGCCAGCGGCATGGTGCCGAAGATGGAGGGCTGCCTGCACGCCGTGCGCAACGGCGTCACCACGGCCCGCGTCATCGACGGCCGGGTTCAGCACTCGATCCTGCTGGAGATCTTCACCGACGAGGGCATCGGCACCATGGTCGTGCCCGACGAACCACAGGGGGACCAGGCATGACGGGCAACGGCAACCAGGAACTGACCGTCCGCTGGCAGGGCGCGCTCATGGACAACTACGGCACCCCCCGGCTGCCGCTGGTGCGCGGCGCGGGCGAGAGGCTGTGGGACGCCGACGGCAGGGAGTACCTGGACTTCGTCGGCGGTATCGCGGTCAACGCCCTCGGCCACGCCCATCCGGCGGTCGTCGCGGCCGTCAGCAGGCAGATCGCGTCGCTGGGCCATGTCTCCAACCTGTTCGTCGCCGAGCCGCCCGTCGCCCTCGCCGAACGGCTGCTCCAGCTCTTCGGCCGGGACGGCAGGGTGTTCTTCTGCAACTCCGGCGCCGAGGCCAACGAGGCCGCCTTCAAGATCGGCCGGCTGACCGGGCGCACCCACGTCGTCGCCACCGAGGGCGGCTTCCACGGCCGCACCATGGGCGCCCTGGCGCTGACCGGCCAGCCCGCCAAGCAGCAGCCCTTCCGCCCGCTGCCCGGCGACGTCACCCACGTGCCCTACGGGGACGCCCAGGCGCTGGCCGCCGCGGTCACCGACGACACCGCCATGGTGATCATCGAGCCGGTCCAGGGCGAGAACGGCGTCGTCGTCCCGCCCGCCGGATATCTGAAGGCGGCCCGCGCCATCACCGCGGCCACCGGGTCGCTGCTGGTGCTGGACGAGGTGCAGACCGGCATCGGACGTACCGGGAACTGGTTCGAGTACCAGGCCCACGAAGGCGTCCTGCCGGACGTCGTGACCCTCGCCAAGGGTCTCGGCGGCGGGCTGCCGCTCGGCGCCACCGTCGCCTTCGGGCGCGCCGCCCAGCTGCTCCGGCCGGGCCAGCACGGCACCACCTTCGGCGGCAACCCGGTCGCCTGCGCCGCCGGACTCGCCGTCCTCGACACCATCGCGGACGCCGGGCTGCTGGAGAACGTCAAGCGGCAGGGCGCCCGGCTGCGCGACGGGATCGAGGCGCTCGGCCACCCGCTGATCAGCCATGTCCGGGGTGCCGGCCTGCTCCTGGGTATCGTGCTCACCGAGCCGTCCGCACCGAAGGTGCAGCAGGCGGCTCAGGACGCCGGAATCCTGGTGAACGCGCCCGCGCCCGATGTCGTACGGCTGATGCCGCCGCTGACGCTGGGCGACGACGCGGTGGACGCCTTCCTCGGGGCACTGCCCGGCATCCTGGACGAGGCAGGCGGGGACGGACGATCCGGAGAATGAGACGACGATGAGTCAGGCGCAGGACCACGGGAGCCCGGGGGCCGCGGGGCCCGCCGTGCCACAGACCCGCACGGCACGTCACCGCCGGATCGTGGACATCCTCAACCGGCAGCCGGTGCGCTCGCAGAGCCAGCTGGCGAAGCTGCTCGCCGACGACGGACTGACCGTCACCCAGGCGACGCTCTCGAGGGACCTGGACGAGCTGAACGCGGTGAAGATCCGCAACACCGACGGCGACCTCATCTACGCGGTGCCCAGCGAGGGCGGCTTCCGTACGCCCCGGGCGCCGCTGGGGGAGTCGGCGAAGGAGGAGCGGATGCGGCGGCTCTCCGCGGAGCTGCTGATCTCCGCGGAGGCCTCGGCCAACCTCGTGGTCCTGCGCACCCCGCCGGGCGCCGCGCAGTTCCTCGCCTCGGCGATCGACCAGGCGGAGCTGCACGACATCCTGGGCACCATCGCAGGCGACGACACGCTGCTGCTGATCAGCCGCCGCCCGACCGGCGGCCAGGCCCTCGCCGAGCACCTGCTGAGGCTGGCCCAGAACGGCAACTGAGGGGGCGGGACCGCCGTGGCTGCGGGCAGGGCGGGCACGGGCGGGCGCGACGGGACCCGCGAACGCCGGCCGGCGGCTCGCCGGTACGTCAGCCCAGCCGTGCCGCCAGCCCCTCCGTGCACCGCACCTCGTCCCCGGCCGTGACCAGCAGCGCCTCCACCCCCTCCAGCGACTCCAGCCACCGCAGCCCCGCCCGCGCCCCCATCGCGAACGCCGCCGTCGCCCAGCAGTCCGCCCAGGTCAGACCTGGCGCCACCACCGTCACCGCGACCAGGTCGGTCACCGCGGACCGCCCGGTGCGCGGGTCGACGACATGGGCACCCCGCTCCACCGTCCCGGACGTCGCCACCGCCAGCTCCTCCGCCCCCGCCGCGGAGACCACCGCCGCCAGCCCGCCCGGCCGCAGCGGATCCGCCACCCCGACCCGCCACGGCCGCTCGTCCCCGGGCGAGCCGAGCAGCTGCACGTCCCCGCCGCCGTTCACACTCACCCCGCGTGCGCCCGCCGCAGCCAGTTCCCGCGCGGCGCGTTCCACCGCCCAGCCCTTGACGATCCCGGTCGGGTCGAGCCGGCCCCGGTACGAGGTGCTGAACCAGCCGTCGCTCACCCGCTCCGCCTCGGCCCCCAGCTCCAGCACCTCGGCGACCTCGGGATCGCACTGCCCGAGCGTCAGTTCGCCCCGGGCCAGCCGGCTGACCTGGCTGTCGTCCCGGTAGGTGCTGAACACCTCGTCCACCCGGTGCAGCCCGGCCACCGCCTCGGCCAGCGCCGTACGGACGGAGCCGGGTTCCCCGCCGCGGACGTCGAAGGAGAAGACGGTCCCCATCGCCTCCTCCACGTGACGTACCGCGGCGGGGGCCTCGGCCGGCCCGGCCGCCGTGTCAGCCACCGGCCCGGTCCAGCGCGGACTGCAGCGACTGCCGGTACCCGTTGCTGGTGTAGGTGGCGCCGGAGACGGTGTCGATGTCGGCGCCGCCCGCGGCGACGGCGGCCTGGTTGAGCTTGGGGACGGCGTCGGCGGTGATGCGGTCGGACTGGCCGCCCTTGGGTGCCTGGACCGCCTCCGCGCCGGTGATCCGGCCGCCGCTGACGGTGATGCGCACCTGTACGGGCCCGTACTGCGTCTGCGCGGCGTCCCCGGTGACGGTGCGCGCGTCCTGGGTCCCTTCCTGGGAGCCCTGGGACGGACCGGACGCCGCCGCCTTGTCCAGCGCGGACTGCAGCGACTGCCGGTACCCGTTGCTGGTGTAGGTGGCGCCGGAGACGGTGTCGATGTCGGCGCCGCCCGCGGCGACGGCGGCCTGGTTGAGCTTGGGGACGGCGTCGGCGGTGATGCGGTCGGACTGGCCGCCCTTGGGTGCCTGGACCGCCTCCGCGCCGGTGATCCGGCCGCCGTCCACCGTCAGCCGGACCTGGACGGGCCCGTACTGGGTGTCGGCCACGTCGCCGACGACCGTACCGGTGGCGTCGCCCCGGCCGCCCTGCGGCGACTGGGCCGCCACCGGCGGTGCCGCGCCACCCGCGGCGGCGGAGCCCGGGTCGGAGGCCGGCTTCAGCGACAGCAGCAGCACGACCCCGGACACCGTCGCGGCGCCCGCGAGCACGGCCCGCCGGATGGGATGGCTCTTCCTCATCTTCCCTTCAGCTCCTGACTCTCGCTCACATCGCGAACGACTCGTGATGGATGCGGCGGGCCGGTACGCCCGCGCCGCGCAGTGACTCGTAGACCGACTGCGCGAAACCGGGCGGCCCGCACAGGAACACGTCGTGCCGGTCGATGTCCGGGATCTTGCGGCCCAGGGTCTCGGCCGAGATGTCCGGGCGCTCCCCGTCGGGGCTGTTCACCGCGTACATCAGCCGGGCCCCGCGTTCGTCGGCGATCGCGGCGAGTTCGGTCCACAGGGCCAGGTCCTGGGTGCTGTTGGCCCGGTAGAGCAGGGTGATGTCACCGGCCGCGCCGGGCAGCGTCTCGAACAGCGCCCGCATCGGGGTGATGCCGACCCCGCCCGCCACCAGCAGCACCTTGCCGCGGCTGCGGCGCTGCGCGGTCAGCGCCCCGTAGGGGCCCTCCGCCCACACCCGGGTGCCGGGCTCCAGTTCGCGCAGCCGGGTGCTGTGGTCGCCGATGGCCTTCACGGTGATCCGCAGCATGTCCGGCCGCGGCGCCGCCGACAGCGAGTACGGGTGGGAGCTGAACCGCATCCCCGGCGCCAGGAACCGCCACCGGAAGAACTGCCCGGCCTCCGCCCCCATCCGGTGCAGTCTGCGCCCGCCGATCAGCACCGACACGATGCCGGGTGTCTCCTCGATGACCGCCTCGACCCGCAGCCGGTGCCGCAGGTTCAGCCGCAGCGGGGTGAGGATCCGGTACCAGAACACGAGCGCGGTGACCGAGCCGTACAGGACGTACCAGACGGTCTTGGCCACGGGCTCGACGGCGAAGTCGTTCCCGGTGGTGAGCTGGTGCCAGAACGTCAGGAACACCGCCACGTAGGTCAGCAGATGCACGTGGTACCAGGCGTCGTAGGGGATCCGGCGGCGCACCGGGCCGGCCGAGAGCAGTCCGATCACCACCAGCAGGCCGGAGCCGATGGCGGCCTTGCCCATGTCCGGCAGCTGGTTGATGGAGTCGACGGTCTGCGTGACGATGTCGCCGAGGCCCCTGCCCGACTGCAGGGCGTACCCCCACATGATCAGGAAGATGTGCGCCAGCATCAGGAAGAGCGTGTAGCGGCCGGTCATCGCGTGCCAGCGGGCGACCCGGTCCGAGCCCACCCGCCGCTCCAGCGCGGGCACCCGGGCCATCTGCAGCACCACCAGCGCCATCAGATAGCCGGCGAGCAGACCGGTGATCCGCCCCGCGTTCAGGATCCGGCCGGTGTCGTCGGAGATGGCGGGCGTGTTGCGCCACCACAGCCACAACACGCCCGCCGCGCCCGCCCACACGGCGAGCAGCAGAGGGACGGCCGGAGAGCGTCGTGGCCGGATGCGGCGCATCGTCTGGCGTCGGGCGGCACGGCCGCCGGCGAGCGTGGTGGTCACGATTCCTCCGTGGACAGGACCCTTGGCCCACAGATACGTGCCGTGCCCGCGGAGTGTTCAGCGCGGGCGGGTGCCCGGCGGCGGGTGTTCGGTGGCGCGTGCTCAGTAGCGGGTGATCGCGGTCGCGCCGCCCCTGGTACCGATCGCGATGTGGGGTGCCGCGGCCGGATCCGCCCAGGCGAGGATGCGGCGCATCACGTCCGCCCGCACCGACACACACCCGGCCGTCGCCCCGCGCCCGTTGACATGGAGGAAGATGCCCGCGCCGCGCCCGCGCACCGGACGGTCGTAGTTGAAGCCGATGACCAGGGCGTGGGTGTACTGCGGCCGGTAGGTGACGAGGTGCTCGGACTCCGCCGCGGCGCAGTCCGCGGGGCGCGGCTCGGTCCACCGGTTGTAGGACCGGGAGGCGTTGTCCTGGCACCACCAGGAGTCCTCGTGCACCGGCCGGTAGGGGTAGGCCGTCCCGGGCGGCGCCGGTTCGGTGCCGAAGGCGTACGGCAGGTCGTAGAGCCCGGTGGGGGTGGTGGAGGTGCCCTGCTTGCGCTTCGTCCCGTCGACGAGTCCGTTGACACCGAAGCGGGCAGGTGCGGAACCGGCCTGCACCCACCGGCCGCGCTCCCGGTGCCACCAGGCGACCGTGCCGGTGGTGGAGCCGGTGTGCCGGGCGACGGCGGTGATCAGCTGGGTGCCGCCGCCGGTGTCCGCCATCCGGGCCGGCAGCGGCCCGCGCGGCCGGTGCTCGGCGGGCGCGGCGCCGAGCACGAGGAGGGAGGCGGACACGAGGGCGACGACACCGGGGCGCATGGCTCAGACCGTAGACGGCGGCAGCGGGAGCGGCAGCCCGGGTAGTCCGTCCAGGCTGGTCGCGATGTGCTCCTTCTTGGTGAAGTAGGCGTCGAGGGAGGCGTCGTCCTCCCGGGCGAAGCGCTTGGCGTGCAGGTCGCGGTCCTCCTCGTAGGCCATGAAGGGCACGGCGTAGCCGCAGGTGTCCCGGACGAGTTCGGCCGTCACGACGATGACGGCGCGCAGCCCGTGGTTGCCCGGGTCGACGTCCGGGAAGCGGGCGAGGAGTCCGGGGAAGCGGGGGTCGTCGCGGAAGACGGGCTCGCCGCGGCCGTGCACCCGGACGATGTTCGGCGGGCCCTGGAAGGCGCACCACATCAGGGTGATCCGGCCGTTCTCCCGCAGGTGCGCGATGGTCTCGGCGTTGGAGCCGGCGAAGTCGAGGTAGGCGACGGTGTGTTCGTCGAGGACGGCGAGGGTGCCCTTCAGGCCCTTGGGGGAGAGGTTGACCGTGCCGTCGGCGGCCAGCGGAGCCGTGGCGGTGAAGAACAGGGGCTGCTCCTCGATGAAGGAGCGGAGCCGGCCGTCTATGCGCTCATAAGTCTTTCCCATGTCTAACGATTATGGCCGACGCGCATCAGTTCCGTCCCGGAGTTCTCGCCGCTCACCCTGTCCTGCCCGACCCGGATTGACGAATCATGCGGAGTTCTGCATACTCATGCATGTCAGCGATTGCACTGTAAGGAGAAACCCGTGACCGAGCGCGTCGTACTCGCCTACTCCGGCGGTCTGGACACCTCCGTCGCCATCGGCTGGATCGCCGAGGAGACGGGCGCCGAGGTCATCGCCGTTGCCGTGGACGTCGGCCAGGGCGGCGAGGACCTGGACGTCATCCGCAAGCGCGCGCTCGCCTGCGGTGCCGTCGAGGCCGAGGTCGCGGACGCCAAGGACGAGTTCGCCGAGGAGTACTGCCTCCCGGCGATCAAGGCCAACGCCCTCTACATGGACCGCTACCCGCTGGTCTCCGCGCTGTCGCGGCCGACGATCGTCAAGCACCTGGTCGCCGCCGCCCAGAAGCACGGCGCCACCACCGTCGCCCACGGCTGCACCGGCAAGGGCAACGACCAGGTCCGCTTCGAGGCCGGCATCGTCGCCCTCGCCCCCGACCTGAAGTGCATCGCCCCGGTCCGCGACTACGCCATGACACGCGACAAGGCCATCGCCTTCTGCGAGGACAAGGGCCTGCCGATCGCGACCACCAAGAAGTCCCCGTACTCCATCGACCAGAACGTCTTCGGCCGGGCCATCGAGACCGGCTTCCTGGAGGACATCTGGAACGCCCCGATCGAGGACATCTACGAGTACACCCAGAACCCGGCCGTCGCCCGGGAGCCCGACGAGGTGGTCGTCACCTTCAAGGAGGGCGTCCCGGTCGCGATCGACGGCAAGCCCGTCACCGTGCTCCAGGCGATCCAGCAGCTCAACGAGCGGGCCGGCGCCCAGGGCATCGGCCGCATCGACATGGTCGAGGACCGCCTGGTCGGCATCAAGTCCCGCGAGGTCTACGAGGCCCCCGGCGCGATCGCCCTGATCACCGCCCACCAGGAGCTGGAGAACGTCACCGTCGAGCGCGAGCTCGCCCGCTACAAGCGGGGCGTCGAGCAGCGCTGGAGCGAGCTGGTCTACGACGGCCTGTGGTTCTCCCCGCTCAAGCGCGCCCTGGACGGCTTCGTGGACGAGGCCAACCAGCACGTGAGCGGCGACGTCCGGATGACCCTGCACGGCGGCCGGGCGGTCGTCACCGGCCGGCGCTCCGAGCAGTCGCTGTACGACTTCAACCTCGCCACGTACGACACCGGCGACACCTTCGACCAGTCCGCGGCCAAGGGCTTCATCGACATCTACAGCCTGTCGTCGAAGATCGCCGCCAAGCGGGACCTGGCGTAACCCTCCGGCAACCCTCCGTACGCAGTAGCCTGGCCGCCGCCTCCCCACCCGCGGGTGGGGAGGCGGCGGCACATCCGGAACCCCTCTGAGGAGCAACGCAAGTGAGCAGCAACAGCGGTGACGTCCGGCTCTGGGGCGGCCGGTTCGCCGACGGCCCCGCCGAGGCCCTGGCGAAGCTGTCCGCCTCCGTCCACTTCGACTGGCGGCTCGCGCCCTACGACATCGCCGGTTCGCGGGCGCACGCGCGCGTGCTGCACAAGGCCGGGCTGCTGACACCGGACGAGCTGACCCGGATGCTCGCCGGGCTGGACCGGCTCGAGGCGGACGTGGCATCGGGTGACTTCACCGGCACCGTCGCCGACGAGGACGTGCACACCGCCCTCGAGCGCGGTCTGCTGGAGCGGCTCGGCCCCGACCTCGGCGGCAAGCTGCGCGCCGGGCGGTCGAGGAACGACCAGGTGGCCACCCTCTTCCGGATGTATCTGCGGGACCATGCCCGGATCATCGGCGGGCTGATCGCCGACCTCCAGGACGCGCTGATCGGCCTCGCCGAGGCCCACCCGGACGTGGCCATGCCCGGCCGCACCCATCTCCAGCACGCACAGCCGGTGCTCTTCGCCCACCATGTCCTGGCCCATGTCCAGGCGCTGTCCCGGGACGCCGAGCGGCTGCGTCAGTGGGACGAGCGGACCGCCGTGTCGCCCTACGGTTCGGGCGCCCTGGCCGGGTCCTCGCTCGGCCTGGACCCGGAGGCCGTCGCCCGCGACCTCGGCTTCGAGCACGGCAGCTCCGGCAACTCCATCGACGGCACCGCCTCCCGGGACTTCGCCGCGGAGTTCGCCTTCGTCACCGCGATGATCGGGGTGAACGTCTCCCGGATCGCCGAGGAGATCATCATCTGGAACACGAAGGAGTTCTCCTTCGTGACCCTGCACGACGCGTTCTCCACCGGCTCGTCGATCATGCCGCAGAAGAAGAACCCGGACATCGCCGAGCTGGCCCGCGGCAAGTCCGGCCGGCTGATCGGCAACCTGACCGGCCTGATGGCGACCCTCAAGGCGCTCCCGCTGGCGTACAACCGCGATCTGCAGGAGGACAAGGAGCCGGTGTTCGACTCCATCGACCAGCTGGAGATCCTGCTCCCGGCCTTCACCGGTATGACGGCCACCCTCACCGTGCACCGCGAACGGATGGAGGAGCTGGCCCCGGCCGGGTTCTCGCTCGCCACCGACATCGCCGAGTGGCTGGTCCGGCAGGGCGTGCCCTTCCGGGTCGCGCACGAGGTGGCGGGCGAGTGCGTCAAGGTCGCCGAGGCCGAGGGCAAGGAGCTGGGCGAACTCACCGACGAGCAGTTCGCGAAGATCTCCGCCCGGCTGACCCCGGAGGTGCGCGGCGTGCTGAACGTCCCCGGCGCCCTCGCCTCCCGCAGCGGCCGGGGCGGTACGGCGCCGAGCGCGGTCGCCGTCCAGCTCGCCGAGGTCAGGGTGGACGTGGCGGCCCAGCACGAGTGGGCGACCGCGAAGAAGTGACCCGGGGGCGTCGTGGGTAAGTTGGTCGTCAGCCGGTTTCAGGAGCCGACCGAACGGAGCCCGCGATGCCCTTCGCCCGCCTGGCCACCGCGACGACCCCGACCTGCCACATCGGCCTGGGGCTCGCCGCCGTGGGACGCCCCGGCTACATCAACCTCGGCCGGGCGCGGGACCTCCCGGCCGAGCGCAGCGTGGAGGCGCTGCGCGAGCGCACCCACGACCTGCTCGACGCCGCCTACGCGCAGGGCGTGCGCTACTTCGACGTCGCCCGCTCCTACGGCCGGTCGGAGGAGTTCCTCGCGGACTGGCTGAAGTCCCGCCCCGACGTCGCCGACGTGGTCGTCGGCAGCAAGTGGGGCTACACCTACACCGCCGACTGGTCCGCCGACGCCGAGCAGCACGAGGTCAAGGACCACGGCCTCGCCACCTACGAACGCCAGCGCGCCGAGACCGACGCCCTGCTCGGCGACCGGCTCGACCTGTACCAGATCCACTCGGTGACCCCGGACAGTCCGGCGCTCACCGACAAGGACCTGCACGCCCGGCTCGCCGAGGCCGCCGCCCGGGGCGTCACCGTCGGCTTCTCGACCAGTGGCCCCGCCCAGGCCGACGCCGTCCGCGCCGCCCTGGCGGTGACCGTCGACGGCGAGCCCCTCTTCCGTACCGTCCAGTCGACCTACAACGCGCTGGAGACCTCGGCCGGACCGGCGCTCGCGGAGGCGCACGCCGCCGGGCTCACGGTGATCGTCAAGGAGGGCATGGCCAACGGGCGGCTGGCCGAGCCGAACGCACCGGCGGCCCTGAGGGCGGTGGCCGAGGAGACCACCCTCGGCTGCGACGCGGTCGCCCTGGCGCTGATCCTGCGCCAGCCCTGGGCCGGTGTGGTCCTCTCCGGTGCCGCGACCGTCACCCAGCTCGGCTCCAATCTGCACGCCGCAGTCGTCGATCTCGACGACCACCAGCTCGCCGGGCTCGCCGAACTGGTCGAGGACCCCGCCGAGTACTGGGAGCGGCGGGGGCAGCTGCCCTGGCACTGAGAACCATCCGGCACCATCTGCGGGAATGAGCCGCCCATGCCCAGCGTGAGACAATCATGTCTCATATGGGGTATGGTCGTCTCATGGCTGTCGACCGTGACCACGTACTGCGCACCGCCGCCGCCCTGCTGACCCGAAAATCCACCGCGACCATGGACGAGGTCGCCCGGGCCGCCGGGATCAGCCGGGCCACCCTGCACCGGCACTTCGCCGGGCGCGACGCGCTCGTCAGAGCGCTGGAGGCGCTCGGTCTCGCCGAGTGCGAGGCGGCCCTCGCCGCGGCCCGCCCCGACGAGGGTCCGGCCGCCGAGGCGGTGCGCCGGCTGGTCCGGGAGATCGAACCCTCCGCCGGACTGCTGGCCTTCCTCTACAGCGAGAACCAGCTGTTCGAGGGCGAGGAGCAGAACGACGGCTGGGCCCGCCTGGACGCCCGGCTGGCCGCGCTGTTCCGCCGCGGCCAGGAGGACGGCGAGTTCCGGCTCGACCTCACCCCGGTCTGGCTCACCGAGGCGCTGTACGGCCTGCTGGCCTCGGGCGCCTGGGCCGTGGCGGAGGGCCGCGTGGCCCGGAACGACTTCACCCACATGATCGTCGAGCTGCTGCTCGGCGGCGCGATCCGGAGAGAGGAATCATGACCAGCACCCTGCGGCCGGCCGGCACCGACGAGACGGTGGTGAAGCGCCCCGGACGCTGGCTGGCGCTGTCCGTGCTCGTCCTGGCCGTGCTGCTGGTGGCCGTCGACGCGACCGTCCTCGGTCTCGCGACCCCCTACATCAGCGAGGACCTGGCTCCGTCGGGCACCCAGCTGCTGTGGATCGGCGACGTCTACTCCTTCGTCATCGCCGGTCTGCTCGTCTCCATGGGCAGCCTCGGCGACCGCATCGGCCGCAAGCGGATCCTGCTGATCGGCGCCACCGCGTTCGGCGCGGTGTCCGTGCTCAACGCCTACGCGACCACGCCCGAGCTGATGATCGTGGCCCGCGCGCTGCTCGGCGTCGCCGGTGCCACCCTGATGCCGGCCACCCTGGCGCTGATCCGCAACCTCTTCCACGATCCCCGCGAGCGCAGCCTCGCCGTCGGAATCTGGGGCGCCACCGCCTCCGCCGGCACGGCCGTCGGCCCGATCGCGGGCGGCTTCCTGCTGGAGCACTTCTGGTGGGGATCGGTCTTTCTGATCAACCTGCCCGTGATGGCCGTCCTGGTCGTCGTCGGTGCCAAGCTCCTGCCGGAGTCCCGCAACCCGAACCCCGGCCCCTGGGACCTGGCCAGCGTCATGCTGTCACTCGTCGGCATGGTCGGCGTGGTGTACGGGATCAAGGAAGCCGCGGCGCACGGATTCGCGTGGACCACCCTCGCCGCCGGCCTGCTCGGTGCCGGCGCCCTGTACGGGTTCGTCCGTCGCCAGCTCACCCTGCCGGTCCCGCTGCTGGACATGCGGCTGTTCCGCAGCCGCGGCTTCAGCGGTGCCGTCCTGGCCGACCTGCTGACCATCCTGGGCCTGTCCGGCCTGGTGTTCTTCCTCTCCCAGTACCTGCAGCTGGTGCAGGGCAGGCGGCCACTGGAGGCCGGCCTCGCCGAGCTGCCCGCCGCGATCGGCGCGGTGGCGGCCGGTCTGATCGCCGGCCGGGCTGCCCGGCGGTTCTCGGTCCGGGCCGTGGTCTCCGGCGGTCTGGCGGCCGTCGGCCTGGCGCTGGCCGCGCTGACCGTCATCGGCCAGTCCACCGGCTATCCGCTGCTCGGCGCGTCCCTGCTGGTCGTCGGCGTCGGCGCCGGCTTCTCCTTCACCGTCACCGCCGACGTGATCCTCTCCAGCGTGCCCAAGGAGCAGGCGGGCGCCGCCTCCGCGGTCTCCGAGACGGCGTACGAACTCGGCGCCGCCCTCGGTATCGCCCTGCTCGGCTCCATCGTGACCGGCGTCTACCGGGACTTCGCCGGCCCCGCCGGCACCCCGGCCGAGGCGCACGAGTCGCTCGGTGGTGCCGTGGAGGCCGCCGCCCGGCTGCCCGCCGACACGGCCTCGGCGATGCTGGACGCCGCCCGGCAGTCGTTCGTCGACGGTCTGACCCTCGCCGCGGGCGTCGGCGCGGCGGTACTGCTGGCCGCCGCCGTCGCGGCCTGGTTCCTGCTGCGCGGACAGCGCCTGGAGGACGTGGAGCACGGGTGACCCGCCCGGTGACCGCCGGGTCCCGGCCCGCGGTCACCGGCCGTTCGTCTGCCCCGTCCGCCCTGAGCAGTCGGGCGAAGTCCGCCGCGGTTCGGCAGCGCTGAAGGGCCGCGGGGAACGGCGCGACCGGCCACGACGGCGCCGCGGACGAGCGACGGCACAGCGCGGCACTTCCAGCGGAGCGCTCAGGCGGCCTTCTTCGCCTTCGTGGCGTACATGTCCACGTACTCCTGCCCGGACAGCCGCATCACCTCGGTCATCACGGAGTCGGTGACCGCCCGCAGCACATACCGGTCGCGGTCCATGCCCTCGTACCGGGAGAACTCCATCGCCTCGCCGAACCGCACCGTGACCCGGCCCGGCCGGGGCAGGCCCGCGCCGCCCGGCTGGAGCTTGTCGGTGCCGATCATCGCGAACGGCACGACGGGTGCGCCGGTCATCAGGGTGAGCCGGGCGATACCGGTGCGACCGCGGTAGAGGCGGCCGTCGGGGGACCGGGTGCCCTCGGGGTAGATGCCGAAGATCCTGCCCTCCTCCAGGACCCGGCGACCGGTCATCAGTGCCGCGACACCGCCGTTCGCCCCGTCACGGTCGACCGGGATCATGCCGACCCCGGTGAAGAACCAGGCCATCAGCCGGCCCTTGAGGCCCTTGCCGGTGACGTACTCGTCCTTGCCGATGAAGAACACCTGCCGCCTGGTGACCAGCGGCAGGACGATCGAGTCGATGAAGGTGAGGTGGTTGCCGGCCAGGATCACCGGGCCGTCGCCCGGGATGTGCTCCGCACCCTCCACCCGTGGACGGAACATCAGGCGCATGATCGGACCGAGCACTGCCTTGATGAGCGCGAAGCGGGACACCGGGCCCTCCGTGGTCGGGTATGAGTCTGTGCAGGTGAGGACATTACTCGTGGCGGCCGGGGCGGCGCACGTCGGGTCACCCGGGTCTTACCGGATGTTGACGCGTGTTCACCTGCGGTGGCGGCACGCCGCGCGCCGGAAACACGCCCGGAACGATGTGAGGCACACCGCGCCCGCCGCCGTGACGTGCGGCGTGCCGCACCCGTTCGTCGCTCGTCGGCGCACCGCGGGCGGGGCCGCCGGACGGGTACCCGGCCGCGGCGTTCCGGAACCGACGCCCCGTCAGCCGTTCGGCCCCACACGCCCGTACGACATCCCCAGTCACCGGCGCGTTCCGCGCGCTGTCTCGCGTACGTCATGTACGCGCCCCTACGATCGGCCCGCATCGACCAGCCGACCGGGAGGGCACACATGGGAACGCGGGAGACGGACGAGCGGACGGGCGGGACCGGACGGCGGGCGCTGCTCGGTGCCGCGGTGCTCGGCGCGGGCGGCGCCGCACTCGGCCTGTCCGGCACGGCGCACGCGGCCGGCGCCCGGCACGGTCACGGCCACGGTGGCCTGGACGACCTGCCGGTGCCCACGATCATCGGCCACCGGGGCGCCAGCGGCTACCGCCCCGAGCACACCCTCGCCGCCTACCGGCTCGCCCTCGACATGGGCGCCGACATCATCGAGGCCGGCGACCTGGTGCCCACCAGGGACGGCCACCTGGTCTGCCGGCACGAGCCGGAGATCGGCGGCACCACGGATGTCGCCGAGCACCCCGAGTTCGCCGACCGCAGGCGCACCAAGGTGCTCGACGGCATCTCCGTCACCGGCTGGTTCACCGAGGACTTCACCCTCGCCGAGCTGAAGACCCTCCGCGCCACCGAGCGGATCCCCGCCAACCGTCCGCACAACACCCTCTACGACGGCCGCTGGGAGATCCCCACCTTCGAGGAGGTCCTGCGCTGGCAGCACGAGGAGAGCCGCAGGCGCCGCAAGCAGGTGTGGATCTACCCCGAGCTGAAGCACCCCAGCTACTTCCGCGGCCTCGGCCTCGGTCTGGAGGAACGGGTCGCCCGGGCGCTGCGCCGCCACGGCCGGGACCGCCGGAACTCGCCGGTGATCCTGCAGTCCTTCGAGCCGACCTGTATCCAGCGCCTGAACCGGCTGGTCCGCAACCCGCTGGTGGTCCTGCTGTGGACCGCGGACAGCCGCCCCTGGGACTTCGTCGAGACCGGCGACCCGCGCACCGTGGCCGATCTGATCACGCCGGAGGGCCTGCGCGAGATCGCCTCCTACGCCCAGGGCATCGGCCCGACCCTGGACCTGGTCATCCCGCGTGACACGGCCGGCCGGCTCACCGAGCCGACCACCCTGGTCCGCGACGCCCACCGCGCGGGCCTGATCCTGCACCCCTACACGATGCGCAACGAGAACCCCTTCCTTCCGGCCGACTTCCGCAGGGGCACCGACCCCGACGCCTACGGGGAC
Organism: Streptomyces poriticola; assembly: GCF_036689765.1. NCBI lineage: Bacteria > Bacillati > Actinomycetota > Actinomycetes > Kitasatosporales > Streptomycetaceae > Streptomyces > Streptomyces poriticola. Next base: position 76,611 of record NZ_JBAGKH010000012.1, read on the forward strand.
GTCTTCGGCGCCTACCGCACCTACTTCGCCACCGGCATCGACGGCGTCTTCACCGACCACCCGGACACCGGGCTGCTGGCCCGCGAGGAGTTCGTCAACCGCTGAGCACCAGGCCCCGGTTGGGGTGACCTTCGGCCGTCCGGGGCAACCGCCGCCCGGGCGGCCGCGTCGCTCTGCATATGACGCACGACCTGGTCACCACCCTGCGCCCGCTGCTCACCGCCGAGGCCTCCGCGGAGGGCTACGCGTCCGGGGCCGAGCCCGGCGATCTGGAACAGGCGGTCTGGCTCCGCCTCCTGGAACGCCTGCAGGCCGACGGCCCTCCCCACGACCCGCACCGCTGGCTGCGCCGCGCCGTCCGCAGTGAGGCCCGCCGCACCCGCCGCACCAGCCGGCTGGAGCGTCCGTACGAGACCGAACCCGCCGACGCCGCCGACCACGGACCCGAGCAGCTCGCCCTCGCCGCCGCCCGCCACCGCGCCCTGCGCGAGGCGGTGCGCCGGCTGCCCGGCCGCTGCCCCCGGCTGATCGAGGCGCTGCTGTCGCCGAAGGACCTGACATACCGGGAGATCGCGGGGGAGTTGGGTATCTCACAAGGGAGTCTTGGGCCGGAACGCTCCCGATGTCTGGGATGTCTGCGGCGATTGCTTGCACCGGAGGTTGCGGCCCGCTGACGGCGGGGATAGGAGTGAGGGACCACAGGTGATCAGATGAGCGGGAGGCATGCGCACATGGGCATGAGCGTGACCATCTCGGCGGCGGCCGACCAGGATGCCGAGCAGATCTTCCGGCTGCAGTACCTCTGCTTCCAGAGCGAGGCGGCGCTGTACGGCAACTACCGCATCGACCCGCTCGTCCAGACCCTCGACTCCGTGCGCGAGGAGGTCGCCGAGGACTGTGTCTTCGTCGCCCGGCTCGGCGAGGAGGTCGTCGGCTCGGTGCGCGGCCGGGTGACCGAGGACGGCGCGGCGGCCATCGGCAAGCTCTGCGTCCACCCCCGCCTCCAGGGGCACGGTATCGGCGCGCGTCTGCTGCGCGCCGCCGAGTCGGCCCTCGCCGACGAGCGCGGTGCCACCCGGTTCCGGCTGCACACCGGCCACCGCAGCGAGAGCGGCCTGCGCCTGTACCGGCGGGTCGGCTACGAGACCGTGGGCACCGCCCGGGGCGCGGACGGCGTCCCGATGATCGTCCTGGAGAAGAGCGCGGGGACGTACGCGGCCACGGCGTGACGGGCGGTCCCGGCGCCCGTCACGCGCCACGCGCCCGCCGCAGCCAGTACAGCGCCGTCAGCGGCAGCAGCACCGGAATGAAGAGGTATCCCATCCCGTAGTCCGACCACACGGTCGCGTCCGGGAAGGCCGACGGATCCACCAGGGTCCAGGTGCCGACGGTCAGCACGCCCACCAGCTCGGCGGCGCAGCACACCAGCGCCGCCCTGCGGGCCCGCTCCCCGCCGCGCACCAGCGTGTAGGTGATGAACCCGTAGACCAGTCCCGCGAGCGCCGACAGGGTGTACGCGAGCGGCGCCCGGCCGAACTCGGTCGCGATCTGGTACGCCGACCGCGACACCGCGCCGACCACCATCACGCCGTACAGCCACACCAGTACGATCCCGGGCCCGCCGATCAGCCGCTCCCGGCCCGGTGTCCGCTGCGTCGCGGCCGCCCCGTTCCCCTCGGACGCGCCCATCTCAGCCTCCCCAGATGTCGTACAGCCGCACCTGGAGGACGGCGAGGACGAAGCCGCCGGCGGCCACCGTCACGGATCCCCAGCGGGTGCGCTCGGCCAGCGACATCAGACCGGCCGCCGGGACACAGGCGAAGGCGCCCAGCAGATACGCCACGAAGATCGTCGTGCCCTGCGCCGGCTCCTGTCCGCGCGCCAGCTGCACGACTCCGACCACCAGCTGGACGAGCGCCAGCAGGGTGACCACGGCCATGCCGGCGAAGTGCCAGTCCTTGGTCGGCTGGTCACGGTAGGCGGCCCAGCCGCACCACGCGGCGAGCAGCAGCGCGGCGACACCGGTCGCCAGCGTCAGCACGTCAAGCATGCCGGCGAGCCTATTACGGCCGGGCCGGCGCGTCGGCGGCGGCCCCGGGCAGCCCCGCGCCACCGTGGCGTCGGCCACAGCCCGCCCCGCCGCGCGTCCCGCTGCTCCCCGCGCCGGCCACCGGGTGGCCGGGCCGCCCGGCGGCTCTGCCGCCGGTCATCAGCGGGCCGGCGGGCCGCGTGACGGGCCGTCCGGTTCCCGGTGCACCGGGCGCTGCGCGTCCACTCCGTGGCCGCGGGTGTCCATCATCCGGACAGTGATGTCCGGTCAGAGGTACACGTCTGCTTTACTGATCGCATGACCACGACGAGCGACCGCACCCCTGCGACCGAGGCGACCATGACGCCCGGTGCTCGTTGCTGTATGCGTCGAATGTGCGCCTGCTAGAGGGCCCCTGCACCATCGTCTGAGCCTCGCGCCCCGAAGCGAGAGCCCGCTCATGTCCGCCGCCGCGCCCCGCGCACGCGACTGAGCCCCCGCCCCGCGCACACGCTTCTCCCCGGTTCCACCGCCACCGCGAGAACCGTGCCGCGTCCCTGACCGAAAACACCCGTGCCGGGCACACCCGCGCCCGGCACTCGACAGTGACGGAAACCCACGTGATCACCACCACGGGCCTGAGCAAGGTCTACCGCTCGCGCGGCCGTGAGGTCACCGCCCTCGACGGTGTCGACCTGCACGTCCGCGAAGGCGAGGTGTACGGCGTCATCGGCCAGTCCGGCGCCGGCAAGTCCTCGCTCATCCGCTGCATCAACCTCCTGGAGCGCCCCACCTCCGGCACGGTCACCGTGGCCGGCCAGGACCTCACCGCGCTTGCCGGCCGCGGTCCTCGCGCCACCAGGGAGCTGCGGCGGGCGCGCAGCCGTATCGGCATGGTCTTCCAGCACTTCAATCTGCTGTCCTCCCGGACCGTGCGGGACAACGTCGAACTCCCCCTGGAGATCCTCGGCTGGACCGGGAAGGAACGCTCCCGCAAGGCCCTGGAGCTGCTCGACCTGGTCGGCCTCGCCGACCAGGCCGCCGCCCACCCCGCCCAGCTCTCCGGCGGCCAGAAGCAGCGCGTCGGGATCGCCCGCGCCCTGGCCGGCGACCCCGAGGTGCTGCTCTCCGACGAGGCCACCAGCGCCCTCGACCCGGAGACCACCCGTTCCATCCTCCAGCTGCTGCGCGACCTGAACCGGCAGCTCGGCCTGACCGTCCTGCTCATCACCCACGAGATGGACGTCGTCAAGAGCGTCTGCGACTCGGCCGCCCTCATGGAGAAGGGCCGCATCGTCGAGTCCGGCACCGTGGCCGACCTGCTGGCCACCCCCGGCTCCGAACTGGCCGCCGCGCTGTTCCCGGTCGGCGGCGACGCCTCCGCCGAGGACCGGACCGTCCTCGACGTCACCTTCCACGGCGAGGCCGCCACCCGGCCGGTCATCTCGCAGCTGGCCCGAACCTACAACGTCGACATATCGATCCTCGGCGCCGCCATCGACACCGTCGGCGGCCTCCAGGTCGGCCGGATGCGCATCGAACTGCCCGGCCGCTACGAGGAGAACGTCGTGCCCATCGGCTTCCTGCGGGAACAGGGCCTGCAGATCGACGTGGTGAGCGCCGAGCCCGTACCGGCCGGACCCGTGGCGACCGGGCCCGTCCCGGCGAAGGAAGGTGCCCGGTGACCTGGTCCGAGATGCAGCCCCTGCTGACCCAGGCCTGTCAGGAGACGCTGGTCATGGTCGGCTGGTCCACCCTGATCGCCGTCGTCGCCGGTCTCCCCGTCGGCGTCCTGCTCGTCCTCTCCGACAAGGGCGGCCTGCTGCAGAACACCCTGACGAACAAGGTGCTCGGGCAGATCGTGAACGTCGGCCGCTCGATGCCGTTCATCATCCTGATGGTCGCCCTGATGGGCTTCACCCGCTGGATCACCGGGACCACCATCGGCAGCACGGCCGCGATCGTGCCGCTCGCCATCGGCGGCATCCCGTTCTTCGCCCGGCTGGTCGAGACCGCGGTCCGCGAGGTGGACCACGGGCTCGTGGAGGCCGTCCAGTCGATGGGCGGGAGCACCTGGACCATCGTCCGCAAGGTCCTCGTCCCCGAGGCCCTGCCGTCCCTGCTCGCCTCCACCACCACCACGGTCATCGCCCTCATCGGCTACTCGGCCATGGCCGGCACCGTCGGCGGCGGCGGCCTCGGCGACCTCGCCGTCCGCTACGGCTACCAGCGCTTCGAGTCCGGCCTGATGTGGGTCACGGTCGCGATCCTCGCGGTCGTCATCTCCCTCGTCCAGTTCGCCGGCGACCTTGCCGCCCGCTCCCTGCACCGCCGCGGCGCGAGCAAGACCGCCTGACTCTCCGAACTCCCCGTCGTACCCGAGACGGGGTCGCACCACCCATCAGGAAAGGCACTTTTCGTGCGTAACACCGCCAAGATCACCACCGTCGCCCTCGTCGCCGGAGCCCTCACCCTCGGGCTCACCGCCTGCGGCGCGGACCAGGACACCGCCTCCGACAGCTCCGGCCCGCTGATCGTCGCCGCGAGCCCCGTGCCGCACGCGGAGATCCTCACCTTCGTCAAGGACAACCTGGCCCGGGAGGCCGGCCTCGACCTGGAGGTCAAGGAGTTCACGGACTACGTCACGCCGAACACGGCGACCGAGGACGGCTCCGTGGGTGCCAACTTCTTCCAGACCAAGCCGTACCTCGACGACTTCAACAAGAAGAACGGCACCCACATCGTGTCCGTCGTCGACGTGCACCTGGAGCCGCTCGGCCTGTACTCGAACACGGTGGAGAAGGTTGACGACCTGAAGAGCGGTGCGACCGTCGCCGTCCCCAACGACACCGTCAACGAGGGCCGCGCCCTGCAGCTGCTCGCCGCCAACGGGCTCATCACCCTCAAGGACGGCGTCGGCACCGCGGCCACCCCGGCGGACATCACCGGCAACCCGAAGGACCTCAGGTTCAGGGAGCTGGAGGCGGCCACCACGCCGCGCGCCCTGAACGACGTGGACGCCGCGGTCGTCAACGGCAACTACGCCATCGAGGCCGACCTCGAGCCGTCCGAGGACGCCCTGGTCCTGGAATCCGCCAAGGGCAACCCGAACAGCAACCTCCTCGCCGTGAAGGAGGGCCGCGAGGACGACCCGCGTGTGAAGAAGCTCGCCGAGCTGCTCACCTCCGACGAGGTGAAGAAGTTCATCGAGGACAAGTACGCCGGTTCCGTGGTCGCCTCCTTCTGATCCGGCCCCGCCGGCCGCCCACGGGGTCCGCACCGCGCCGTGCGGACCCCGTGGTGCGGTTCGGTGCTTTCATACTGCATGCTGGGCAGTTCAGCAGGACCCAACGGTGTCGGCGGACTCGGCCGTCGACGGCTATCGACGGTTACGGAGCGGCGATGACGAGCACCTTCCCCAGCATCTCCATCAGCACGGAGCGGTTGGTGCTGCGTCCCCTCGACGAGGACGACGTCCCCGCCCTCGCCGCCATGATGAACGACGAGCAGGTCGCCGCCTGGACCGACACCCCCCAGCCCTTCACCGAACAGGCCGCCCGCACCTGGATCACCGAGGACGCCCCCGCCGAACGCACCGCGGGCGGCGGACTCGACCTCGCCGTCACCGAGTTCCTCACCCAGCGCCTGGTCGGCGTCGTCCGGCTCACCCGGACCAACTGGCACGTCCGGTCGGCCGAACTGGCGTACATCGTCGCCCCCTGGGCCCGCGGCGAGGGCTATGCCTCCGAGGCCGCCCTCGCCACCGCCCACTGGCTCTTCCGCGACCAGAAGTTCGAGCGCATCGAACTGCGCACCGCCGCCGGCAACACCGCCTCCCAGCAGGTCGCCCAGAAGATCGGCTGCATCAGCGAGGGCGTCCTGCGCAACGCCTGTATAGCGCACGTCCGCACCGACGACGGCAGCTGGACCGACGTCCGTACCGACTTCATCGTCTGGAGCCTCCTGCCGGAGGACCTCGAGGGCGCCGGCGAGCAGCCGGCCGACGCCGGCTTCACCACCTTCACCACCTTCACCGACTGGAACTGACCGGACCCGCGGGACCCCCGCAGCCCGGCCGGGCCGCACCGGGTACCCTCACGGAGCCGCCGCGCGCGGCCCCCCGTCGCCCGCGCCCGTAACGACCTGCGAAGACCCTGGAGACTGACAACGATGGCCGACCGGGTCACGGTGATCGGCTGGGACGGTTCGCCGCTGACGGCCGCGGCACGCTCCGCCCTCGGTGCCGCCACGCTGGTGGCGGGCGCCGGCCACCACCTGGCGTTGCCCGAGGTGCCGGCCGGTGCCGAACGTATCCGCCTCGGCAGCGTCGCCCTCGCCGCCCGGCGCATCGCCGGGCACCGCGGCACCGCCGTGGTGCTCGCCGACGGCGATCCCGGCTTCTTCGGCGTCGTCCGCACCCTGCGCGCACCCGAGTACGGCCTGGAGGTCGAGGTCGTGCCGGCCGTCTCCTCCGTCGCCGCCGCCTTCGCCCGCGCCGGCATGCCCTGGGACGACGCGCACGTGGTGGTCGCCCACCCCCGCACCCTGCGCCGTGCGGTGAACGTCTGCCGCGCCCACCCCAAGGTCGCCGTGCTCACCGCCCCGGGCGCCGGACCCGCCGAACTGGGCCTGCTGCTGGAGGGCGTCCACCGCACCTTCGTCATCTGCGAGGAACTCGGCACCGCACGCGAGCAGGTGACCGTCGTCACCTCCGAGAACGCCGCCGACCACACCTGGCGCGACCCCAACGTCGTCATCGTCGTCGGCGGCCCCGCCGGGCGGGGCGGCCCCGGCGAGGGCGGCGGCTGGATCGCCGGCCGCGACCCCGCCGCCGGACCGCGCGGCTGGGTACTGCCGGCCGAGGCCTACGGCGGCGGCCTGGGCGAGGGCGAGACGGACCTGCTCCGCGCCGCCCAACTCGCCCGGCTCGGACCGCGCACCGGCGACCTCGTGTGGGACATCGGCTGCGGCAGCGGCGCCTTCGCCACCGAGGCCGCCCGCGCCGGCGCCGCCGTCATCGCCGTCGACCGGGACCCGGACGCCTGCGCCCGCACCACGGCCTCCGCCCGCCGCCACGGGGTGCAGCTCCAGGTCGTGCACGGCACCGCACCGCACGTCCTGGAGAACCTCCCCGAGCCCGACGTCGTCAGGGTCGGCGGCGGCGGAGCGGCGGTGGTCTCCGCGGTCGCCGACCGACGCCCCCGGCGCATCGTCGCGCACGCCGCCACCCGCGACGGGGCCGAGATCGTCGGCCGGGACCTGACCGAGCACGGATACCGGGTCGAGTGCGCCCTGCTCCAGTCCGTCGGCCTCGACACCCGGGAGTGGACGGAGACGGATCGGAGCGTCGCGTTCCTGCTCAGCGGGGCACTGCCGGACCGCGCCCCGTGATCCGTTTGTCGTACCGCGCGCGGTAGGCTGGCCGATCGTTGTACCGCACCCGGGCACCCGGCCGTTCGTCGGCCAATGTCCAAGGAAACCCACCCGTTTCGGGCCGGGTGTGGTACGGCAGAACCTGAGGACACGCAAAGTGGCGCAGTCCACAGCGGACCGTCGCGGATCGAGCTGTCGTGGCGGGCGAACGACCGCCAGAATGCCACTCAATGGCTTTGTCGCCTTTTCCGGCGGGTCGTTCGTGCCGCTGGGCACGCACGCTCGTTCTTCACTGCGGGGCGGTCGGTGCGCCGTTCCGGGTGAGCTGGTCGTAGAAGCACTAACCGATGGGCGAGGGGTACGCATGACCGACACCGGCCAGGTCCCGGGCGAGGGACTGCCGGAGAACGCAGGCACGGCGGAGCAGCCGGGCGCCCCCGCGCCCGACGCGTACGCCTACCTCTCCGAGTCCACCGCCGAGGACGACGACCTCCTGCTGCTGCCCGGAGCCCAGGGCGCCTGGGGCAACGAGGTCGCCCCACCCGTGCCCGAACCGGTCGTCGAGACCTTGCAGCGGCCGGATGCCCACGAGGTCTCCGGCCGGGACAGCGGCTCCGTCGACCTCGGTGGCGTCCGCCCGCCGGCCCCGGACCCCGCCCAGGTCGCCCCGCCGCGCCGGCCGCTGCACCTCGGCCCGCCGATCCCCGACGCGTCCGCGAGCCCGGTCCGCTCCCTCGCCGACCGCGGCCCGGCCGACGCCCCGATGCGCCAGGCGCCCACGCCCGCCCCGGCTCCCGCTCCGGTCCCGGCACCCGGTCCCGAGTACCTCGACGTGCCGCAGACCGCCGCCATGCCCCCGCAGGGAGCGGCACCCTGGGGCGCGCAGGCCACGGCGCAGGAGCAGGTCCCTACCCAGGAGCCTGTCCAGGTCCGGGACCATGAGCATGCTCGGGAACGGGAACAGGAACAGGAACAGGCTCGGGAACAGGGCCGGATCGGCGGCGGGGCAGCGGCTGCCGAAACGGTTGTCCCGACACCGGACACCACCGCCGAGTCCGCGGGCGCGGCCCAGGCCGTCGTCGCCCGCGTGGCCACGGAAGCGGTCGCGGCGACGGGCGGGACACCGCGGGACGGCGGTGCGGCCCTCGCCACGGACGGCTCCGAGAACGCCGAGGGCGCCGGGAGCGGTGCGGATGCCGTGGACGCCGCGGGAGATCCCGCGGGCTCCGCCGGCCCGGTGGCCCCTGTCGATGCGGTGGAGTCCGGGATCTCCGCCGACTCCGCCACGTCGGAGGATGCGCGGCCGGCCGGGGAAGGCGCCGGCGCGCCGTTGCCCGCGGACGATGCCGGGCCGGAGACCGCCGAGGCCGTGGCGGAGCCGGTCGCTCCGGACGTCCCCGCTGCCCCGGAGCCCGCGGAGGCCCAGGAGTCCGCGGAGGCTCCAGAGGCGCCGGAGGACGCCGAGGGCCCCGCGATGCCGGAGGCGGTGGCACCGGAGGCTCCAGCGCCGCCTGCCGTCGTCACCGAGGCGTTCGAGCCCGAGCCGGTCGGTGCACCCGCTGCGACGCCCGAGCCCGTCCGGGCCACCGAGGACGGTGCCGAGGAGGCCCCGGCCCCCCTTCCCGGCCCTGCCCCCGAGGCCGTTCCCGCGCCCGATCCGGCCGTCGCCGAGGAGGCAGCCGCCGGGCAGCCGGAGGCGCAGCCCGCCCAGGGCCCCCAGTCCGTGGTGGACCCCGTCCCGGCGGATCCGCTGCAGCCCGACGGGACCCTCGGCCGGTTCGTCCCGGTCGAGGGCCAGGTGCCCACCACCCCGCACCTGGCGCCGACGCCTCCGCAGCCGATCACCCTGCCGCCGGCGGCGGAGCCCGCCGCCCAGGACCCGGTTCCGGAGGACCCGGCCACGGTGGTTCCGGGTCCCCGCGAGGCCGTCCCGGAGCCGGACCCCGAACCCGTGCAGCGCGCGGACGACCTCGACACCCGGGCCGCCGCCGGCCAGGAGCACCCGCACGAGCAGCAGAACCCCCAGCAGGAACGGCGGGACCACGAGCGGGACCACCAGCAGGAACTGCCGGAGGGCCGGCAGGGCCGGCCGGACCACGAGGGCCGGCAGGGGCCCGGGGGCCGGGAAGCCGAGTCCGGCCCGCACGAGCAGCAGGCCCCGCAGGTCCAGGACGCCTCCGACGTCCGCGAGTTGAGCGACCCCGGCGACCCCGGCGACGCCGGCGACCCGAGGGCCCCGGGTGACCCGGGGCCCGCCGCGCCCGCCTACGACGAGGCCGAGCGCGAGGCCGTCCTGAAGGTCATGCGGGAACGGCGCGACATCCGCAACGGCTTCCGCAGCGACCCCATCCCGCACGAGGTGCTGCTCCGCGTCCTGGAGGCCGCCCACACCGCTCCGTCCGTCGGGCACTCGCAGCCCTGGGACTTCGTCGTCATCCGCTCCGCCGACACCCGGCGCGCCATGCACGAACTCGCCATGCGCCAGCGCGAGGCCTACGCCAAGTCGCTGCCGAAGGGCCGGGCCAAGCAGTTCAAGGAACTGAAGATCGAGGCCATTCTCGACACCCCGGTTAACATCGTCGTCACCGCCGACCCCACCCGCGGCGGCCGGCACACCCTCGGCCGGCACACCCAGCCGCAGATGGCGCCCTACTCCTCCGCGCTCGCCGTCGAGAACCTGTGGCTCGCCGCCCGCGCCGAGGGCCTCGGCGTCGGCTGGGTCAGCTTCTTCGACGAGCGCGAGATGGTGCGCGCCCTCGACCTGCCCGAGCACCTCGAGGTCGTCGCCTACCTGTGCGTCGGGTACGTCGACGAGTTCCCGGACGAGCCCGAGCTGATGCAGGCCGGCTGGTCCAAGCGGCGCCCGCTCTCCTGGGTGGTGCACGAGGAGACGTACGGCCGCCGCGCCCTGCCCGGCGAGGACCCGCACGACCTGCTCGCCGAGACCGTCGCCCAGATCCGCCCGCTGGACGCCAAGGCGCTCGGCGAGGCCTGGGAGCGGCAGAAGCGCATGACCAAGCCGGCCGGCGCGCTCGGCATGCTGGAGATCATCTCGGCCCAGCTGTCCGGCCTCTCCCGGCAGTGTCCGCCGCCGGTCCCCGAACCCGCTGCCGTCGCCATCTTCGCCGGTGACCACGGTGTGCACGCCCAGGGCGTCACCCCCTGGCCCCAGGAGGTCACCGGCCAGATGGTGGCCAACTTCCTGGGCGGGGGAGCGGTCTGCAACGCCTTCGCCGGCCAGGTCGGCGCCGAGGTCTGCGTCGTGGACGTCGGAGTCGCCACCGACCTGCCCGCCACCCCCGGCCTGCTGCCCCGCAAGATCCGGGCCGGCACGTCCGACATGACCACCGGTCCCGCGATGACCCGCGAGGAGGCCAAGCAGGCCATCGAGGTCGGCATCGAGACCGCCCGCGATCTGGTCGCCGCCGGGAACAAGGCGCTGCTCACCGGGGAGATGGGCATCGCCAACACCACCGCTTCCGCCGCGCTGATCTCCGTCTTCACCGGCGCCGACCCCGCCGAGGTCACCGGCCGCGGCACCGGCATCAACGACGAGACCCTGGCCCGCAAGACCGAGGTCGTGCGCCGCGCGATCGAGCTGCACCAGCCCGACCCCGCCGACCCCATCGGCGTCCTCGCCGCGCTCGGCGGCTTCGAACACGCGGCCATGGTCGGTCTGCTGCTCGGCGGCTCCTCGCTGCGTACGCCGGTGATCCTGGACGGCGTCAGCGCCGGCGCGGCGGCGCTGGTCGCCCGCGCCATCGCACCCGAGGTCCTGGCCGCGTGCATCGCCGGCCACCGCAGCGCGGAACCCGGCCATGTCGCCGCGCTCAACAAGCTGGGCCTGCGCCCGCTGGTCGACCTCGACCTGCGGCTCGGCGAAGGCACCGGCGCGCTGCTGGCCCTGCCCATGGTGCAGAGCACGGCACGGGCCATGCACGAGGTGGCCACGTTCGACTCGGCGGGCGTCACCGAGAAGTAGCGCCCGGGGGAGCGAGGACGGGGGCGACCGCGGCGGGGGCGAACCGTCGCAGCCGCCCCGCCTCCGCCGTACGCTGAACCCGTCTCGTAAAATCCGCACGTCAGGGCCGCTCCAGCGCCGCAGCGCCCCGCCGCCCGCCCCGCCCGGACCAGGAGCCGCACCCTCATGGCCGAACACCCCGCCTACCCCGTAGGCCTCCGCCTCGCCGGCCGCCGAGTGGTCGTCCTCGGCGGCGGCCAGGTCGCCCAGCGCCGCCTCCCGGCCCTCATCGCGGCCGGCGCGGACGTCCTCCTGGTGTCTCCCGAGGCGACCCCCTCGGTCGAGGCCATGGCCGACACGGGCGAGATCACCTGGGAGCGGCGCAGGTACGCCGACGGCGACCTCGCCGACGCCTGGTACGCGCTGATCGCCACCGACGACGCGGGGGCCAACCAGGCCGCCTCCGCCGAGGCCGAACGGCACCGGGTGTGGTGCGTCCGCTCCGACGACGCGGATCAGGCCACCGCGTGGACCCCGGCGACCGGCCACAGCGAGGGCGTCACGGTCGCCGTCCTCACGACGGACGCCCGCGGTCGCGACCCCCGCCACACCGCGGCCGTCCGGGACGCCGTCGTCGAGGGCCTGCGCGACGGAACCCTGGTCGCCCCGCACCACCGCACCCGCACCCCGGGAGTCGCCCTGGTCGGCGGCGGCCCCGGCGACCCTGACCTGATCACCGTCCGCGGGCGTCGGCTGCTGGCCGAGGCCGACGTGGTCATCGCAGACCGCCTCGGCCCCCGTGACCTGCTCGCCGAGCTGCCGCCGCACGTCGAGGTGATCGACGCGGCGAAGATTCCCTACGGCCGGTTCATGGCCCAGGAGGCCATCAACAACGCCCTGATCGAGCACGCCAGGCAGGGCAGGTCGGTGGTCCGGCTCAAGGGCGGCGACCCCTTCGTCTTCGGCCGCGGCATGGAGGAGGCGCAGGCGCTCGCCGAGGCCGGCATCCCGTGCACGGTGGTGCCCGGCATCTCCAGCTCGATCTCGGTGCCGGGTGCCGCCGGGATCCCGGTGACCCACCGCGGGGTCGCCCATGAGTTCACCGTGGTCAGCGGGCATGTCGCCCCCGACGACGAGCGTTCGCTGGTCGACTGGCCGTCGCTGGCCGGGCTCACCGGCACGCTCGTGATCCTCATGGGCGTCGACAAGATCGGGCAGATCGCCGAGACCCTCGTCGCGCACGGCAAGTCCCCCGACACCCCGGTCGCCCTCGTCCAGGAGGGCACCACCGCCGCCCAGCGCCGGGTCGACGCGACGCTGGCGACGGTCGCCGGGACGGTCGTGGCCGAGGAGGTCAGGCCGCCGGCCGTGATCGTCGTCGGGAACGTGGTCGGGGTGGGCCCGGCGGCTACGCGTAACCCCCGGTAACACTGACCGATCCGAACCGTTGGCACCGATCCCGGGACAAGGCAGTATCACCCTGTGGCCGATCTCATCACCGTCGAGGACCCCGACGACCCGCGCCTGCACGACTACACGGGCCTGACCGACGTCGAACTGCGCCGCAAGCGCGAGCCCGCCGAAGGACTCTTCATCGCCGAGGGCGAGAAGGTCATCCGGCGGGCCAAGGACGCCGGCTACGAGATGCGCTCGATGCTGCTCTCCGCCAAGTGGGTCGACGTCATGCGCGACGTCATCGACGAACTCCCCGCGCCCGTGTACGCGGTCAGCCCGGAACTGGCCGAACAGGTCACCGGCTACCACGTGCACCGCGGCGCGCTCGCCTCCATGCAGCGCAAGCCGCTGCCCACCGCGGCCGAACTGCTGCGGGCCGCCCGCCGCGTGGTGGTGATGGAATCGGTCAACGACCACACCAACATCGGCGCGATCTTCCGGTCCGCCGCCGCCCTCGGCATGGACGCGGTCCTGCTCTCCCCGGACTGCGCCGACCCGCTCTACCGGCGCAGCGTCAAGGTCTCGATGGGCGCCGTCTTCTCCGTGCCGTACGCCCGGCTCGACACCTGGCCCAAGGGCCTGGAGACGGTCCGCGAGGCCGGGTTCACGCTGCTCGCCCTGACCCCCGACGCCAAGGCCCGGGCGCTCGACGAGGCAGCCCCGCACCGGATGGACCGGGTGGCCCTGATGCTCGGCGCCGAGGGCGACGGGCTGTCCACGCAGGCCCTGGTCGCCGCGGACGAGTGGGTGCGCATCCCGATGACCCACGGGGTCGACTCGCTCAACGTCGGCGCGGCGGCGGCGGTCGCCTTCTACGCGGTCGCCACGGGGCGGCCTGCGGGGTGAGCGGTCTTTCGGCCGGATGAGCCGCCGGGTGGTGCTCCGGTCGCCGGTTCCCGGCTCCGGGTGCTTCGCCGGTTCCCGGAGCCCTGCCGCTTTCGGCGGCTGAGCCTGTTTCGGCTACTGCTCAGGGGTGTGCTGCTCAGGGGTGTGCTGAACCGGGTGGTGTGACATCGGGTGGTGCTGCTCCGCTCGTACGTCGGCGCGGCCTCCGCCCAGCCCATGGGCAGGGCCCTGGCAGCCCTGCGCCAGGGCGATGCCGAGCGCGACGAGCAGCGTCACCACGACGAACACGAACAGCCGCTGGCGCAGCAGGCGGGGGTTCGCGGGCCGGCGCCCGGTCCCCGTCGGGCGCGGTGCGGGTCGGCCGGGGCCGCTGCGGTGCGGTGCGGCTCGGCCGCCGTTGCCGCTGCCCGGGCGGGTGTTCCGGCCCGTGCTGCTGCCGCCGGTGCGGCGGGGGGAGGCGGGCGTCGGACGGGCCGTCGGGCGCACGCCGGGGCGGGAGCCGGCACCGCCGGTACGGGAGGAGGCCGGGTCCCGGGTGGGGGTGTTGCGCGCGGGAGTGTTACGGGTGGGGGCGCCCCGGCCGTCGGCACCGCCCGTGCGGGGCGGGACGGGGGTGCGCGGGACGGGGGTGCCGGGCGCGCCGCGTCGGCCGTTCGGACGGCGCGGGGCTCGGTCCGGATAGGTGTCCGGGTACGTCTCGGGGTAGGTGTCGGCCAGCCGTGCCGCGGGCCGGTCGGTCTCCGCGGTGCGGGGCGCGGGCGGGCGGACGTCGGTGAGACCCTGCGCCTCGCGGGCGGCGATCTCCTTCAGTCGCAGGGAAAGCTGCAGCGTGCTGGGCCGTTCCTCCGGGTCTTTCGCCAGGCACGCCTGTACGAGCGGGGCGAGTGCGTCCGGGACGCCGTGCAGCTGAGCCTCCTCGTGCACCACGCGGTACAGCATCACCTCGGAACTGCCGTGCCCGAAGGGTGAGTCGCCCATCGAGGCGTAGGCGAGGGTGGCGCCGAGCGAGAACACGTCCGTGGCCGGGGTGACGGCCGCGCCCCGCACCTGCTCGGGTGCGAGGAAGCCGGGGGAGCCGACCGCCGTGCCGACGTGGGTGAGGGTCGAGGCGCCGGTGGCCCAGGCGATGCCGAAGTCGATGATCCGCGGGCCCTTGGGGGAGAGCAGGATGTTCGACGGCTTGAGGTCGCGGTGGACCACACCGGCCTCGTGCACGGCGACCAGGCCCTCGGAGAGGGCGGCACCGACGGCGGCGACGTCGGCCGCGGAGAGGGGGCCCTCGTCGACGACCTTGTCGTGCAGGGAGGGGCCGGGGACGTACTGGGTGGCGAACCACGGACGGTCCGCCTCCAGGTCCGCGGCCACCAGCCGGGCGGTGCAGCCGCCCCTGATCCGCCGGGCGGCCGAGACCTCGCGGGCGAAGCGGGAGCGGAACTCCTGGTCCTCCGCCAGGTCCGGCCGGATGACCTTCAGCGCGACTCGCTGCCCCTTCTTGTCGGAGCCGAGGTAGACCACGCCCATTCCGCCCGCGCCGAGCCGCCTGTGAAGCCTGAACGAGCCGACGACGCGCGGGTCCTCGCGCCTCAGGCGCATCATCGCCATGTTCATCCCCGCTGCCCGGTCCCTGTGACGTGCCACAGCTTACGTTTCCCCGGGCGCCTGCGCGCAGAGGCCGCGCCCTCTCGGCCCGGTCGATTGTCCGGGGCGGACAGGAAAGTTGAAGGGGGCTCAGGGCGCCTCGGGGCTCGGTGGGTTGGTGTCGGGAGCTGCGTCAACCGGCCGTCGTGCGGGGGGGATTGGTTACGGGCGGAACGATCACGGGCCGTTCGCCGGGGAGGCCGGGGGCGAGGGCGGTCCGGTCGGGGAGAGGCCGGGGGAGGGGCGGGCGCGGGCGGTGGCGGGTGTGCCGCGGGACTGCTGCAGTGAGGGAAGTCACGCGGGCTCCCCTCCGGGAAGACCCCGAGGCGTGGGCGGTCGTCTCCACCCAGGGGAGTACTCGGCGGCGGGCGGCTCATCCTCCGGGAGGCCCGGCAATCGGTACGAGGGCATGACGTCCCGGGGGAGCCGGACGCCTAGATTTGAGGTCAAGCGGTGGGTGCAGCACTCGTCCCCCGAGGTCAGGCACCCGCCGCTGCAAACCACAAGGACAAACACGCAAGGTCGGGAGAGGGACCATGGCCGGGACGGCATCGCGGACGCCGGTCCGTAGGCAGGGCCGTCGCCACCCGCTGGTGGCGACGGTGATGGCCCTTCCCCTGGCGGCCCTGCTCCTCGTCGTCTTCGACGGATGGGAGACAGTGGCCACACAGGCGTCGTCCGTGGGTGTGATGCTGGGGCGCTGAGCGGCGACCCCAGGCCCGGAAGAGCGGTCCGGGCGGGGACATCCACCCATGAAACCCCGTGGGGACGGGGGTGCGGCGGACGGCACAGATGCCGGCGCAGCTGGGGAGCTGCGCCGGCATTGCTGTGCGGGGTGCCTCCGGCGGTTCGTGGCGGGTGCGATGCCTGCGGCGGCCTGTGCGGGTGGTCGGGGGTGCGCGTTGTGCCTGCGGTGGCCTGTGCGGGTTGGGTGGGGGTGCGGGTGTGTCGTGGGTCGGGGCCGGGCCGGGGGGTGGCCGTCCTCGGAACGGCGCGGAATCGGTGGGTCGGGATCTGAGGGGTGTGGACGCGCCAACCGCTGCGGGTGGCCACCCCCCGGCCCGACCCCTGCTCGCCGTACGCGTCCTCGGGCCCGTCCGGCCGCACCATCCGCGGGCAGTCGTCCCACTCCACCCGACCGCCGGCGATGGTGGCGCTGCACCGACCCACCCACGCGGGCGGCAGAACCCGCCCCTCCGCGGACAGTCGTGCCTCCCCCCCAGCGCCTGGACGGCCCGGGAGGTACCCCAGGGGCGGCGCGGGCGGCGCCGGGCCGCGCAACCCACTCCTGCTACCCGCCCAACCGCAGCCGCTCACGTCGCCGGGACGGCGGCCCGCCCGGCGCGCGGATCCGCCCGGCCGCGGTCACCCCATCGCGCAGTCGTCGAGGGGAACCGCACCCCCGGGCCCCGGCGACCCCCTCGTACTCTCACCCCGTGAGCCTCCTCCCCGCCCTCGCCCGCCAGGCCAAGTCCACCGCCCACCCCCGCGCCACCGCCCCGCCCGCCTGCCCCTGCGCCACCGGCACCCTCGCCGACCGCCCCGACGCGACCCTCGTCCGGCACGCGGACACCGTCGCCAAGGCTCACGCCCCGGGCACCGACCCGACCGAGCTGGCCCTCCGCCTCACCCTCGCCGCGCACCTCCCCGGCCTCCTCCCTCCGCTCACCCCGACGCCCGCCGCGCTGCACGGCCGCCCCGTGACCTTCTGGCCGTACGGCAGCCCCGTCGATCCGGACGACCCCGCCGCCGCCCCCTGGGAGGCCGCCGGGGCTCTCCTCGCGGGGCTGCACAGCACCCCTGCCTCCGCCCTGCAGTCCGTACCGCCCATGCGCGGCCCCGCGAAGGCCGCCGCAGCAGTCGCCCGGCTCCGTGACGCCGGCCCCCGGCATCCCGGTACCGCCCTCGTGCTGTGTGCCTGGGCGGCACTGCCCGCCTGGGCGCGCGGCGAGGCAGCGGCGCCGGGCCGCCGCGCCCTGTGCCACGGGGACTTCCACCTCGGCCAGCTCATACGCCATCCCGTTCAGGACGGCCCCTGGCTGCTGATCGACGTGGACGACCTCGGCACGGGCCCACCGGCCTGGGACCTCGCACGCCCCGCCGCCTGGTTCGCCTGCGGGCTGCTCCCGGCGGACGCGTGGGCGCGTCTCCTGGCCGCCTACCGTGCCGCGGGCGGCCCGGCCGTTCCGCGGAACGGCGACCCCTGGGCCGCCCTGGACGTCCCCGCCCGCGCCCTCACTGTGCAGACCGCGGCACGTGCCCTCACCAAGGCGCATGCGGCCGGCCGGCCGCTGGACGACGTGGAGGACGCACTGGTCGACGCCTGCGCCCGCATGGTCGGCGGAAGTTCTGCCCAGTAGGGTGCAACCGGACCGCGGCCGGACGGAGTCTGTCCCGGCGATACGCGAAGCAGGACCGACCGGCGAGGAGTTGAGCCGACGATGCAGTGTCCCAAGTGCCGTGCACCGATGCACACGTACAACCGCAACGGCGTCCAGATCGAGCAGTGCAGCGGCTGCCGCGGGATCTTCCTCGACTACGGCGAACTGGAGGCCCTGACCCGTCTGGAGGCGCAGTGGTCCCAGGCCGCCCCGCCGCCTCCGCCCGCCCCGCAGGGCTACCCCGCGGCACCGGCGGCACCGGCCTGGGGTGCTCCGCACCACGGTCACGGTCATCACCACGGCCACCGCAAGAACAAGGGGTTCGGGCGGATGCTCTTCTCCAGCTGAGCATGGCGAAGCCCCCGGTCGTGAGACGGCCGGGGGCTTCGGGGTGTGGACGATACTGGGATTGAACCAGTGACCTCTTCCGTGTCAGGGAAGCGCTCTCCCGCTGAGCTAATCGTCCTCGGGGCCACGATCACCGTATGGAGCGGATCACGGGCACTGCGTGCGCGATACTGGGATTGAACCAGTGACCTCTTCCGTGTCAGGGAAGCGCTCTCCCGCTGAGCTAATCGCGCGGAGATCCTTGCGGACCAGTGGACGATACTGGGATTGAACCAGTGACCTCTTCCGTGTCAGGGAAGCGCTCTCCCGCTGAGCTAATCGTCCTTGGAGGTGGAGACGGGATTTGAACCCGTGTAGACGGCTTTGCAGGCCGTTGCCTCGCCTCTCGGCCACTCCACCAGGAGTGTAGGGGACCGGGAAGACCCCTGTTCCTTCGAGCGGACGACGAGGCTCGAACTCGCGACCTCAACCTTGGCAAGGTTGCGCTCTACCAACTGAGCTACGTCCGCTTGTCGTTTCGGTCCGCTCCCGCGGCCCGGCGACGTGTTGAACTCTAGCGGATTCCGGGGCCAGTACAAAAACGCGTTTGTGCAGCGTGCTGCGGTGCGCCCCGCCGCCGACCTGGTCGGGGAGTGCGGAGGGGTGCGTTCGAGCGCCCGTCGAGACTTCGGTCATAGACTCGACGGCGTGCATGACCTCCCCCCTCTGGCCCGTTTCGGCGACCGGCTCGCCACCGGTCTCCGCGACGTCACGGACGACCCCGCGGCCCTGGACTCCCGCGGCTTCTGGGCCGTGTGCGCCGACTTCGAAGGGCGGCTGACCTGCGCCCGCTTCGCCGACGTGCGCGAGGAGCCGGTACCCGCGCCGGTTCCGGGCCGGTGGCGGGGACCGGCCGTCGGTGACTGGACGTCCTCGCTCGACCGCGCGGAGTACACCGCCGCCGTACGCCGCATCCGCGAGCACATCGCGGCCGGGGAGGTCTACCAGGCCAACCTCTGCCGGGTGCTGTCGGCGCCCGTGCCGTCCGGTGCCGACGTGGACGCCCTGACCGCCCTGCTGGCGCGCGGCAACCCGGCGCCGTACGCCGGAACGGTGCGGCTGCCGGCGCACGGGGTGGAGACGGCCACCGCCTCGCCGGAGCTGTTTCTGCGCCGTGCCGGGCGGACCGTCGAGTCGGGGCCGATCAAGGGCACCGGACGCACCGAGGCGGACCTCCTGGAGAAGGACTACGCCGAGAACGTGATGATCGTCGACCTGGTCCGCAACGACATCGGGCGGGTCTGCGCCACCGGCAGCGTCACCGTGCCCGACCTGTGTGCGGTGGAGAAGCACCCGGGGCTGGTGCACCTGGTGTCCACCGTGCGCGGTGAACTGTGCGCCGACGCCGGCTGGCCGGAGCTGCTCGACGCCGCCTTCCCGCCCGGCTCGGTCACCGGCGCACCCAAGTCCAGCGCGCTGCGGATCATCGACGCGCTGGAGACGGCGCCCCGGGGGCCGTACTGCGGGGGCATCGGCTGGGTCGACGCCGACCGCGGCGTGGGGGAGCTCGCGGTCGGTATCCGTACGTTCTGGATCGACCGGACGGACGGGGCCGGCGCGCTGCTCCGGTTCGGCACCGGGGCCGGCATCACCTGGGGCTCCGACCCCGAGGGGGAGTGGCGCGAGACGGAACTGAAGGCGTCGCGGCTGCTCGCGGTAGCGTCGGGGGCGTACGAGGTGAGCGGCGAGGGACTGCAGGCGTACGCTGCCGGAACGGGGGACGCGCTCCGGACCCCCGGCCGTCCCCGGTGATTCAGGTGAGGTGGCGTTCGGTGAAACTCTGGCTCGACGGCGGACTTCAGGAGGTCGAGGCCGCCCGGGTCTCCGTGTTCGACCACGGGCTGACCGTGGGCGACGGCGTGTTCGAGACCGTGAAGGCGGTCGGCGGCAGGCCCTTCGCGCTGACCCGGCATCTCGACCGGCTCACCCGCTCGGCCCGCGGGCTCGGACTGCCCGATCCCGACCAGGACGAGGTGCGCCGCGCCTGCACCGCCGTTCTCGGGGCCAATCCGATGCCGCTCGGCCGGCTCCGCATCACCTACACCGGCGGACACGGCCCGCTCGGCTCCGACCGGGGCGACCAGGGCCCCACGCTCGTGGTCGCCCTCGGCGAGACCGCCCGCCGGCCCGACACCACGGCCGTGGTCACCGTGCCCTGGACCCGCAACGAGCGCGGCGCGGTGACCGGCCTGAAGACCACCTCGTACGCCGAGAACGTCGTCGCCCTCGCCCGTGCCCACGAACACGGTGCCTCCGAGGCCCTGTTCGGCAACACCGTGGGGCAGCTGTGCGAGGGCACGGGCTCGAACGTCTTCGTGGTCCTGGACGGTGAGATCCACACCCCGCCGCTCGCCTCCGGCTGTCTCGCGGGCATCACCCGCGCCCTGGCCGTGGAGTGGGCGGGGGCCAGGGAGACCGACCTGCCGCTGGACGTGCTGCAGCGGGCCGACGAGGTCTTCCTCACCTCCACGCTGCGCGATGTACAGGCCGTGCACCGGGTCGACGACCGCGATCTGCCCGGCGCCCCGGGGCCCGTCACGGCCAAGGCGATGCGGATCTTCGAGGAGCGCGCCGGGGACGACCAGGACCCCTGACCGCAGCCGGGATCCCGAGCCGCCCACGGAAATCAGGCTGACGCCGGGCCCGCCGCCGGGTAGAAACCGGGTGATGACCACGACCCTGCGGCCGACCGAGCCGCTCCAGCGCGCGGCCGACGGGACGCGTTCACGCCGCTACCAGGTGTGTGTGAACAGCCGGCCCGTCGGCGCGGTACACCTCGGTACCTCGCCGGTCTTCGGTGACTCCGCGGCGCGGATCCTGAGCCTGCGCATCGACGAACCCGACCGGCGGCGCGGCCGGGCCACCGTGGCCGCGCTCGCCGCGGAGGAGGTGGCCCGCGGCTGGGGCTGCCGCATGATCGAGGTGAGCCTGCCCGCGGACGCCGAGGCGGCGCTGCACCTCGCACGGGCGCTCGGCTACGTCCTGCGCGCCCGCGGCATGCGCAAACGGCTCGGTGACACCCCGGCGCCGCTGCCCGCGGGCAGCCGGGCGCGTCCGATGACACCGGCCGAGTTCGAGACCTGGCGGGTCCATGAGACCGAAGAGTACGCGCGCACCTGGATCGCCCAGGGGGTGTCCGGGGCCGACGCGCACGCCAAGGCCCGGCGCGACCACGAGACCCTCCTGCCGCGGGGCGCGGACACCGAGAACATGCTGTTCAGCGTCCTGGAGCAGGAGGGGACCCGGGTCGGCGTGCTGTGGCTGGCGCGGTACGCGGAGCTCGCCCGTGTCTACGACGTCGAGGTCGACGCGGCCCACCGGGGGCGGGGCCACGGCCGGGCCCTGATGCTGCTGGCGGAGCAGCAGACGATCGGCGCCGGCCTGCGCGCCCTCGGCCTCAACGTGTTCGCGGGCAACACCCCGGCCGAGCGGCTGTACGACTCCCTGGGCTTCCGGACCACCCGGTTCAGCTTCGCCAAGCCGCTGCTGTAGGCGGGCCGGACGAGCGGGGCGGGTGCTACGCCCGGGGGGCCGCCAGCAGACGGTCCGCGATCTCCTCGATGCGCTCGCGGATCCCCTCCTGGCTCTTGCCGCCGTCGAGCCGCTCCCCGCCGATGACGTACGTCGGCGTACCGGTGACGCCGATCGCCTTGCCCTCGGCCTGGTCGGCGTCGACGATCAGGATGTGCCGGCCGTCGATCAGCGCCGTGTCGAACTCCTCGGCGTCCAGGCCGAGTTCCCGCGCGGTGTCGACCAGCATGCGCTCGCCGGCCCGGTCCAGCTCCGCCACCCGGCCGAGCACCGCCTCCACGTAGGGCCAGCCCTGGCCCTGGGCGGCGGCCTCCTCCGCGGCCTGTGCGGCGGCGAAGGCGTGCTTGTGCTTGTCCAGCGGGAAGTGCCGCAGCCGCAGCTCGAGCCGGTCGCCGTAGCGGGCACGCAGGGCGCGGAGGTCGTCCAGGGCGGTGCGGCAGTCGGTGCACTGCAGCTCGCACCAGACGTCGAGGACCGCGGTGGGACGGGCGGGGGAGGAGTCGCTCATGGGGCCAGTCTCCCAGCCCCGGCCGGGGCGGCCCAAGACGGCCCTCGCACCGGCCGCTGCCGTACGGCACCACCGGGACCTGGGGAGGAGCCGACCCGGAGATGTCCCTGATCTCCACCCGCGGCATGGCCCCGGAGGGTGTGGACGGTGCAGGATGGAAGGGACGAAGTACCCCTCTGTCCGAGCGAGCCCAGCCTGGAGGACCGGATGATTGCCGAGACCATCTGCTCTGCCGTGGCCGCGGCGGGCCTGGGCATCGCGGCGATCACCGCGTACCGCAGGCGTTTTCTCACCGCGACCCGCATCGCCGCCTACTCGCTGATCCCCCTCGGCCTGGTGATGACGGGTGTCATCGACTGGCTCGCCGACACCGCCTTCAGCCCCATGGCCTGGGCGGGCTTCGGGGTGCTGGGCGCCTCCTGGGCGCTGTTCATGACCACCCGCGGTGTGGAGCGCCGTCGGGGTGGCACCCGCAAGGAGCGCAAGCAGGCGCGGGCCGCCGCGCAGGGCGAGGCGGTGGCTCCCGCGGCCTCGGCGCCCTCCCTGGGCTCCCGGTCCGAGTCCCGCCCGGCCGCGAAGCCCGCGGGCAAGCAGGGCGGCGACGAGGACTTCAGCGACATCGAGGCGATTCTGAAGAAGCACGGCATCTGACGGCTGTCCCCCGGGGACGGCAGTCGTAGCGCGCGGTCACGTGCGCCGTCCCGTGCCGGATGAAACGACACAGTGGGTCCGGCCGCGTCCGGAAGTGATCACAACCCGAACCGAAGATCACCGTTACGGCGAACTCCGCGGAATTCCGGGTGTGTTGATCGCGCCGAGGGCATGGACTGCGCCATCATCGCCCGCGAGATGCTGGACACGACGCAGCCGGACACGACAGAGAGTCATGCCGCGCCGCCGAAGGACGAGCCGCGCGGCTGCCTCTTCGCCCTTTCCCAGCCACCGCTGATGATCTTCCTTGCGGTGATCGGGTGTCTGCTGCTCATGGCTTCCCTGCACGACCTGCTGTTGCTGTGAGCCGTACCCGCGTTCCCCGGCGCCACCCGTCGGGGGCGCGTCGGACCGGTGTCGCCCGCGCCGTGTGGCCCGGGTCAGCCCGCGGCCTCCTTGCGGCGCGCGCGGTAGGCGGCCACATGGAGCCGGTTGCCGCAGGTCCGGCTGTCGCAGTACCGCCGTGAGCGGTTCCGTGAGAGGTCGACGAAGGCCCTTCGGCAGTCCGGGGCCTCGCAGCGCCGCAGCCGCTCCCGCTCCCCGGCGACCAGGAAGAACGCCAGGGCCATCCCGCAGTCGGCGGCCAGGTGGTCGGCGATGGAGGCGCCCGGGGCGAAGTAGTGGACGTGCAGGTCGTAGCCGTCGTGGTCGGTGAGCCGGGGGGTGGTGCCCGCGGCGGCCACGAGTTCGTTGATCAGTCCGGCGGCGACCCGGGTGTCGGCAGCCGCGAAGACCGCGGCGAACCGGCCGCGGATCTTGCGCACCGCGGACAGGTCGAACTCCGAGAGGGTGCCGACATCACTGATGTCGTGGCTTCGTACGAAATTCTCGAGAGCGGCTACGTCCGGCAGTCCGTCCGGCGTCGTCCCGTCCTCCGGTGCGGTGTTCACCAGATCGACCACGGCGTCGAGCGCGCACCGGGTGTCGTGGGTGATCAGCACGTTTCACTCCCTGGCCTCGGCCGTGTCCCCCGGCGGGCGTCCGCCGGTGCTGGCCGATGGTAGTGGCTCCCTCCGGCCGCCGGACCCGTCCTGATCACACTCGCCCCAGCCGGCGGGCGGTTCCGGTCACGCTGCGCGGAGCCGGTGCAGCCGCGCGGATGCAGGTACGGCGGATGCAGGTACAACGGCGGGCGCCGGCCACCGGTTCCCCGTGGGCGCGTCCGGACCGCACACACGGCGCCGCCGCCGCGGGGATCCGCGGTGGCGGCGCCGTGTGTGCACTGTGCGGTTGTCCGGGCCCGAGCCGTCACCCCGAGTCGACGGCGCCGGGCTGCTGAGGGGGCCTCGCCCTAGCTTTCCGCCAGGATGTGCGAGAGCTCCTGATCGAGGTCGAAGTGCCGGTGCTCCGTGCCCGGGGGCACGGCGGCGTCGGTCCGCTTCAGAAAGGACTCCAGGGCCCGCGCCGGGGCCTCGAGCAGGGCCTCTCCCTCCGGGGAGCTCAGGGCGATGCACACGACGCCCTGGCCGTGGCTGCGCGACGGCCAGACGCGGACGTCGCCGGTGCCGGTGGGGCGATGGAGCCCCTCGGCGAGGAGGTCGCGGGCGAACACCCACTCGACGGTCTCCTCGGCTCCGGTGTGGAAGGTGGCGTGCACGGCGTAGGGGTCGGCCGTGTCGTACCGCAGGCCTGCGGGGACAGGCAGGGAGGACTCGCTCGACACAACGAGGCGCAGGTGCAGCTCGCAGCTGACCGTGGTGTTCATAAGCGCCAGGGCCTTTCGCTCAGTGTGCGCTCGGGGATTCGCACGTCGGCGAAATCGACATGCCACCTACGGTGCCGTTGTAAACCCCTCTGAGTGTTTTGCGTGTGTTTACGTAACTCTTCCGGCGGAGGGATCGTTGTGTCGGTGCGGCCATTCCGGTGACTCGATCGGCTCGGGTAGGGTTTGGCCGTATGAACACGGGGAGTAGCGAGCCGGGCGAGGTGGCCGTGGCGTCGGACCACACCAGGGCGGACAAGGCGGAGGGCGAGCGGGCTCTCGGCTCCCGGGCGCCGGAATTCATCAAGGCCAGCCGCATGCTCCACCTGAGCTGGCAGGTGGGCGTCTTCATCATCGGTCTCGCGGTCGTCGTGACCGGTGTGATCATGCTGCCCCTGCCCGGCCCCGGCTGGGTCGTGATCTTCGGCGGCATGGCGATCTGGGCGACCGAGTTCGTCTGGGCCCAGCTGGTGCTGCGCTGGACCAAGCGCAAGGTCACCGAGGCCGCCCATCGCGCCCTCGACCCCCGGGTGCGCCGCCGGAACATGATCCTCACGGCCGTCGGCCTGGTGATCTTCGGGGGGCTGGCCGGTTTCTATCTGTGGGAGTTCGGATTCGTCATGCCGTGGAAGATCGAGGACCAGTGAGTCCCGGGCCGGTCGACCGCCGGCCCGGGCACCGGGCGCCGCTGCTCCGGTCCATGGTCATGAGCGCCCCTGACATGGGGTAATGTTCTTCCTGCGCCCGGGCGATTAGCTCAGTGGGAGAGCGCTTCGTTCACACCGAAGAGGTCACTGGTTCGAACCCAGTATCGCCCACCGGACCGCAGGACGGCCCGTCTCACCGATGGTGAGGCGGGCCGTCTTCGTGTATGCGGCGGGGCACACTGTCGCCATGGACTGGAACCACTACCGCTTCCTCAGCCTGTGGGTCCTGCCCGCGCCCGTCCCCACCGTGTACGAGGCCCTGGAACGCATCGAGGACTACCCCCGCTGGTGGCCCCAGGTGCGCGAGGTCACCCGGCTCGGCGACACCGCGGGGCTGATCCGGATCCGCTCCCTCCTGCCGTACGACCTCACCTCGACGATGCGCGAGCGGCGCCGGGACCCGGACGCCGGGGTGCTGGAGGTCGCCCTGTCCGGCGACATCGACGGCTGGGCCCGATGGACCGTCACCCCGCACGCCTCCGGCAGCCTCGCCCGTTACGAGCAGGAGGTCGACGTCCGCAAGCCGCTGCTGCGGCGGCTGGCCGTACCCGGACGGGCGTTCTTCCGCGCCAACCACACGCTGATGATGCGGGCGGGCCGGCGCGGACTGGCCCACCGTCTGAACGCGGTTTGAACCGAACGCGCGGGGACCTGTATGGTTCAGTGCGTTCCCGGGCGATTAGCTCAGTGGGAGAGCGCTTCGTTCACACCGAAGAGGTCACTGGTTCGAACCCAGTATCGCCCACCCGGAGAGACCGGTCCGTCCTACGACGGACCGGTTTTCCTTGTGCCCCGGGCACCGGCGGTGCCCGGGGCGCTCACGCGGCCGCAGCCGGCTGATCCGGACGCAGCGGCCAGGCCGGATCCACCGCCTCCTCCGTACCGCTCAGCGCGAACCACGCCTGCAGCCCCCGCGCCTGGGCCGCGTGCCACACCGCCTGCAGCGTGTGCAGCTCGGCGGCGGACAGCCGCTCGAGCCGCCCCGTGAAACGCCGCCCCACCGCCCGTACGACCTCCAGAGCGGCCTGCGCGTCCGCCGCCGCGTCATGCGCGTCGTCCAGCGGGACGCCGTAGTGCGCACACAGATCGGTGAGGGTGCGGCGGCCCTTGCGATAGCGGTCCAGATGCTTGTCGAGCACCCGCGGATCCAGCACGCACAGCGGCGTCCGCTCCAGCCGGCGGCTCAGCGACGAGGCCCGGTGCCTGCGCAACTCGCGGTCCAGCAGCGTCAGGTCGAACGGCGCGTTCATCACCACCAGCGGGCGTCCCGCACGGGCCTGCTCCGCCAGCGCCTCCGCTATCTCGTACATCACCGGCGCCGGCCAGCGGCCGTTGCGCTGCAGGTGCTCCTCCGTCAGCCCGTGCACCGCCGTCGCCGCCTCGGGCACCGGCACACCCGGGTTCACCAGCCAGCGGCTCACCCGCGGCCTCAGGCCCGGGGCGTCCTGCACGACGACGGCGGCCGACACGATCCGGTCGGTCTCGACATCGACACCCGTGGTCTCCGTGTCGAAAGCGGCCAACGGCCCCTCGAACCAGCACGTCATGGTCCCACAACCCCTCGTTCACCCTCGGCAGTCGACGTACCGTCCGCTGCCCGATCCGGTGATACCCGGGCTGTTTGCGCCGTACGCCGGAAGGACACAACAGGAGTACGGTTCCGCGCAGTTCAGCGGGACGAGCGGGGAATCACCAGTTCTGGAAGGCTGTTGGCCATGGCCATAGCGCAGCCCGAGCGGGGCGGGCTGCTGCCCGAGCGCACGGCGTCCGCTCGCGGCTCTCTCGCAACCACCGCCTGCATGGAGACTCTGCAGGTCGGCTATCTCCACGCGGTCGCCGCCGCGGCAGGCTGCTCACTGTCCCAGCCCTTCCCGGACAACGGCATCGACTGGCACGTCAGCCACAGCGCGCCCGGCCACACGGTCGACGACGAGGTCACGATCAAGGTGCAGCTCAAGGCCACCTACCAGATTCCGCCGAGCCCGCCCGGCCGCTCCTTCTCCTTCACACTCGACAACGACCACCTGGCCAAGCTCGCCCGCACCCCCGTCTCCGTGCACAAGATCCTCGTGGTGATGATCGTCCCCCGCTCCCGGGACCAGTGGCTCCGGGCCGGCCACGACCGGCTCGACCTCAGACACTGCTGCTACTGGACCAACCTCGCCGGACACCCCGTCACCGGCCGCCGCCGCACCACCGTGCGCATACCGACCTCACGCATCTTCGACGACCGGGCGCTCTGCGAGATCATGACGCGGGTCGGGACGGGAGGGAAACCATGACGCACCGACCGACCGACGAGCCCCTGCGGCCCGCCCGCCCGCACCCTGCCGACACCCCCTGGGACGGCCCGCCGCCCGAGCCCGCCGACGTCGATCCCGCCGTGCTCGCCGCCCTGCTGCACCGGCACGGCTGGCAGCGCCGCGGCGGCGCCCCCGGACGCTACGGCCGCTGGACCCCGCCCGGACCCGGCCGCGGCGGCACCAGCCTGCTGGTCCCCGAGACCCGGGCCTTCCCCGACAGCGACGACCTGCTCGGCGAGGCCCTCCTCGCCCTCACCCGCAGCGGCACCCCCTCCGCCCGCGAGGTCCTCCTGGCCCTGGCCGTACCCAGCGACGAGATCCACTGGTCGCGCGACGTCCCGGCCGGACCCGGGGACACCACGACCTGGACCGTGGAGGAAGGGATGCGCACCGCCGCCCGCGCCGTGCTGCTCGCCGCCGCACTCGCCACACGCGCGCGTGCCGGGTACTTCGGCGCCCGGCACCGCCGCGCCGCCACCGCGTCCCTGGAGAACGTCCTGGTCGGCCCCGCCCCCGGCGGCCGCCACCTGACCGCATTCGTCCCCGTCGCGCCCGGCCGCCCCCTCTCCGTCCGCCTCCACCAGGCACTGCACGCCACCCGCGAGGCCGTCGACTACCGGCGGGCCACCGGCGGCATGGACGCCTTCGACTCCGCCGTCGAGTCGGGCGTCAGCCACGAGCTCACCGAGGCCCTCGTCTCCCTGGTCCGGGGCACCGAGGGGGCGCGGATCGCGGTCGAGTGGGCCCCGGCCGCCGGAATCCCGGCGGGCTGCGCCGCCCCGGCCGAACCCGTCGAGTTCACCCCCGGCGACCTGCCCGCCCTGCGCGAGGCCGGCGTCCGCTACCTGCAGGCCGAGCCCTCGGTGCCGGTACGGATCACCGGCGCCGTGGTGCGGCTGCGCAGGTCCGGCCCGCGCGGCGCGGGCACCGTACGGCTGCGGGTGCTGGCCGGGGCCGAGATCCCGCATGTGCGGATCGCGCTGGACGAGGAGGCCTACCGCATCGCCGGCCACGCCCACCTCGTGGGACTGCCGGTGCGGGTGCACGGACGGCTGGAGAGCCGCGGCGGCTTCCGGCGGCTGACCGGTGCCGGGCCGGTGATCCCCGTGCAGGTCGACGACGCCGAGCGGGACCGGCTGGTGAAGGCCCTCCAGGAGGACCTCGACTTCTTCGAGGAGGCCTGCGGAGGGGACTGAGGCGACCGCGGCGGTGCGCGGACCAGGGGAATGATTTCGCGGTCGGTGGCCCCGGGTCGGTACGATCCCATGCAAGCGTGCGCTCCGGTACGGCGCCGCAGCCCCACCTTCAGTCAGGAGAGACCGGTGTCAGACGTCCGTGTGATCATCCAACGCGATTCCGAGCGGGAAGAACGCGTGGTGACGACGGGCACTACGGCCGCCGAGCTCTTCGCCGGCGAGCGCTCGATCATCGCCGCGCGCGTGGCCGGCGAGCTGAAGGACCTCGCTCACGAGGTCAGGGACGGCGAGACCGTCGAAGGCGTCGAGATCTCCTCCCCGGACGGCCTCGACATCCTGCGCCACTCCACCGCGCACGTCATGGCGCAGGCCGTGCAGGAGCTGTTCCCCGAGGCCAAGCTGGGCATCGGCCCGCCCGTCAAGGACGGCTTCTACTACGACTTCGACGTCGCCCAGCCCTTCCATCCCGATGACCTCAAGGCCATCGAGAAGAAGATGCAGGAGATCCAGAAGCGCGGCCAGCGCTTCTCCCGCCGGATCGTCAGCGACGAGGAGGCCCGCGAGGAGCTCGCCGACGAGCCGTACAAGCTGGAGCTGATCGGCCTCAAGGGCGCCGCCTCCCACGACGACGGCGCGGACGTCGAGGTCGGCGCCGGCGAGCTGACGATCTACGACAACCTGGACGCCAGGACCGGCGAGCTGTGCTGGAAGGACCTCTGCCGCGGTCCCCACCTGCCCACCACCCGGAACATCCCGGCGTTCAAGCTGATGCGCAACGCGGGCGCCTACTGGCGCGGCAGCGAGAAGAACCCGATGCTCCAGCGCATCTACGGCACCGCCTGGCCGACCAAGGACGAGCTCAAGGCCCACCTGGAGTTCCTCGCCGAGGCCGAGAAGCGCGACCACCGGAAGCTGGGCCACGAGCTGGACCTGTTCTCCGTCCCGGAGCAGATCGGCTCCGGCCTCGCCGTCTTCCACCCCAAGGGCGGCATCGTCCGCCGGGTCATGGAGGACTACTCGCGCCGCAAGCACGAAGAGGCCGGCTATGAGTTCGTCTACACCCCGCACGCGACGAAGGGGAAGCTCTTCGAGACCTCGGGCCACCTGGACTGGTACGCCGACGGCATGTACCCCCCCATGCAGCTCGACGAGGGCGTGGACTACTACCTCAAGCCCATGAACTGCCCGATGCACAACCTGATCTTCGACGCGCGCGGCCGGTCCTACCGCGAACTGCCGCTGCGCATGTTCGAGTTCGGCACCGTGTACCGGTACGAGAAGTCGGGCGTCGTGCACGGCCTGACCCGTGCCCGCGGCTTCACCCAGGACGACGCGCACATCTACTGCACCCGCGAGCAGATGTCCGAGGAGCTCGACAAGACCCTCACCTTCGTCCTCAACCTGCTGCGCGACTACGGCCTCACCGACTTCTACCTGGAGCTGTCCACCAAGGACCCGGAGAAGTTCGTCGGCTCCGACGAGGCCTGGGAGGAGGCCACCGAGACGCTGGCCCAGGTCGCCGAGAAGCAGGGCCTGCCACTGGTCCCGGACCCGGGCGGCGCCGCCTTCTACGGCCCGAAGATCTCCGTCCAGACCAAGGACGCCATCGGCCGGACCTGGCAGATGTCGACGATCCAGCTCGACTTCAACCTGCCGGAGCGCTTCAACCTGGAGTACACCGGCGCGGACGGCACCAAGCAGCGCCCGGTCATGATCCACCGTGCACTGTTCGGCTCGATCGAGCGCTTCTTCGCGGTGCTCCTCGAGCACTACGCGGGTGCCTTCCCGGCCTGGCTGGCCCCGGTCCAGGCGCTCGGCATCCCGGTGGGCGACGCCCATGTCGAGTACCTGGAGCAGTTCGCCGCGGCGGCGAAGAAGCAGGGGCTGCGGGTCGAGGTCGACTCCTCCTCGGACCGCATGCAGAAGAAGATCCGCAACGCCCAGCGTGCCAAGGTGCCCTTCATGGTCATCGCGGGCGACGAGGACATGGCCAACGGCGCCGTCTCGTTCCGCTACCGCGACGGCTCCCAGGAGAACGGCATCCCCGTCGACGAGGCCATCGCCAAGATCGCGAAGGTCGTCGAGGAGCGGGTACAGGTCTGATCCACAGGCATCACAGGCATCACAGGCATCACAGGCATCACCGGCGTCCGTCGGCAGCTGTCGGGAAAGGCCCCCGGGAGATCGCGGGGGCCTTTCCCGTCGGCCCCGCGGGACGCCATATGCTGCACGCATGACGAGTGAGCCGGAGCAGCAGTCGGGAGTGGGCACGCAGGACGCCTTCCAGCGCCTGTGGACGCCCCACCGGATGGCGTACATCCAGGGCGAGAACAAGCCGAGCGGCCCCGGTGCCGACGACGGCTGCCCCTTCTGCTCGATCCCGGCCAAGTCCGACGAGGACGGGCTGGTCGTCCGGCGCGGCGAGCAGGTGTACGCGGTGCTCAACCTCTACCCGTACACCGGCGGCCACCTGATGACCGTGCCCTACCGGCACGTCGCCGACTACACCGATCTGACCGATTCGGAGACGGTGGAGCTGGCCGAGCTGACCAAGCAGGCGATGACCGCGCTCCGTGCCGCCTCCGGAGCCCACGGCTTCAACATCGGCATGAACCAGGGCACGGTGGCCGGCGCGGGCATCGCCGCCCACCTGCACCAGCACATCGTCCCCCGCTGGGGCGGCGACACCAACTTCATGCCGGTCGTCGGCCACACCAGGGTGCTGCCGCAGCTCCTGGGCGACACCCGCAAGATGCTGGCGGAGGCGTGGCCGGCGGCCTGACCGCCGGCACCGGCCCTAGGCGTCGTAGACGTCCGCCTTCTTCGGCGAGACGTCCTGCACCTGCCCGCTGAGCACCGCCGACCGCGTCCCGAACTTCTCGGTGTCCGCCCCGTTCTCCTTCAGCACCCGCAGCGCCGCCGCATGTACCACGCGCAGCACCGGTGTGGCCGCCCGCAGCGCGTCGTCGGTCATGAAGCGGTGCCGCCAGGGCTGGTCGGCCCAGGCATGCCGCAGCCCGAACGGCTCGGGCAGCGCGATGGTGCCGCCGAGCCACTTCAGCAGCGGCGGGTACCAGGTGAGCGGGGCGCGCACGGCGAGCCGCACCACCTCCTGGGTGGTCACCAGCGGCAGCATCACCGTGCGCGTCTCCCACGGCTTGAACGACTTGGCCACCTGCTTGGAGGGCGCCTCGGACTTGCCGGTGAACAGCGGGTTCACCGGCCCCAGCGCATGCCCGGTGACCTCGATCCGCAGGGTGGAGTGCAGCACCGTCACCGTGATCAGCATGGTGATCACCAGCTGTCCGTCCCACAGCGTCCACTGCACGCCCAGATAGTGCCGGTCACCGGCGCCGAACTGCTGCTTGTTGCAGATGTCCTGTATCGCGTGCGGCTTCACCTGGTACGCCTCGACGTCGGTGCCCTCGGGCCGGGAGACCGCCTTGGCGTTCTCGCCGATCGGGGTGACGATCCAGTGCCGGATGGACGGCTTGGGGAAGCCCCCGGTGTTCAGCGGGCCGCGCTCCAGCAGCGCCAGCTGGTCATGGATGGACCGGACCACGTCCCAGCTGCGGAACGGGTGGATCTCCCGGTCGGGGTCGGCCGGCACCAGATCCTCGGCGAGCTGCCAGCTGCCCCAGCGGGTGCCCATGCCGAGTATGCCCTTCGGGCCCGCGTAGAAGACCGAGTTGGACTGCTGCTCCGCGCCCAGCCGGGCCAGGGACTGGCGCAGCTGTTCGGCCGCGGTCTCGTTGGGGTTGCTCGGCACGGCCTCGGGCACCTTGGCGCCGACACTGCTGCCGGTCAGCAGGCTGTCCCAGCGCTCCCGCATGTCCCTGGCGGTGCGTTCGCAGATCCGCTTGGCCCAGAACCAGCCGATCACCGGCACGACGACCGCGGCGCGCACGTACCAGCCCCCGAATCCGGAGAAGGGCAGCTTGACCAGGAACAGCACCGCCAGCGCGCCGACCCCGACCAGCAGGGCGGTGGCCAGCGCACCGGCCTGCTTGTTGTCCGACTTGACGACGAAGGCGCGGATCTGGAAGACCAGCAGCCAGGCCAGCATGCCGGGCAGGAACAGCAGGCCGCACACCGCCATCACCAAGGTCAGCCGGCTGTCCCGCTCCTTGCGGATGCGGTGGGCGGCCAGACAGTGCTCGACGACCACCTGCGGCTCGGTGCCGAACGACTGGATGAGCGGACTGCGGTCCTTGCCCAGCATGCGGTCGATCACCGCGCGGGAGAAGGCCTCGCCGAGATTGGGCCTGAAGAGCGTGGCCCAGGACCGGCCGGGGTTGACGGTCGTCCGGTGCCACTCGTTGTCGGCCTTCTTGATGTCCTCGACCGGGTTGTCCCGGTAGGCCGCGGAAGCCAGCGCGAACGTGGCCGTCTGGCTAGTGTCTCCCGTACGCGGCACCTGTGGCCCGAAGAAGTCCGCGTAACCGTTGCCCACGGTCAATCCCGCCCCCCAACGCAGCCGCACCCGTTCAGGGCGGCCTTCCCGACTTCCGTGCTCCGCACACCTGTTGATCAGGTCATCAGCGTATCGGCAGGCACCGCCGTACGTCGGCGGACGGCCGAAGCCGCCCACCGACGGAGCCGAAGCCCCCACCGACGGGGCCGGGGCCCCGGTGACGCGGCCGAGGCCGGCCCGCCCGCACGCGCAGGCGGCGTGCGCACCGGCGGGCGGGCGCGTACCGCGCCGGCCCCTACGCGCCGGCGCGCGCCTCCTCCCGGACTCGCTCCGCGACCTGCGGCGGCATCGGCTCGTGCCGCGCGTACCGGCGGCTGAAGCGCGCGGTGCCGTGGGACAGGGACCGCAGGTCCACCGCGTACCGGCCGATCTCCATCTCCGGGACCTCGGCCCGGATCAGGGTGCGTCCGCCCGGCGTCTGCTCGGTGCCCAGGACCCGGCCGCGCCGCCCGGACAGATCGCTCATCACGGCGCCCACGTAGTCGTCGCCGACCAGGACGCTCACCTCGGCCACCGGCTCCAGCAGATGGATCTTCGCGTCGGCGGCGGCCTCCCGCAGCGCCAGGGCGCCCGCGGTCTGGAACGCGGCGTCGGAGGAGTCCACCGAGTGCGCCTTGCCGTCCAGCAGTGTGACCCGCACGTCGATCAGCGGATGGCCCGCGGCCACGCCCCGGGAGGCCTGCGCCCGCACGCCCTTCTCGACCGACGGGATGAACTGCCGCGGCACCGCGCCGCCGACCACCTTGTCGACGAACTCGATGCCGGAACCGCCGGGCAGCGGCTCCACCTCGATCTGGCAGATCGCGTACTGGCCGTGCCCTCCCGACTGCTTCACGTGCCGCCCGCGCCCTTCCGCCCTGGCTCCGAACGTCTCCCGCAGGGACACCCGGTGCGGGACGACGTCGACCTGGACGCCGTACCGGCTGCGCAGCCGCTCCAGGGCGACGTCCGCGTGGGCCTCGCCCAGGCACCACAGGACCACCTGGTGGGTGTCCTGGTTCTGCTCCAGCCGCATCGTCGGGTCCTCGGCGACCAGCCGCGCCAGGCCCTGGGAGAGCTTGTCCTCGTCCGGCTTGCTGTGCGCCTGGATGGCGAGCGGCAGCAGCGGGTCGGGCATCTCCCACGGCTCCATCAGCAGCGGATCGTCCTTGGCGGAGATGGTGTCGCCCGTCTCGGCGCGGCCCAGCTTGGCCACGCACGCCAGATCACCCGCGATGACGTGCGAGACCGGCCGCTGCAGCTTGCCGAACGGTGTCGACAGGGTGCCGATCCGCTCGTCCACGTCGTGGTCCTCGTGGCCGCGGTCGGCCAGCCCGTGCCCGGAGACATGCACCGTCTGGTCGGCGCGCAGCGTGCCGGAGAACACCCGGATCAGCGAGATCCGGCCGACGTAGGGGTCGGAGGAGGTCTTCACCACCTCCGCGACCAGCGGCCCGTCGGGGTCGCACGCCGCCACCTCGCGCGGCTTGCCGTCGGGCGTGGTCACCCGGGGCGCCTCGCCCTCCAGCGGGGTCGGGAAGCCGCGGGTGACCAGCTCCAGCAGCTCCACCGTGCCGAGGCCCTGCCGGGCGCCATCGGCCGCGGGGGCGGCGGCCAGCACGGGGAAGAACACCCCACGCGCGACGGCCCGCTCCAGGTCCTGGATCAGGGTGCCGACGTCGACCTGCTCGCCGCCGAGATAGCGGTCCATGAGGGTCTCGTCCTCGCTCTCCGCGATGATCCCCTCGATCAGCCGGTTGCGGGCCTCCTCGATGAGCGGCAGCTGGTCCTCGCCCGGCTCGGACTCCTTGCGCTCACCGGTCGAGTAGTCGAACAGCTTCTGCGACAGCAGACCGATCAGTCCGGTCACCGGGGCGTGCCCGTCGGGGGCCTGCGGGCCGTGCAGCGGCAGGTAGAGCGGGAGCACGGCGTCCGGGTCGTCGGCGCCGAAGGCCTCCGCGCAGGTCCGTGTCATCTCCTCGAAGTCCGCCCGGGCGGCCTCCAGGTGCGTGATCACGATGGCCCGCGGCATGCCGACCGCCGCGCACTCCTCCCACACCATGCGGGTCGAGCCGTCCACTCCGTCGGAGGCCGAGACGACGAAGAGGGCCGCGTCGGCGGCCCGCAGTCCGGCCCTGAGCTCACCGACGAAGTCGGCGTACCCGGGGGTGTCGAGGAGGTTGACCTTGATGCCGTCCTGTTCCACGGGCACCAGGGAGAGCTGTACGGAGCGCTGCTGCCGGTGCTCGATCTCGTCGTAGTCCGAGACGCAGCCGCCGTCCTCCACGCGGCCCGCCCGGTTCAGCGCCCCCGCCGTGAGTGCGAGGGCTTCCACCAGTGTCGTCTTGCCCGATCCGGAGTGGCCGACCAGCACCACATTCCGTACGGACGCGGGTTGGTCGGCCGCCTGTGCCCTGCCGGCGGCTCCGGGGTGTGTGTGCGCCTTGTCGCCCATTGCCTGTCCTCCCGTGCACGGTGAGGTCACTGTGGGCGCGGACATGCGGAACCCGCGTACTGGGGCGGCTCCGGCGACGCCCGCGGTTCTTCGAGCTTTCCACTCCCGTCACGCTGCGTCCATACGAGCGACCCGATCCCGCCGTCCGCCCGACGCGTATCCGCCGTCGGTCCGACGCGTAACCGCCGTCGGTCCGCCGCCCGCCCGACGCATGGCCGTGCGCGCGACCGGGCCGTGGGCCCGGCCGTCGGTCACGCGCGCGCGTGGCTACGATGGGCCAGCCGGTGGCCAGCAGGGGCCAAGCGGCGACACCGACCGTCGGGAAGGCCATGCTGAACAAGTACGCGCGTGCATTCTTCACGCGTGTCCTCACACCGTTCGCCGCGTTTCTCATCCGCCGGGGCGTGAGCCCGGACACGGTGACGCTCGTCGGCACCGCCGGTGTGGTCGCGGGCGCGCTGGTCTTCTATCCCCGGGGCGAGTTCTTCTGGGGCACGGTCGTGATCACGCTGTTCGTCTTCTCCGACCTGGTCGACGGCAACATGGCCCGCCAGCTGGGCCGCTCCAGCCGCTGGGGCGCGTTCCTGGACTCCACCCTCGACCGGGTCGCCGACGGCGCGATCTTCGGCGGCTTCGCGTTGTGGTACGCGGGCGGCGGCGACGACGAACTGCTGTGCGCCGTGTCGATCTTCTGCCTGGCCAGCGGGCAGGTGGTGTCGTACACGAAGGCGCGCGGTGAGTCGATCGGCCTGCCGGTCGCGGTCAACGGGCTGGTGGAGCGGGCCGAGCGGCTGGTGATCTCGCTGGTCGCGGCCGGATTGGCGGGGCTGCACGACTTCGGGGTGCCCGGAATCCAGTATCTGCTGCCGATCGCGCTGTGGATCGTCGCCGTCGGCAGTCTGGTCACGCTGGTCCAGCGGGTGGTCACGGTCCGCCGGGAGTCCGCCGAGGCGGAGGCCGCGGCCGGACAGGAGACCCAGGGGAGCGAGGCGGCGAAGTGAGCGCCCGGGAGCGGCTGACGGACGCGCTGTACGGCGCCGGCTGGAGCACCGTGAAGAAGCTCCCCGAGCCGGTCGCGGTCCGGCTCGGGCGCACCGTCGCCGACGTCGCCTGGAAGCGGCGCGGCGCGGGCGTCAGGCGCCTGGAGAGCAACTACGCGCGCGTGCTGCCCGACGCGAGCCCGGAGCGGCTGGCCGAGCTCTCGCGCGCGGGCATGCGCTCGTATCTGCGCTACTGGATGGAGTCCTTCCGGCTGCCCGCCTGGAGCCCCGAGCGGATCAGGAACGGTTTCGACCCCAAGGACCTGCACCACCTCACCGACGGCATGGCCGCCGGCCAGGGCGTGATTCTGGCGCTGCCGCACCTGGCCAACTGGGACCTGGCCGGGGCGTGGGTCACCACCAAGCTGGGCATCCCCTTCAGCACCGTCGCGGAGCGGCTCAGGCCGGAGAGCCTCTACGACCGTTTCGTCGCCTATCGCGAGGGCCTCGGCATGGAGGTGCTGCCGCACAGCGGCGGCAGCGCCTTCGGGACGCTGGCCCGGCGACTGCGGGCCGGTGGCCTGGTCTGTCTGGTCGCCGACCGCGATCTGTCCGCCTCCGGGGTCGAGGTCGACTTCTTCGGCGAGACCGCGCGGATGCCCGCCGGGCCCTCCCTGCTCGCCCAGCAGACCGGTGCGCTGCTGCTGCCGGTCACGCTCTGGTACGACGACTCTCCCGTCATGCGGGGCCGCGTGCATCCGCCCGTCGAGGTACCCGGGTCAGGTACACGCGCGGAGAAGGCGTCTGTCATGACACAGGCGCTGGCCGACGCCTTCGCCACGGGGATCGCCGAGCATCCGGAGGACTGGCACATGCTGCAGCGTTTGTGGCTGCGGGACCTCGACCCCGCGAAGGCGCCGCCCGACCCGGCGCAGCCGCCCGCGGCCCCGGGGAAGGACAGCGCGTGAGGATCGGCATCGTCTGCCCGTACTCCTGGGACGTACCGGGCGGCGTCCAGTTCCACATCCGCGACCTCGCCGAGTACTTCATCCGGCTCGGCCACGAGGTCTCCGTGCTGGCGCCCGCCGACGACGACACGCCGCTCCCGCCGTACGTCGTCTCGGCCGGCCGCGCGGTGCCGGTGCCGTACAACGGCTCGGTGGCCCGGCTGAACTTCGGCTTCCTGTCGGCCGCACGGGTGCGGCGCTGGCTGCACGACGGCGCCTTCGACGTGATCCACATCCATGAGCCGACCTCGCCCTCGCTGGGCCTGCTGACCTGCTGGGCCGCGCAGGGGCCGATCGTGGCCACCTTCCACACGTCCAACCCGCGCTCCCGCGCGATGATCGCCGCGTACGCCATCCTCCAGGCCGCCCTGGAGAAGATCAGCGCCCGCATCGCCGTCAGCGAGTACGCCCGCCGCACCCTGGTCGAGCACCTCGGCGGCGACGCCGTGGTGATCCCCAACGGCGTGGACGTCGACTTCTTCGCCAAGGCCGACCCGAACCCCGAGTGGCAGGGCGACACCCTCGGCTTCATCGGCCGCATCGACGAGCCCCGCAAGGGCCTGCCGGTGCTGATGCGTGCCCTGCCGAAGATCCTCGCCGCCCGCCCGCAGACCCGGCTGCTGGTCGCCGGGCGGGGCGACGAGGAGGAGGCCGTGCAGAGCCTGCCGGCGGAGCTGCGCTCCCGGGTGGAGTTCCTGGGCATGATCAGCGACGCGGACAAGGCCCGCTTCCTGCGCAGCGTCGACCTGTACGTGGCGCCCAACACCGGCGGTGAGAGCTTCGGCATCATCCTGGTCGAGGCCATGTCTGCGGGTGCCCCGGTGCTCGCCTCCGACCTGGACGCCTTCGCGCAGGTGCTGGACCGGGGCGCGGCCGGTGAGCTGTTCCCCAACGAGGACGCCGATGCGCTGGCGGCGGCGGCCGTACGCCTGCTGGAGAACCCGGAGCGCCGGGCCGAGCTGCGGGACCGGGGCAGCGCGCACGTACGGCGGTTCGACTGGTCGACCGTCGGCGCGGACATCCTGTCCGTGTACGAGACGGTCACCGCGGGTGCGGCGGCGGTGGCCACCGACGACCGGGCGACCGGACTGCGGGCCCGCTTCGGCCTGGCGCGGGACTGAGCCGGCCCCGGACCGTCCCGGGGCCGAGGCGGATTCCGGCCGGCCCGGGACCGAGTCCGGGGGGTCGCTGCCCGGCCGGGCAGCCCCGGTAGATTGCGGAGCGTGACCGCAACCCTGATCTGGATCCTCGTCGTCCTCGTCGCCATCGGCCTGTACCTGAGCTGGACGGCCGGGCGCCTGGACCGGCTGCACGCCCGGATCGACGCCGCCCGCGCCGCCCTCGACGCGCAGCTGCTGCGCCGCGCCTCCGTGGCCCAGGAGCTCGCCACCTCCGGCGTCCTCGACCCGGCCGCCTCGATCGTCCTGTACGAGGCCGCGCACGCCGCCCGGCAGGCGGAGGAGGAGCAGCGGGAGGTCGCCGAGAGCGAGCTGAGCCAGGCCCTGCGGGCGGTGTTCGCCGATCCGCAGCAGGTCGAGGCGGTGCGCGAGGAGCCCGGCGGGGACGACGCGGCCCGCGAGCTGACCGAGGCGGTCCGGCGGGTCCCGATGGCCCGGCGATTCCACAACGACGCCGTGGGAGCCGCCCGCAGGCTGCGCGAGCACCGCAAGGTGCGCTGGTTCCGGCTGGCCGGACACGCCCCCTTCCCGCTGGCGTTCGAGATGGACGACGAGCCGCCGGTGACTCTCACGGACCGGGCCGGATAGCCGCGCCCACCGGACGTCTGCTGGTCGACCGCCGCTCGACCGCCGCTCGAAAAGGATCCACCGCCTTTCCATTGGCCCTTGCTGTGGCCTGCTCCGTTCACGTTTCCTCAGTGCTGCACCAATCCCTCTTTCCTTCAGTGAGGTCACCCGTGTCCAGCACGCTCTCCGAGAACCAGACCCCCGAGACCGGCACCGCGCGGGTGAAGCGCGGCATGGCCGAGCAGCTCAAGGGCGGCGTGATCATGGACGTCGTCACGCCGGAGCAGGCGAAGATCGCCGAGGACGCGGGCGCCGTCGCCGTCATGGCGCTGGAGCGGGTCCCGGCCGACATCCGCAAGGACGGCGGCGTGGCCCGGATGTCCGACCCGGACATGATCGAGGGCATCATCGACGCCGTGTCCATCCCGGTGATGGCCAAGTCGCGCATCGGCCACTTCGTCGAGGCCCAGGTGCTGCAGTCGCTCGGCGTCGACTACATCGACGAGTCCGAGGTGCTCACCCCGGCCGACGAGGTCAACCACTCCGACAAGTGGGCCTTCACCACGCCGTTCGTCTGCGGTGCCACCAACCTCGGCGAGGCCCTGCGCCGGATCGCCGAGGGCGCGGCGATGATCCGCTCCAAGGGCGAGGCCGGTACCGGCAACGTCGTCGAGGCCGTCCGCCACATGCGCCAGATCAAGAACGAGATCGCCCGCCTGCGCGGCTTCGACAACCACGAGCTGTACGCCGCCGCCAAGGAGCTGCGCGCCCCGTACGAGCTGGTCAAGGAGGTCACCGAGCTGGGCAAGCTGCCGGTCGTGCTGTTCTCCGCAGGCGGTGTGGCCACCCCGGCCGACGCCGCGCTGATGCGCCAGCTCGGCGCCGAGGGCGTGTTCGTCGGCTCCGGCATCTTCAAGTCCGGTGACCCCGCCAAGCGCGCCGCCGCCATCGTGAAGGCCACCACGTTCTACGACGACCCGAAGGTCATCGCGGAGGCCTCCCGCAACCTGGGCGAGGCGATGGTCGGCATCAACTGCGACACCCTCCCGGAGTCCGAGCGCTACGCCACCCGCGGCTGGTAAGCACCTCCATGTCGAACGAAGCCCCTGTCATCGGCGTCCTGGCCCTCCAGGGCGACGTCCGGGAGCATCTCGTCGCCCTGGCCGCGGCCGACGCCGTGGCCAGGGCGGTGCGCCGCCCGGACGAACTCTCCGAGGTGGACGGCCTGGTCGTCCCCGGGGGGGAGTCCACCACCATCTCCAAGCTGGCCGTCCTCTTCGGTGTGATGGAGCCCCTCCGCGCGCGCGTGCGGGACGGCCTGCCCGTCTACGGCACCTGCGCGGGCATGATCATGCTCGCCGACAAGATCCTCGACCCGCGATCGGGCCAGGAGACCATCGGCGGCATCGACATGATCGTGCGTCGCAACGCCTTCGGCCGGCAGAACGAGTCCTTCGAGGCCGCGGTCGGCGTCAAGGGCGTCGAGGGCGACCCCGTGGAGGGTGTCTTCATCCGCGCCCCCTGGGTCGAGTCCGTGGGCGCGGGGGCCGAGGTGCTCGCCGAGCACGGCGGTCACATCGTCGCCGTCCGCCAGGGCAACGCGCTCGCCACGTCGTTCCACCCGGAGCTCACCGGCGACCACCGCGTGCACCGGCTGTTCGTCGACATGGTGCGCGCCGACCGGGCGGCGGGATCCTTGTAGGATTCTGGAGTTCGTACAGAGATGGGTAACGCGAAGGAGACAGGCAGATGTCCGGCCACTCTAAATGGGCCACGACGAAGCACAAGAAGGCCGTCATCGACGCCAAGCGCGGCAAGCTCTTCGCGAAGCTGATCAAGAACATCGAGGTCGCGGCGCGGATGGGCGGCGCCGACCCCGACGGCAACCCGACGCTGTACGACGCCATCCAGAAGGCCAAGAAGCAGTCGGTCCCGAACAAGAACATCGACTCCGCGGTCAAGCGCGGCGCGGGCCTGGAGGCCGGCGGCGCCGACTACGAGACGATCATGTACGAGGGCTACGGACCCAACGGCGTCGCGGTACTGATCGAGTGCCTCACCGACAACCGCAACCGCGCCGCCTCCGACGTCCGCGTCGCCATGACCCGCAACGGCGGCTCCATGGCCGACCCCGGTTCGGTGTCCTACCTGTTCAACCGCAAGGGCGTGGTGATCGTCCCCAAGGGCGAGCTGGCCGAGGACGACGTCCTGGCCGCCGTGCTGGACGCCGGTGCCGAGGAGGTCAACGACCTCGGCGAGACCTTCGAGGTGCTCAGCGAGGCCACCGACCTGGTCGCGGTCCGCACCGCCCTGCAGGACGCCGGTATCGACTACGAGTCGGCGGACGCCAACTTCGTCCCGACCATGCAGGTCGAGCTGGACGAGGAGGGCGCCAAGAAGATCTTCAAGCTGATCGACGCACTGGAGGACAGCGACGACGTGCAGAACGTCTTCGCCAACTTCGACGTCAGCGACGAGATCATGGAGAAGGTCGACGCGTGACGCGCGCGTGAGCGGCTGTTTCGGCGGCGGGCCGGTGGGACACGTCCACCGGCCCGCCGCCCGTTGTCGGTGGTACCCGATAGCCTGCACAAACAGCCGATCGAGGGGATGAAGGTGCGCGTACTGGGGGTGGACCCGGGGCTGACCCGCTGCGGGGTCGGTGTCGTCGACGGCGTGGCGGGCCGGCCGCTCACCATGGTCGGTGTCGGCGTCGTCCGTACGCCCGCCGACGCCGACCTCGGGCACCGCCTGATCGCCGTCGAGCAGGGCCTCGAGCAGTGGCTCGACGAACACCGCCCGGAGTGCGTGGCCGTGGAGCGCGTCTTCAGCCAGCACAATGTGCGCACGGTCATGGGCACCGCCCAGGCCAGCGCCGTCGCCATCCTGTGCGCCACCCGACGAGGGATCCCCGTCGCCCTGCACACGCCCAGCGAGGTCAAGGCCGCCGTCACCGGCAGCGGACGCGCCGACAAGGCGCAGGTGGGCGCCATGGTCACCCGCCTGCTGCGGCTCGCGGCACCGCCGAAACCCGCCGACGCCGCCGATGCCCTCGCGCTCGCCATCTGCCACATCTGGCGGGCCCCCGCCCAGAACCGCCTCCAGCAGGCCGTCGCCCTGCACGCATCGAAAGGCCGTACGACATGATCGCCTTCGTCAGCGGCACGGTCGCCGCGCTCGCCCCCGACGCCGCGGTGGTGGAGGTGGGCGGCGTCGGCATGGCCGTCCAGTGCACCCCCGACACCCTCTCCACACTCCGTGTCGGCCAGGCCGCCAAGCTCGCCACCTCCCTGGTCGTCCGCGAGGACTCGCTGACCTTGTACGGCTTCGCCGACGACGACGAGCGCCAGGTCTTCGAACTGCTGCAGACCGCGAGCGGGGTCGGTCCCCGCCTCGCCCAGGCGATGCTGGCCGTCCACCGCCCGGACGCCCTGCGCCGGGCGGTCTCCACCGGCGACGAGAAGGCGCTGACCGCCGTCCCCGGCATCGGCAAGAAGGGCGCGCAGAAGCTGCTGCTGGAGCTGAAGGACCGGCTGGGCGAGCCGGTCGGTGCTCCCGCCGTCGGCGCCCCGGCCGGCGGGGGCTGGCGCGACCAGCTGCACGCGGCCCTGATCGGCCTGGGCTATGCCACCCGGGAGGCGGACGAGGCCGTGACCGCCGTGGCCCCGCAGGCCGAGGCGGCCGGTGGCACCCCGCAGGTGGGCCCGCTGCTCAAGGCCGCCCTGCAGACCCTCAACCGCGCCCGGTGAGTGCGCGGACGCCCCTCCGCGCCCGGTAGGACCGGAGGACGCTCACCCGCGTCGCGCAGGCGCGCGGCCCCGCACCGAAGCCCGCAGTCGAGAGCCGAGGCACAGACCACATGAACTGGGACGACACGACGGACACCCCCACCGGCGAGCGGCTCGTCGGTGCGTCCGCCGACCACGAGGACCAGGCCGTCGAGGCCGCGCTGCGCCCCAAGGACCTGGGCGAGTTCATCGGCCAGGAGAAGGTCCGCGAGCAGCTCGACCTCGTCCTGCGCGCCGCCCGCGCGCGCGGAGCCACCGCCGACCACGTGCTGCTCTCCGGAGCCCCCGGCCTGGGCAAGACCACCCTGTCGATGATCATCGCGGCCGAGATGGGCGCCCCCATCCGCATCACCTCCGGCCCGGCCATCCAGCACGCCGGCGATCTCGCCGCCATCCTCTCCTCCCTGCAGGAGGGCGAGGTCCTCTTCCTCGACGAGATCCACCGCATGTCCCGGCCCGCCGAGGAGATGCTCTACATGGCCATGGAGGACTTCCGCGTCGACGTCATCGTCGGCAAGGGCCCCGGCGCCACCGCCATCCCCCTGGAGCTGCCGCCGTTCACCCTGGTCGGCGCCACCACCCGGGCAGGCCTGCTGCCGCCCCCGCTGCGCGACCGCTTCGGCTTCACCGCGCACATGGAGTTCTACGAGCCCGCCGAACTGGAACGCGTCGTCCACCGCTCGGCCGCCCTCCTCGACGTCGAGATCGACGCGGCAGGCGCCGCCGAGGTCGCCGGGCGCTCCCGCGGCACGCCCCGGATCGCCAACCGCCTGCTGCGCCGGGTCCGCGACTACGCCCAGGTCAAGGCCGACGGAGCGATCACCCAGGAGATCGCCGCCGCCGCCCTTGCGGTCTACGAGGTCGACGCCCGCGGCCTGGACCGCCTCGACCGGGCGGTCCTGACGGCATTGCTGAAACTGTTCGGCGGCGGCCCCGTCGGACTGTCGACGCTCGCCGTGGCCGTGGGGGAGGAGCGCGAGACCGTCGAGGAGGTCGCCGAGCCCTTCCTGGTCCGCGAGGGCCTGCTGGCCCGCACCCCGCGAGGCCGGATCGCCACGCCCGCCGCGTGGGCCCACCTGGGTCTCACCCCGCCCACATCGCATACCGCGGGAAACGGACAACAAGATCTGTTCGGGTCGTGACGGTGCCGCCACGGTCTGCACATTGACCGGACCAGGAACCCCGGTGTCATGCTGAGCGTTGTTCCATGCATGCGGACTCGCTTAGACTCCGCCGATGCCGCCTTTGTCGGCGGCACACAACACCCCCAACCATCAGGCCGCTCACCATCGCGGTCGCGTGAAGGAAGTACCGACCCGTGAGTCTCGTGACCCTCCTCC
Source organism: Streptomyces poriticola (assembly GCF_036689765.1). Classification (NCBI taxonomy): domain Bacteria; kingdom Bacillati; phylum Actinomycetota; class Actinomycetes; order Kitasatosporales; family Streptomycetaceae; genus Streptomyces; species Streptomyces poriticola. The sequence continues at coordinate 121,107 of NZ_JBAGKH010000012.1, forward strand.
CGTTCATCGTGCTCATCGGGGCCATGTTCCTGATGACCCGGTCGGCGAAGAAGAAGCAGCAGCAGGCCGTCGAGATGCGGAACCAGATGCAGCCCGGTTCCGGCGTCCGCACCATCGGGGGCATGTACGCGACGGTCAAGGAGGTCAGCGAGGACACGGTCCTCCTCGACGCCGGCCCGGGCGTCGAGCTGCTCTTCGCCAAGAACTCGATCGGCGCCGTCCTCTCCGACGACGAGTACAACCGCATCGTCCACGGCGTCGAGCACGACCTGAAGGCCGACGCGGACGTCGTCCCGGACGACGCCTCCTCCCTCACCGGGACCGACGCCGCCGGCTCCGCCCCCGCCTCCGACGAGCCGGCCGTCGACCTCGGCAAGAAGGACGCCGACGACGAGAGCGCCGAGCCCGCCGAGCCCGCCCGCGCGACCACGGACGACCAGTCGAAGAAGACCGACGGCGACACCGAGGCGAAGTAGCCGTGCCCCGGGGCGCGCGGGTGACACCCGCGCGCCCACGGACATGCGCGGCTCCCACGGGAACCCGACACCATGTCATGGCCGCCCGTCCGCCGACCCGGCGCGAGGCGGCCCGAGAGGGAGTACGAGAAGGTGGCAGCACCTAAAAAGGGCCGGAACCCGAGCGCCCAGAGCAAGCCGTGGCGCGCGCTGGCCCTGATCCTGATCGCCCTCGTGGCGCTCACCGGGGGGATGTTCGCCTCCGGACAGACCACTCCGCGTCTCGGCATCGACCTCGCCGGCGGGACGAGCATCACGCTGCGGGCGGTCGCGGAGCCGGGTCAGGAATCCGCGGTCAACCCGACCAACATGGCCACCGCGGTCCAGATCATGGAGCGCCGGGTCAACGGCCTCGGCGTCCAGGAGGCCGAGGTACAGACCCAGGGCGACCGGAACATCATCGTCAACGTTCCCAAGGGCACCAACTCCAAGGAAGCCCGGGAACAGGTCGGCACCACCGCAAAGCTCTACTTCCGCCCGGTCCTGGCCACCGAGCTCTCCGGACCGGCCGGCGGCGACCCCTCGCCGAGTCCCTCGGACGAGGCCACGGACGGGGCCACCGGCAAGCCGACCGACGAGGCCTCGGAGGAGGGCGCGGACAAGGACGAGGCGACCTCGCCGTCCGGCTCCGCCGACCCCTCGGCGAGCGCCACCACCCAGGGCCGCGCAGCGAGCGACGCCCTGAAGGCCGACCCCACCCCCTCCGCCACCGCATCCGGCGACGCCTCGCCGTCCGCCTCCGCGTCCCCGAGCGGCAGCGCCGCCGATGACGACGCCAAGCTGCAGGAGGCCTACGCCGAGCTGGACTGCACCGACCCCGCCGCCCGCGCCGAGGCCGGTGCCGGCGTCCTGCCGGAGGAGTCCACGGTGGCCTGCGGCCAGCCCTCCCCGGACCAGTGGCAGAAGTACCTCCTCGGCCCCGCCGAGGTCGACGGCACCGACGTCGACGAGGCCCAGGCGGTGCTGAACACCCAGACCGCCGCCGGCTGGACCGTGACGATGGACTTCACGGACGAGGGCGCCGACAAGTTCGCGAGCATCACCGGCAAGCTGGCGCAGAACCAGTCCCCGCAGGACCAGTTCGCCATCGTCCTCGACAACGAGGTCGTCTCCAGCCCCTACGTCCGCCAGGCCCTGACCGGCGGCAAGGCCGAGATCTCCGGCAGCTTCACCCAGGAGGAGGCCCAGAGCCTCTCGAACATGCTGTCCTACGGCGCCCTGCCGCTGAGCTTCAAGGAGGACAGCGTCACCACGGTCACGCCCGCGCTCGGCGGCGACCAGCTCCGGGCAGGTCTGATCGCCGGCGCGATCGGCCTCGCCCTGGTCGTCCTCTACCTGCTGGTGTACTACCGCGGCCTGTCGTTCATCGCCATCCTCTCGCTGCTGGTCTCGGCGGCGCTCACGTACACGCTCATGTCGCTGCTGGGCCCGGGCATCGGCTTCGCGCTGAACCTGCCGGCGGTGTGCGGAGCCATCGTCGCCATCGGTATCACCGCGGACTCGTTCATCGTGTACTTCGAACGCGTCCGGGACGAGATCCGAGAGGGGCGCTCGCTGCGCCCCGCCGTCGAGCGGGCCTGGCCACGCGCCCGGCGCACCATCCTCGTCTCCGACTTCGTGTCGTTCCTCGCCGCCGCGGTGCTCTTCGTCGTCACCGTCGGCAAGGTGCAGGGCTTCGCGTTCACGCTCGGCCTGACCACCCTGCTCGACGTCGTCGTGGTGTTCCTGTTCACCAAGCCGCTGCTGACGCTGATGGCCCGCCGCAGGTTCTTCGCGAGCGGCCACAAGTGGTCCGGTCTCGACCCGAAGAGCCTGGGTGCCAAGCCGCCGCTGCGGCGCACCCGCCGTCCCGCCCGTCCGGCCGCCGGCCCTGTCGAGACCAAGGAGGCATGAGAATGTCGAAGCTCGGCAACCTCGGCGCCCGACTGCACCATGGCGAGATCGGCTACGACTTCGTCAAGAACCGCAAGCTCTGGTACGGCATCTCGATCCTGATCACCATCACGGCGATCGTCGGCCTCGCGGTGCGCGGCCTGCACATGGGCATCGAGTTCGAGGGCGGCGCGGTCTTCACCACCCCGAAGAACGTCACCGCCTCGGTCTCCCAGGCCGAGGAGTACGCGGAAGAGGCCTCCGGACACGACGCGATCGTCCAGAAGCTCGGCGACGGCAGCCTACGCATCCAGGTCGCGGGTACCGGCACCGAGCAGTCGGACCGCATCAAGGAGGAGCTCGCCCAGGACCTGGACATCGAGGCGGAGCGCATCAACGCCGAACTGGTCGGCCCGAGCTGGGGTGATCAGATCGCCAACAAGGCGTGGCAGGGCCTCGGCATCTTCATGGTCCTCGTGGTGATCTATCTCGCGATCGCGTTCGAGTGGCGCATGGCACTGGCCGCCTTCGTCGCGCTCATCCACGACATCACCATCACCGTCGGCATCTATGCCCTCGTCGGTTTCGAGGTCACCCCGGGCACCGTGATCGGTCTGTTGACGATCCTCGGCTATTCCCTCTACGACACGGTGGTCGTCTTCGACAGCCTCAAGGAACAGACGAGAGACATCACCAAACAGACCCGCTGGACGTACGGCGAGATCGCCAACCGCTCGATCAACAGCACCCTGGTCCGCTCGGTCAACACCACGGTGGTCGCCCTGCTGCCGGTGGCGGGCCTGCTGTTCATCGGCGGCGGCGTCCTCGGCGCCGGCATGCTGAACGACATCTCGCTGTCGCTGTTCGTCGGCCTCGCCGCCGGTGCGTACTCCTCGATCTTCATCGCCACACCGCTCGTCGCCGACCTCAAGGAGATGCAGCCGGAGATGAAGGCCCTCAAGAAGCGCGTGCTGGCCAAGCGGGCCCAGGCTGCGGCGAAGGGCGAGCCCGCCGAGCCGTCGTTCGCCGACGAGCCGGTCGACGGTGAGCCGGTCGACGCCGCCGCGGCGGCGGCCGTCGTCGCCCCCCGCGGCCAGTCCGCGTCCCGCGCCCGCGGCCGCGGCCGGCCTTCGGGGAAGCGCCGATGACCGCCACCGGCATCCGGGAGCTGCTGCTCAGCCGTATCCGGGACGTGGCCGACCACCCGGAGCCGGGCGTGATGTTCAAGGACATCACCCCGCTCCTGGCGGACCCCGCGGCCTTCACCGCGCTCACCGACGCGCTCGCGGCCACCGCCGAGCGCACCGGCGCCACCAAGGTCGTCGGCCTGGAGGCGCGCGGCTTCATCCTGGGCGCACCGGTCGCCGTCCGCGCCGGACTGGGCTTCGTCCCCGTGCGGAAGGCGGGCAAGCTGCCCGGAGCCACTCTCGGCCAGGCCTACGACCTGGAGTACGGCTCGGCCGAGATCGAGGTGCACGCCGAGGACCTGACCGCCGACGACCGGGTCCTGGTCGTCGACGACGTCCTCGCCACCGGTGGCACCGCGGAGGCCTCCGTCCAGCTGATCCGCCGTGCGGGCGCCCAGGTCGCGGGCCTGGCGGTGCTGATGGAACTGGGTTTCCTCGGCGGACGCGCCCGGCTGGCACCGGCCCTGGACGGCGCCCCGCTCGAGGCGCTGCTCACCCTCCCCTAACCGGGTCCGTGACCGCCGGGCGGCCGGCGGGCAGCGGTACGCGACACACACGGGGCGGGCCCGGAGGAATCCGGCGCCCGCCCCCTGCGTTTCTCCGGTAGACGGTCCTCACACTGGCCTGAAGGCGATCCTGGGGCGCAGGATCGCTACCATGGGATCTCCGGAGCCTGACCGGGGGACCCGGACCGCGCACGAGGAGTCCTCTTGCCAGACGAGGCCCAGCCACTGACCGCCGCGAAGCCCGAGCCCGCCTCGGCTTCCGCGGCCAAGCCCGCACCGACCGCGACGCACGCGAAGAACGACCCTCGCGGGCCGGTCGAGCGCGGCCGGTCCGCGCCCGTCGACAAGCCCGCCGACCAGTCGCGCCCCAAGCCCGCGCCCCCCGAGCGCCCGCAGAACCCGCCCGTGGTCCGTGCGCCCGCCGGCCCGCCGGGCCGCTCCGGCTCCTCCAACCGGGTCCGCGCCCGTCTGGCCCGCCTCGGCGTCCAGCGCGCCAACCCCTACAACCCGGTTCTCGAGCCGTTGCTGCGCATAGTCCGCAGCAACGACCCCAAGATCGAGACCGCGACCCTCCGCCAGATCGAGAAGGCCTACCAGGTCGCCGAGCGCTGGCACCGCGGCCAGAAGCGCAAGAGCGGTGACCCGTACATCACCCACCCGCTCGCCGTCACCACCATCCTTGCCGAGCTCGGCATGGACCCGGCCACCCTCATGGCGGGCCTGCTGCACGACACCGTCGAGGACACCGAGTACGGGCTGGAGGACCTGCGCCGCGACTTCGGCGACGTCGTCACCCTGCTCGTCGACGGTGTCACCAAGCTGGACAAGGTCAAGTTCGGCGAGGCCGCGCAGGCCGAGACCGTGCGCAAGATGGTCGTCGCCATGGCCAAGGACCCCCGCGTCCTGGTCATCAAGCTCGCCGACCGCCTGCACAACATGCGCACCATGCGCTACCTCAAGCGCGAGAAGCAGGAGAAGAAGGCGCGCGAGACCCTGGAGATCTACGCGCCGCTCGCCCACCGCCTGGGCATGAACACCATCAAGTGGGAGCTCGAGGACCTCGCCTTCGCGATCCTCTACCCCAAGATGTACGACGAGATCGTCCGCCTGGTCGCCGAGCGCGCCCCCAAGCGGGACGAGTACCTGGCCGTCGTCACCGACGAGGTGCAGCAAGACCTGCGGGCGGCCCGGATCAAGGCGACCGTGACCGGCCGCCCCAAGCACTACTACAGCGTCTACCAGAAGATGATCGTCCGTGGCCGGGACTTCGCGGAGATCTACGACCTGGTGGGCATCCGCGTCCTGGTGGACACGGTCCGCGACTGCTATGCGGCGCTCGGCACGGTGCACGCGCGATGGAACCCGGTGCCCGGCCGGTTCAAGGACTACATCGCGATGCCCAAGTTCAACATGTACCAGTCGCTGCACACCACGGTGATCGGGCCCAGCGGCAAGCCGGTCGAGCTGCAGATCCGCACCTTCGACATGCACCGCCGTGCCGAGTACGGCATCGCCGCTCACTGGAAGTACAAGCAGGAGGCCGTGGCCGGCGCCTCCAAGGTCCGCACCGACGTGCCCCGCGGCGGCAAGGACAAGGACGCCATCAACGACATGGCGTGGCTGCGGCAGCTGCTGGACTGGCAGAAGGAGACCGAGGACCCCGGCGAGTTCCTGGAGTCGCTGCGCTTCGACCTCTCGCGCAACGAGGTCTTCGTCTTCACCCCCAAGGGCGACGTCATAGCGCTCCCGGCCGGCGCCACCCCGGTCGACTTCGCCTACGCCGTCCACACCGAGGTCGGCCACCGCACCATAGGGGCACGGGTCAACGGCCGTCTGGTGCCGCTGGAGTCCACCCTGGACAACGGCGATCTGGTGGAGGTCTTCACCTCCAAGGCGGCCGGCGCGGGCCCCTCCCGCGACTGGCTCGGCTTCGTCAAGTCACCGCGCGCCCGCAACAAGATCCGGGCCTGGTTCTCCAAGGAGCGCCGCGACGAGGCCATCGAGCAGGGCAAGGACGCCATCGTCCGCGCGATGCGCAAGCAGAACCTGCCGATCCAGCGCATCCTCACCGGCGACTCCCTGGTCACCCTCGCGCACGAGATGCGCTACTCGGACATCTCCGCGCTCTACGCGGCCATCGGCGAGGGGCACGTCTCCGCGCAGAACATCGTGCAGAAGCTGGTGCAGGCCCTCGGCGGCGAGGAGGCGGCCACCGAGGAGATCGACGAGGCGGTGCCCCCCGCTCGCGGACGCAGCCGCAAGCGCCGCTCCAGCGCCGACCCGGGTGTCGTCGTCAAGGGCGTCGAGGACGTGTGGGTCAAGCTGGCCCGCTGCTGCACCCCGGTCCCCGGCGACCCCATCATCGGCTTCGTCACCCGCGGCAGCGGCGTGTCCGTGCACCGCAGTGACTGCGTCAACGTGGACTCGCTCTCCCGCGAGCCCGAGCGCATCCTCGAGGTCGAGTGGGCGCCCACCCAGTCCTCGGTCTTCCTGGTCGCCATCCAGGTCGAGGCCCTGGACCGCTCCCGGCTGCTGTCGGACGTCACCCGCGTGCTGTCCGACCAGCACGTCAACATCCTCTCCGCCGCAGTCCAGACCTCCCGCGACCGCGTCGCCACGTCCCGCTTCACCTTCGAGATGGGCGATCCGAAACATCTCGGCCACGTCCTGAAGGCCGTACGCGGCGTGGAGGGCGTCTACGACGTGTACCGGGTGACGTCGGCGCGCCGGCCGTCGTAGGAGTCACCGCAGGACGCGAAGCGGCCCGGCGGTGATCCACCGCCGGGCCGCTTCGCGTCACGAGAGGATATTCAGCCGCCGAACTCCTGCAGGCCCTTCAGCGCCTGGTCCAGGAGCGCCTGGCGGCCCTGGAGCTCCTTCTCGAGCTTGTCGGCGCGCGCCGTGTTGCCCTGCGACCGCGCCTGCTCGATCTGGCCCTGCAGCTTGTCCACGGCCGCCTGCAGCTGGCCGGTCAGACCCTCGGCACGCGCGAGCGCCTCCGGGTTCGTCCGGCGCCACTCGGTCTCCTCGGCCTCCTGGATCGCCCGCTCCACGGCGTGCATCCGGCCCTCGACCTTCGGCCGGGCGTCGCGCGGCACATGACCGATCGCCTCCCAGCGCTCGTTGATCGAGCGGAACCCGGCACGGGCCGCCTTCAGATCCGTCACGGGCAGCAGCTTCTCCGCCTCGCCGGCCAGCTCCTCCTTGAGCTTGAGGTTCTCGGCCTGCTCGGCGTCCCGCTCGGCGAATACCGCGCTGCGGGCGCCGAAGAAGACGTCCTGGGCGCCGCGGAAGCGGTTCCACAGGTCGTCCTCGTGCTCGCGCTGGGCGCGGCCCGCGGCCTTCCACTCGGCCATCAGCTCCCGGTAGCGCGCGGCCGTCGGACCCCAGTCCGTCGAGTCCGACAGGGACTCGGCCTCGGCGACCAGCCGCTCCTTGATCTGGCGGGCCTGCTCGCGCTGCGCGTCCAGCTGCGCGAAGTGCTGCTTGCGGCGCTTGGAGAACGCCGAGCGCGCGTGGGAGAAGCGGTGCCACAGCTCGTCGTCGGACTTGCGGTCCAGCCGCGGCAGGCCCTTCCAGGTGTCCACCAGGGACCGCAGCCGCTCACCGGCGACCCGCCACTGCTCGGACTGCGCCAGCTCCTCGGCCTCGGCGACCAGCGCCTCCTTGGCCTTGCGGGCCTCGTCGGACTGTCTGGCCCGCTGTGCCTTGCGCTCCTCGCGGCGCTTCTCCACCAGCTCCACGAGCTTGTCCAGCCGGATCCTGAGGGCGTCCAGGTCGCCGACCGCGTGATGGGCGTCCACCTGCTCCCGCAGGTGCTCGATCGCGGTCAGGGCGTCCTTCGAGGACAGGTCGGTGGTCTTCACTCGCTTCTCGAGGAGGCCGATCTCGACAACCAGGCCTTCGTACTTGCGCTCGAAGTAGGCCAGCGCCTCCTCTGGGGAGCCCGCCTGCCAGGAGCCGACGACCTTCTCGCCGTCGGCCGTACGCACGTACACGGTCCCCGTCTCGTCGACGCGGCCCCACGGGTCGCTGCTCACAGCGCCTCCTCCACATGATGCCCGCGGAGGGCTTGGGCGCCCCCGGGCATCGTCCACAGTTTCGTCACCGCCAACATAGGCGACCGGCGGGCGGCCTGTCCGCATCCCGCGCGATCGAAATTCCGCAGTTGGGGGTCAGGTTTTCGTGACCGTCGCCTTGTCGATCACCACGGTCGCGTTGGGCGCGGTGTTGCCCGACGTGGGGTCGGCCGCCTGCGCTCCCGCGGAGGCGATCTTCTTCAGTACCTCCATGCCCGCGTCCGAAACAGTCCCGAACGGGGTGTAGCTGGGCGGCAACTGGCTGTCCTGGTAGACCAGGAAGAACTGGCTGCCGCCGGAATCGGGCTGACCGGTGTTGGCCATCGCGACCGTGCCCGCCGGGTAGATGTTGTCCTTCAGGCTCGCGTCCTTCAGGTTCTCGTCCGGGATCGTGTACCCGGGACCGCCGGTGCCCTGGCCCGTGGGGTCACCGCACTGCAGCACGTAGATGCCTTCGGTGGTCAGCCGGTGGCACTTCGTGTGGTCGAAGAAGCCCTTTCCGGCCAGGAACGCGAACGAGTTGACCGTGCGCGGGGCCGCGGACGCCTTCAGCGCGACGTCTACCGTGCCGCAGGTCGTGTCCATCGTCATGGTGTACTTCGCCGACTTGTCGATGGTCATCGCCGGCTCCTTCTCCCAGGTCTCCGACTTGGCCTCGCCCTCGGCGGGCTTGTCGCAGGGGTCCGGGGCCTTGCTGGTCGGCGCGGCGCTCGGGGTGACCTCCGCGCTCGCGTCCGCCTTGCCGTCGTCCTCGAAGGGCTTGGTCACGTACAGCGCCAGGCTGCCGATCACGACCACACCGAGCACCGACGCGATCACTGAGTTGCGCATGCGCGTCTTGCGCCGCGCGGCGGTGCGCCGCTGCTGCTGGCGCAAGAACTTGTCCCGGGCGAGCTGACGCCGCCGCTGCTCCTGGCTGACCACCGGGTTCTTCTCCTCATGCGTCTTCGTGAGCCTGCGTGATGCGTGTTCGTAGCCCCGTACCGTATATGGGTTCGCTGAGGAATCGGCACCGCCGGTAGGCTCTGACCAGGGCGCAGCCCGCTCGCAAGCCCACCCTTACCACCACAAACGAAGGACGATCGTGCTCATTGCCGGGTTCCCCGCCGGGGCCTGGGGGACGAACTGCTACCTCGTCGCCCCCGCCGCCGGTGAGGAGTGCGTGATCATCGACCCGGGCCATCAGGCGGCCCCCGGAGTCGAGGAAGCGATCAGGAAGCATCGGCTCAAGCCCGTCGCCGTCGTCCTCACCCACGGGCACATCGACCACGTGGCCTCGGTCGTCCCCGTGTGCGGTGCGCACGACGTGCCCGCCTGGATCCACCCCGAGGACCGCTTCATGATGAGCGACCCCGAGAAGGGCATCGGCCGCACCATCGGCATGCCGCTGATGGGCGAGCTCACGGTGGGGGAGCCGGACGACGTCAAGGAACTCTCCGACGGCACCAGGCTGCGGCTCGCGGGTCTGGAGCTGACGGTCGCGCACGCGCCGGGCCATACCAGGGGGTCGGTGACCTTCGGCCTGCCCGAGGCGGCGGACATCCCGCCGGTCATGTTCTCGGGCGACCTGCTGTTCGCCGGCTCCATCGGACGCACCGACTTCCCGGGCGGCTCCATGGACGACATGCTCGCCTCGCTGGCCCGCGTGTGCCTGCCGCTCGACGACTCGACCGTGGTGCTGTCCGGCCACGGCCCCCAGACGACCATCGGCCGCGAGCGCGCCACCAACCCGTATCTGCGGCAGGTGGCCGCCGGCCCGGGAGCGGACGCCGACGCTCCCCGACGAGGAATGTGACGAGAGACCTTCCGTGAGCACCTTCAAGGCCCCCAAGGGCACCTACGATCTGATCCCGCCGGACAGCGCCAGGTACCTCGCCGTCCGCGAGGCCATCGCCGCCCCCCTGCGCACCTCCGGCTACGGCTACGTCGAGACGCCCGGCTTCGAGAACGTCGAGCTGTTCGCGCGCGGTGTCGGCGAGTCCACCGACATCGTCACCAAGGAGATGTACGCCTTCGAGACCAAGGGCGGCGACCGGCTCGCCCTGCGCCCCGAGGGCACCGCCTCCGTGCTGCGGGCCGCCCTGGAGGCCAACCTGCACAAGGCGGGCAACCTCCCGGTCAAGCTCTGGTACTCCGGTTCGTACTACCGCTACGAGCGCCCCCAGAAGGGCCGCTACCGCCACTTCTCCCAGGTGGGTGCCGAGGCCATCGGCGCCGAGGATCCGGCGCTGGACGCCGAGCTGATCATCCTCGCCGACCAGGCGTACCGCTCGCTGGGCCTGAGCAACTTCCGCATCCTGCTCAACAGCCTCGGCGACCAGGAGTGCCGCCCCGTCTACCGGGCCGCGCTGCAGGACTTCCTGCGCGGCCTGGACCTGGACGAGGACACGCTGCGCCGGGCGGAGATCAACCCCCTGCGGGTCCTGGACGACAAGCGGGAGTCGGTGCAGAAGCAGCTCACGGGCGCCCCGCTGCTGCGTGACTACCTGTGCGACGCCTGCAAGGCCTACCACGAGGAGGTGCGCGAGCTGATCACCGCGGCGGGCGTCGCCTTCGAGGACGACCCGAAGCTGGTGCGCGGCCTGGACTACTACACCCGCACGACCTTCGAGTTCGTCCACGACGGTCTCGGCTCCCAGTCGGCGGTGGGCGGCGGCGGACGCTACGACGGACTGTCCGAGATGATCGGCGGCCCCGCCCTGCCGTCCGTCGGCTGGGCCCTCGGAGTCGACCGCACGGTGCTGGCCCTGGAGGCGGAGGGCGTCGAACTGGACCTCCCCGCCACCACCGACGTCTTCGCCGTGCCGCTCGGCGAGGAGGCCCGCCGTGTGCTGTTCGGCAAGGTGACCGAACTGCGCAAGAACGGCATCGCCACCGACTTCTCCTACGGCGGCAAGGGCCTCAAGGGCGCGATGAAGAACGCCAACCGCAGCGGCGCCCGCTACGCGGTCGTGGCCGGCGAGCGGGACCTCGCCGACGGTGTCGTCCAGCTCAAGGACATGGAGTCCGGCGAGCAGACGGCGGTGGGTGTCAACGAGATCGTGGCGGAGCTGGAGGCCCGGCTCGGCTGACCGGAAGCGCCCGGGGCGCCGCGTGTTCGTACGGACATGCGGCGCCCTCGCGCATGTCCGGAATCCGACGGCGGACGGTACGTCCTTACGCGCAGCGAACGGTGAGCACGCGCGCGTGTACGGCACAATGTCCCGTGCCGGAAGCAGGTCCCCTCAAGCGACGGAATCGGCGTGATGAGCAAGACGACAGTCAAGGACGTCTCCACGGAGCCCGAGCCCGAGTCCGGGCCGCAGCGCACCGCCGCCGAACCCGGCAGGGTCGGGAGCAGCAGGGCTTTCGCCCTGATGCTGGTGATCACGGGTGCGGCGGGTGTGCTCGCGGCCTGGATCATCACGCTCGACAAGATCAAGATCCTCGAGGCGAAGGTCGCGGGGACGACCTACACCCCGAGCTGCGGCATCAATCCGGTCGTCTCCTGCAACGACGTCATGGAGAGCGCCCAGGCCTCCGTGTTCGGTTTCCCGAACCCGTTCCTCGGCCTGGTCACCTACGGCATGGTGATCTGCGCCGGCATGAGCCTGCTCGCCGGGGCCCGCTTCCCGCGCTGGTACTGGCTCACCTTCAACGCCGGCACGCTCTTCGGTGTGGGCTTCTGCACCTGGCTGCAGTTCCAGTCGCTGTACCGGATCAACGCGCTCTGCCTGTGGTGCTGCCTGGCCTGGGTCGCCACGATCATCATGTTCTGGTACGTGACCTCGTTCAACATCCGCACCGGCCACCTGCCCGCGCCGGCCCCGGTCAAGCGGTTCCTCGCCGAGTTCACCTGGGTACTGCCGGTGACCCACATCGGCGTCATCGGCATGCTGATCCTGACCCGCTGGGGCAGCGCCCTCTGGGCCTGATCCGGCGCCGGGACCGGGCCCCGCGGGCGTTGTCAGTGGGGTGACTTAGGGTTTCAGCGTGGAGCCCGACCTGTTCACCGCCGCAGCAGAAGAACGCCAGGAGAAGGAGCCGGCCGGCAGCCCCCTGGCCGTCCGGATGCGCCCGCGCACCCTCGACGAGGTGGTGGGCCAGCAGCACCTGCTCAAGCCCGGCTCGCCGCTGCGCCGGCTGGTCGGGGAGGGCGCCGCCGGCCCCGCCGGCCCCTCCTCGGTGATCCTCTGGGGCCCGCCCGGCACCGGCAAGACCACCCTGGCGTACGTCGTCTCCAAGGCCACCAACAAGCGCTTCGTGGAGCTGTCCGCGATCACCGCGGGGGTCAAGGAGGTCCGCGCGGTCATCGACGGCGCCCGCCGCGCCGTCGGCGGGTACGGCAGGGAGACGGTCCTCTTCCTCGACGAGATCCACCGCTTCAGCAAGGCCCAGCAGGACTCCCTGCTCCCCGCCGTGGAGAACCGCTGGGTCACCCTGATCGCCGCCACCACCGAGAATCCCTACTTCTCGGTGATCTCCCCGCTGCTCTCCCGCTCCCTGCTGCTCACCCTCGAGCCCCTCACCGACGACGACGTCCGCGGCCTGCTCCGGCGCGGGCTGACCGACGAGCGCGGACTCGGCGGCACCGTCACCCTTCCCGCGGAGACCGAGGAGCACCTGCTGCGCATCGCCGGCGGCGACGGCCGGCGCGCCCTGACCGCCCTGGAGGCCGCCGCGGGCGCCGCGCTCGACAAGGGCGAGACCGAGGTCGCCCTCACCACCCTGGAGGAGACCGTCGACCGGGCGGCGGTGAAGTACGACCGCGACGGCGACCAGCACTACGACGTCGCCAGCGCCCTGATCAAGTCCATCCGCGGTTCCGACGTCGACGCCGCCCTGCACTACCTGGCCCGCATGATCGAGGCCGGCGAGGACCCCCGTTTCATCGCCCGCCGCCTGATGATCTCCGCCAGCGAGGACATCGGCCTCGCGGATCCGCACGCCCTGCCGCTCGCGGTCGCCGCCGCCCAGGCCGTGGCGATGATCGGCTTCCCCGAGGCCGCCCTCACCCTCAGCCACGCCACCATCGCCCTGGCCCTCGCCCCCAAGTCCAACGCCGCCACCACCGCGATCGGCGCCGCCCTCGACGACGTACGCAAGGGCCAGGCCGGCCCCGTCCCGCCGCATCTGCGCGACAGCCACTACCGCGGCGCGGGCAAGCTCGGCCACGGCCAGGGCTACGTCTACCCGCACGACCTGCCCGAGGGCATCGCCGCCCAGCAGTACGCCCCGGACGCCCTGAAGGACCGCGAGTACTACACCCCGACCCGGCACGGCGCCGAGGCGCGCTACGCGGACGCCGTGGAGTGGACCCGCGGCCACCTCGGTCGCAGACGCTCCTGAGCAGCCTGTAGAATCGCTCGAAGTGCTGAGTCCCGTGCCGTCAGAACGGGACAGCCAGCCGGAACCCCCAGCGGGTTCCAGGAGCGTCGCGCACCGGCGAACGGTGTCGCGGGCAGCCCACCACCATCCGGACCCCCGGGAGCGGTCGGTGGGCCACTCGCGTGCTGCACGTATGTGCCCAGACCAGGGGAGCGGCTGCCCGGCAGGTCCCGAGCGGACCCGGCGGGATTCCCCGGCTGCGGATGCGACCTCCCTCAACCCTGACAAGCCGGAGAACTAGGAAAGAGACACAGACAGTGGCGAACCAGTCCCGCCCCAAGGTCAAGAAGTCGCGTGCCCTCGGCATCGCGCTGACCCCCAAGGCCGTCAAGTACTTCGAGGCCCGCCCCTACCCCCCGGGTGAGCACGGCCGCGGACGCAAGCAGAACTCGGACTACAAGGTCCGTCTGCTGGAGAAGCAGCGCCTGCGCGCTCAGTACGACATCTCCGAGCGCCAGCTGGTCCGCGCCTACGACCGCGCGTCCAAGGTCCAGGGCAAGACCGGTGAGGCCCTGATCGTGGAGCTGGAGAAGCGCCTCGACGCGCTGGTCCTGCGCTCGGGCATCGCCCGCACGATCTACCAGGCCCGTCAGATGGTCGTCCACGGCCACATCCAGGTCAACGGCAAGAAGGTCGACAAGCCCTCCTTCGTCGTGCGCCCGGACGACGTGGTCCAGGTCCGCGACCGCAGCAAGGACAAGACGCTCTTCCAGATCGCCCGTGAGGGCGGCTTCGCCCCCGACGGCGAGACCCCCCGCTACCTGCAGGTGAACCTCAAGGCCCTGGCGTTCCGCCTGGACCGCGAGCCGAACCGCAAGGAGATCCCGGTGATCTGCGACGAGCAGCTCGTCGTCGAGTACTACGCCCGCTGACCCAGCCGGGCGCCGTACCCGACGCGGTACCTCGGCCCGCCGTCTCCCCGCCCTTCCGGGTGGGCGGGGCGGCGGGCTTCGCCGTGTGCGGCCGCGCGGACTGCTGCCGCGCCGCCCCGTGCGGTGCGGGCACTGCCGCCACGGCGCCGCGCCGCCGCAGCGCCCGGGACACCGCCTCCTCCCGGCCCAGCAGCGCCCCTGCCGCGCGTGTTCCTCGTACTACCGCGCATCGCCCGGCTGCTCCCGCGCCGGCAGCTCCACCGCCAGCACCGAACCAGCAGGTCACGCAAGCCGTGCGCACCGCGCAGACAGCCGGCCGTCACCTCCCGCGCCGGGCCGGTTCATCCGCGCCCCCGGGCCGCCTACCCCAGCACATGAAGTGCGCCGCCGCGAGTCCACCGCTCCCCGTGGTCCTCGCACACCCGGCGCACGTCCTCGCACAGCCGCACCGCGTCCGGCAGATCACCCCGGAATGCCCGGGCCATCCCGACCTCCACCAGCCGTACGGCGGCCGGCCCGCCGGTCAGAGCGTCGGGTTCCGCCGTGCAAGCCCTGTGAACGCGTCGAGCTCCAGCGGCAGATCGCCGCTCGGGGAGCTGCCGCCGGGCCGTCGATCCCGCATCGAACACGGAGCGTACCGAGTCGTATTCAGTCCGTACTATCGCTTCGCGCAACTCCCCCTCCCGCGCACGGGAATCCGGTACGGAGCCGCGCCGTCGGCGCGATAGGCTCGGGAGCGACTTTGCTCGATGTTCTCGATGTTCAGGCACGTTTCAGGGAGCGGGTGCACACAGTGTCCGGTGGAGAGGTGGCCGGGATCCTGGTGGCCGTCTTCTGGGCGATCCTGGTCTCCTTCCTCGCCGTCGCACTGGCGAGGCTGGCCCAGACGCTCAAGGCGACCACCAAGCTCGTGGCGGACGTGACCGACCAGGCCGTCCCGCTGCTGGCCGACGCCTCCTCGGCGGTCCGCTCGGCGCAGACCCAGATCGACCGGGTCGACTCCATCGCCTCCGACGTCCAGGAGGTCACGTCGAACGCCTCCGCGCTGTCGACCACCGTCGCCTCCACGTTCGGCGGCCCGCTGGTCAAGGTCGCCGCCTTCGGCTACGGGGTGCGCCGGGCCATCGGCGGCCGCAAGGAGGACCTGCCGGGCCGGGACGTGCCGGGCCGGCAGTCGAGGCGTACCGTGATCGTGGGCCGGACCGTCCCGGCCGCACGGCGGACGAAGCGGAAGAAGGACTGACCAGGAATGCTCCGCCGTACGTTCTGGTTCACCACAGGCGTCGCCGCCGGCGTGTGGGCCACCACCAAGGTCAACCGCAAGCTGAGGCAGCTGACCCCCGAGAGCCTCGCCGCGACGGCGGCGAACAAGGCGATCGAGGCGGGCGGCCGGCTGAAGGACCGCGCGGTCGGCTTCGCCCTCGACGTCCGCGACAACATGGCCCACCGGGAGGCCGAGCTGGGCGACGCACTCGGGCTGAACGCCCCCGTCGACCCGGCACACGGACTCCCGGCGCCCCGGCGGTACACCGCCGTCGAGAACCGCAGCGACCCGAAGCCCGTCTCGAAGTACGTCGACAGGACGACGTACTCGTACAACCGGAATGAGGACCACTGATGGAGTCGGCCGAGATCCGCCGCCGCTGGTTGAGCTTCTTCGAGGAGCGCGGGCACACCGTCGTGCCCTCGGCGTCGCTCATCGCGGACGACCCGACTCTGCTGCTGGTCAACGCGGGCATGGTGCCCTTCAAGCCGTTCTTCCTCGGTGAGGTCAAGCCGCCCTACGCCCGTGCCACCAGCGTGCAGAAGTGCGTGCGCACGCCGGACATCGAGGAGGTCGGGAAGACCACCCGGCACGGCACCTTCTTCCAGATGTGCGGCAACTTCTCCTTCGGGGACTACTTCAAGGAGGGCGCCTGCAAGCTCGCCTGGGAGCTGCTCACCAGCCCCCAGGACAAGGGCGGTTACGGCCTGGACCCCGAGCGCCTGTGGATCACCGTCTACCAGGACGACGACGAGGCCGAGCGGATCTGGCGCGAGATCGTCGGCGTCCCCGCCGAGCGGATCCAGCGCCTGGGCAAGAAGGACAACTTCTGGTCCATGGGCGTCCCCGGCCCCTGCGGCCCCTGCTCCGAGATCAACTACGACCGCGGCCCCGACTTCGGCGTCGAGGGCGGCCCCGCCGTCAACGACGAGCGGTACGTGGAGATCTGGAACCTGGTCTTCATGCAGTTCGAGCGCGGCGAGGGCACCTCCAAGGAGGACTTCGAGATCCTCGGAGACCTGCCCGCCAAGAACATCGACACCGGCCTTGGCCTGGAGCGGCTCGCCATGATTCTGCAGGGCGTGCAGAACATGTACGAGATCGACACCTCCATGGCCGTCATCGACAAGGCCACCGAGCTGACCGGGGTGGCCTACGGCGACGCCCACGCCTCGGACGTCTCCCTGCGCGTGGTGACCGACCACATCCGCACCGCCGTGATGCTCATCGGCGACGGTGTCACCCCGGGCAACGAGGGCCGCGGCTACGTGCTGCGCCGCATCATGCGCCGCGCCATCCGCAACATGCGCCTGCTCGGCGCCACCGGCCCGGTCGTCAAGGACCTGATCGACGTCGTGATCGGCATGATGGGGCAGCAGTACCCCGAGCTGATCACCGACCGCGAGCGGATCGAGAAGGTCGCCCTGGCCGAGGAGCACGCCTTCCTGAAGACACTGAAGGCCGGCACCAACATCCTCGACACCGCCGTCTCCGACACCAAGGCCGCCGGCGGCGCCGTGCTGCCCGGCGACAAGGCGTTCCTGCTCCACGACACCTGGGGCTTCCCGATCGACCTCACCCTGGAGATGGCCGCCGAGCAGGGCCTGACCGTGGACGAGGACGGCTTCCGGCGTCTGATGAAGGAGCAGCGCGAGCGCGCCAAGGCCGACGCCCGGTCCAAGAAGACCGGCCACGCCGACCTCGGTGCCTACCGTGAGATCGCCGACCGGGCCGGTGCCACCGACTTCATCGGGTACACCGACACCGACGGCGAGTCCACCGTCGTCGGTCTCCTGGTCGACGGAGTCTCCTCCCCGGCCGCCACCGAGGGCGACGAGGTCGAGGTCGTCCTGGACCGCACCCCCTTCTACGCCGAGGGCGGCGGCCAGATCGGCGACACCGGCCGGATCAGGACCGACGCCGGTGCCGTGATCGAGGTGCGCGACTGCCAGAAGCCGGTCCCGGGCGTCTACGTCCACAAGGGCGTCGTCCAGGTCGGCGAGGTCACCGTCGGCGCCAAGGCGCACTCCTCGATCGACTCCCAGCGCCGCCGGGCCATCGCCCGCGCCCACTCGGCCACCCACCTCACCCACCAGGCGCTGCGGGACGCCCTCGGTCCCACGGCCGCGCAGGCCGGTTCCGAGAACCAGCCCGGCCGTTTCCGCTTCGACTTCGGCTCGCCGTCCGCCGTCCCGACGGCCGTGATGACCGACGTCGAGCAGAAGATCAACGAGGTGCTCTCCCGCGACCTCGACGTGCACGCCGAGGTCATGGGCATCGACGAGGCCAAGAAGCAGGGCGCCATCGCCGAGTTCGGCGAGAAGTACGGCGACCGGGTGCGCGTGGTCACCATCGGTGACTTCTCCAAGGAACTGTGCGGCGGCACCCATGTGCACAACACCGCCCAGCTCGGCCTGGTCAAGCTGCTCGGCGAGTCCTCCATCGGCTCGGGTGTGCGCAGGATCGAGGCCCTGGTCGGCGTGGACGCCTACAGTTTCCTCGCTCGCGAGCACACGGTCGTCGCTCAGCTCCAGGAGCTGATCAAGGGCCGTCCGGAGGAGCTGCCGGAGAAGGTCTCCGCCATGCTCGGCAAGCTGAAGGACGCCGAGAAGGAGATCGAGAAGTTCCGCGCGGAGAAGGTGCTGCAGGCCGCCGCCGGTCTCGCCGAGTCCGCCAAGGACGTCCGGGGCGTCGCCCTCGTCACCGGGCAGGTCCCGGACGGCACCGCCGCGGACGACCTGCGCAAGCTGGTCCTCGACGTGCGTGGCCGGATCCAGGGCGGCCGGGCCGTGGTGGTGGCCCTGTTCAGCACGGTGGGCGGCAGGCCGCTGACGGTCATCGCCACCAACGAGGCCGCCCGCGAGCGCGGGCTCAAGGCCGGTGACCTGGTCCGCACCGCCGCCAAGACCCTCGGCGGCGGCGGTGGCGGCAAGCCGGACGTCGCCCAGGGCGGCGGCCAGAACCCGGCCGCCGTCGGCGACGCGGTCGACGCCGTCGAGCGCCTGGTCGCGGAGACGGCCAAGTAATGCGCCGAGGACGCCGGCTCGCGATCGACGTCGGGGACGCCCGTATCGGGGTCGCCTCCTGCGACCCCGACGGGATCCTCGCCACTCCGGTGGAGACGGTCCCCGGCCGGGACGTCCCGGCCGCCCACCGGCGGCTGCGGCAACTGGTCGAGGAGTACGAGCCCATCGAGGTCGTCGTCGGTCTGCCCCGCTCCCTCAAGGGGGGCGAGGGCCCGGCCGCCGCCAAGGTGCGCGGCTTCGCCCAGGAACTGGCCCGGGGCATCGCCCCGGTCCCGGTCCGGCTGGTCGACGAGCGGATGACCACGGTCACGGCCGGTCAGGGACTACGAGCCTCCGGCGTCAAGTCCAGGAAGGGCCGCTCCGTCATCGACCAGGCAGCCGCTGTGATCATCCTCCAGCAGGCGCTGGAATCCGAACGGGTGTCAGGTAGAGCGCCCGGCGAGGGCGTCGAAGTGGTCATCTGATCGCGATACGGTAACGTTCCGCGCGATGCGGCAGTGTTCGAACAGCCGCCGCACAGCAAGAGGCGGAACGGAGGCCGGCCGCACCAGCCGGGCGCACCGCCGTCTCGCGGCTCTAGGGGATCGATGACTGAGTATGGCCGGGGCCGAGGCTCCGAACCGTGGCATCCGGAGGACCCGTTGTACGGGGACGGCGGATGGGGAGGACAGCAGGCCCACGACGCCCAGTCCTCCTACGGGGGCCAGCCGCAGCACTATCCGGAGCAGCCCCTGTCCCAGCAGCACTACGGCGGCTGGGAGAACGGCACCCAGCCCGGCCATGGCCAGGACCAGCAGCAGTACACCCAGCAGTACCAGCAGCAGTATCAGCAGGAGTACGGCGGGCAGTACGACCGACAGTACGACCAGCAGTACGCCGCCCAGGCCCAGCACCAGAACGGCAACGGCGGCTGGGCCCCCGGCGCCCAGTACCCCGACCCGGAGGACCCCTACGGGCAGCAGCCCGCCGCCGGCTACGGTTCCGGGCAGTCCGACTACTACGGCACCCCGGACGCGTACCCGCCGCCGGAGCCGCCCGGCCGGCGCCGCCCCGAGCCGGAGCCGGACGACACCGGCTGGGACCCGGGCCCGGACCAGGGTGAGCACGCCTTCTTCGCGGGCGGGGACGACGGCGGTGACGACGAGGGCGGCGGCGGACGCGGCGCCCGCAGGAGCGGCCGGGCCGGCAAGTCCAAGAAGGGCCGGAACGGCATCGCCTGTCTGGTGGTGTGCCTGGTGCTGGGCGGCGGTGTGCTGGGCGTCGGCTACTTCGGCTACCAGTTCTACCAGGACCGGTTCGGCGCGGCCCCGGACTTCGCCGGTGACGGCAACGGCGAGCAGATCACCGTCACCATCCCCAAGGGTGCCGGCGGCTCCGTCATCGGCCAGGAGCTGAAACGCAAGGGCGTCGTCAAGAGCGTCGACGCCTTCGTCGCCGCCCTGCAGAGCAACCCCGACGCGAAGAGCATCCAGGACGGCGTGTACACCTTGGAGAAGGAGATGTCGGCCCGGTCGGCGGTCGAGCTCATGCTCAGCCCCGAGAGCCGCAACAACCTGATCATCGCCGAGGGCAAGCGCAACGCCGACATCTACCAGCTCATCGACACCCGCCTGGAGCTGGACAAGGGCACCACGGCGCAGGTCGCCAAGGACGAGTACAAGAACCTCGGCCTGCCCGAATGGGCGATGAACCGCAAGAACGTCAAGGATCCCCTGGAAGGGTTCCTCTATCCGTCCAGCTATGCGGTCGCCAAGGGCCAGGAGCCCGGGGAAGTCCTGAAGCAGATGGTCCGGCGGGCCGGGGAGAAGTACCAGGCTCTCGGACTGGAGCAGAAGGCCGAGGGCCTCGGCCTCGACGGCCCCTGGCAGCTGCTCACGGTGGCCAGCCTGGTGCAGGCGGAGGGGCGGAGCCACGAGGACTTCCGCAAGATGGCCGAGGTCATCTACAACCGCCAGAAGCCGAACCCGCAGACCAACGGCATGCTGGAGTTCGACTCCACGTACAACTACATCAAGAACCAGAGCAAGATCGACCTGACCCTCAAGGAACTGCGGACGTACGACAACCCGTACAACACGTACTACTACAAGGGCCTGCCGCCCGGACCGATCAGCAACCCGGGCGAGGACGCGCTGAAGGGCGCCCTCGACCCGACGGACGACGGCTGGTACTACTTCATCTCCCTCGACGGCAAGACGAGCAAGTTCACCAGGACCAACGCCGAACACGAGGAACTGGTCAAGGAATTCAACAAGTCGAGGAACCAGTGATGTCCGTCCCTCGCCGGGCCGCCGTACTGGGGTCACCGATCGCGCACTCCCTCTCCCCCGCGCTGCACCGGGCGGCCTACGCCGAGCTGGGCCTGGAGGGCTGGACGTACGACCGCTTCGACGTCGGCGAGGAGGCGCTGCCGGCCTTCTTCGAGCGCCTGGGTCCCGAGTGGGCGGGGCTGTCCCTGACCATGCCGCTCAAGCGCGCCGTCATCCCGCTGCTCGACGAGATCAGCGCCACGGCCGCCTCCGTGGACGCCGTGAACACCGTCGTCCTCACCGAGGACGGCCGGGCGACCGGCGACAACACCGACATCCCCGGCATGGTCGCCGCCCTGCGCGAGCACGGTATCGAGAAGGTGGAGACCGCGGCCGTCCTCGGCGCCGGCGCCACCGCCTCCTCCGCGCTGGCCGCACTCGCCCGGGTCTGCGCCGGACCGGTCTCCGTCTATGTGCGCAGCGAGGCCCGTGCCGCCGAGATGCGCGGATGGGCCGAGCGCCTCGACGTCGACGTACGCATCGCCGACTGGGCCGACGCGGCCGAGGCACTGCGCGCTCCGCTGGTCGTCGCCACCACCCCGGCCGGCACCACCGACGCGCTCGCGGCCTCGGTCCCGGAGATGCCCGCCACCCTCTTCGACGTCCTCTACGACCCGTGGCCGACCGCTCTCGCCGCTCGCTGGTCCGCCTACGGAGGTGCCGTCGTCGGCGGACTCGACCTGCTGGTGCACCAGGCAGTGCTCCAGGTGGAGCAGATGACCGGACGCACCCCGGCCCCGCTCGCCGCCATGCGGGAAGCGGGCGAGCACGCCCTCGCCGCCCGCGGGGATCACTGCCGCTCCTGATCCCCGCGGCGCCCGCCCACCGTCCGGCTGGTGGACCGGCGGCCGGGTCAGGGGGCCGGACGTGGGAGGATCGTAGGTGGCGGACCGGGGCCGCGCACCCGGTCGCGCCGCGATCCCGGACAGGCGCGAGCACTGAGGAGCACCGTTGAGCAGGTTGCGCTGGCTGACCGCGGGGGAGTCCCACGGTCCCGCACTCGTCGCGACGCTGGAGGGGCTGCCCGCCGGCGTGCCGATCACCACGGAGCTGGTGGCGGACCATCTGGCGCGGCGGCGGCTGGGCTACGGCCGCGGTGCGCGGATGAAGTTCGAGCGGGACGAGGTCACCTTCCTCGGCGGGGTCCGGCACGGGCTGACCCTCGGTTCCCCGGTCGCGGTGATGGTGGGCAACACCGAGTGGCCGAAGTGGGAGCAGGTGATGGCGGCCGACCCGGTCGACCCGGAGATCCTCGCCGGCCTCGCCCGCAACGCGCCGCTGACCCGGCCCCGCCCCGGCCACGCCGACCTGGCGGGCATGCAGAAGTACGGCTTCGACGAGGCCCGGCCGGTCCTGGAGCGCGCCTCCGCCCGCGAGACCGCGGCCCGTGTCGCGCTCGGCGCGGTCGCCCGGTCGTACCTGAAGGAGACGGCCGGGATCGAGATCGTCTCCCATGTCGTGGAGCTGGCGGCGGCGAAGGCGCCGTACGGGGTGTACCCGACGCCGGCCGACGTCGAGCGGCTGGACGCCGATCCGGTGCGCTGCCTGGACTCGGACGCGTCGAAGGCGATGGTCGCGGAGATCGACCAGGCCCACAGGGACGGCGACACCCTCGGTGGTGTGGTCGAGGTGCTGGCCTACGGGGTGCCGGTGGGGCTGGGCTCGCACGTGCACTGGGACCGGCGGCTGGACGCCCGGCTGGCGGCCGCGCTGATGGGCATCCAGGCGATCAAGGGGGTCGAGGTCGGGGACGGTTTCGAGCTGGCGCGGGTGCCGGGGTCGAAGGCCCACGACGAGATCCTCGCCACCGGGGACGGTATCCAGCGGGCCACCGGACGCTCCGGTGGCACCGAGGGCGGGCTCACGACCGGGGAGCTGCTGCGGGTGCGGGCGGCGATGAAGCCGATCGCGACCGTGCCGCGGGCCCTGCAGACGGTGGACGTGGCCACCGGTGAGGCCGCGCAGGCGCACCACCAGCGGTCCGACGTGTGCGCGGTGCCGGCCGCGGGGATCGTCGCCGAGGCGATGGTGGCACTGGTCCTGGCGGACGCCGTCGCGGAGAAGTTCGGCGGGGACAGCGTCACCGAGACCCGCCGCAACGTGCAGTCGTACCTCGACGCCCTGGCCATCCGATGAGCGTTCCGGTGATCGTGCTGGTCGGTCCGATGGGCGTGGGCAAGTCCACCGTCGGAGAGCTGCTCGCCGAACGCCTCGGCGTCGGCTACCGGGACACCGACGCGGACGTCGTCGCCGCCGAGGGCCGCACCATCGCCGAGATCTTCGTGGACGACGGGGAGCCGGCCTTCCGGGCGCTGGAGAAGGAGGCGGTGCGCACCGCCCTCGCCGAGCACGGCGGCGTCCTCGCGCTCGGCGGCGGCGCGGTCCTGGACGACGGCACGCGCGCGCTGCTGGCGGGACTCCGGGTCGTGTACCTGTCCATGGGCGTGGAGGAGGCGGTCCGGCGCACCGGCCTGAACGTCGCCCGCCCGCTGCTGGCGGTCAACCCGCGCAAGCAGTGGCGGGAGCTGATGGAGGCCCGACGTCATCTGTACGAGGAGGTCGCCACCGTCGTGGTGGCGACCGACGGGCGCACCCCCGAGGAAGTCACCCAGGTCGCCCTCGACGCACTGGAGTTGAAGGAAGCATGAGCGAGGCAGTCACCCGGATCGGCGTCGGCGGCACGGCGGGCACCGAGCCGTACGAGGCCCTGGTGGGCCGTCAGCTCCTCGGCGAGCTGTCCGGACTGATCGGCGAGCGGGCCAGGCGGGTCGCGGTGATCCACCCCGAGGCGCTGGCCGAGACCGGGGAGGCGCTGCGCGCCGACCTGGCCGGGCAGGGCTACGAGGCGATCGCCGTCCAGGTGCCGAACGCGGAGGAGGCCAAGACCGCCGAGGTCGCCGCCTACTGCTGGAAGGCGCTCGGCCAGTCCGGATTCACCCGCACCGACGTCATCGTCGGCGTCGGCGGCGGTGCTACGACGGACCTGGCCGGGTTCGTGGCGGCGACCTGGCTGCGCGGGGTGCGCTGGGTCGCGATCCCCACCACCGTGCTGGCCATGGTGGACGCGGCCGTCGGCGGCAAGACCGGTATCAACACCGCCGAGGGCAAGAACCTGGTCGGCGCCTTCCATCCGCCCGCCGGTGTGCTGTGCGACCTGGCGGCGCTGGACTCCCTGCCGGTCAACGACTACGTCTCCGGGCTGGCCGAGGTCATCAAGGCCGGCTTCATCGCCGACCCGGTGATCCTGGACCTGATCGAGGCCGATCCGCAGGGCGCCCGTACTCCGGAGGGCCCGCACACCGCCGAGCTGATCGAGCGGTCCATCCGGGTCAAGGCCGAGGTGGTCTCCTCCGATCTGAAGGAGTCGGGCCTGCGGGAGATCCTCAACTACGGTCACACGCTCGGCCACGCCATCGAGAAGAACGAGCGGTACAAGTGGCGGCACGGCGCCGCGGTCGCCGTCGGCATGCACTTCGCGGCCGAACTCGGCCGGCTGGCGGGCCGGTTGGACGACGCCACCGCCGACCGGCACCGCACCGTCCTGGAAGCGGTCGGCCTGCCGCTGCACTACCGTCACGACCAGTGGCCCAGGCTGCTGGAGACCATGAAGGTCGACAAGAAGTCCCGCGGCGACCTGCTGCGCTTCATCGTTCTGGACGGCCTGGCCAAGCCCACCGTGCTGGAGGGCCCCGACCCGGCCGTCCTGCTGGCCGCTTACGGCGAGGTAGGCGAATAGTCCCCCAGCCCCGGGCACTTCGCACCGCCCTCGGCCGTTCACCGAACGAGCGCCGGGGGCGGTACCGTTCGGTAGCGGCGGGCCCGCCCCGCCGCCAGCGCCCATCGACGAACCGAGAACGAGACGGAGTGGCACCGGATGCAGCACGCAGTGGGTTCGCCGCTGCCGCCGCCCCACCAGCCGGGGCACGGACCGGCCGTCGGCCGGTCCCCGGCCGCACACCAGCCGGGTCCCCGCGCGGATGCGTCCCAGGGCCCCGCTCCCGCGCCCCCGCCGCACCCGTCCCCGGGCTACCAGGGACCGCCGCCGCACCCCGCGCCCGCCCCGCAGCCGGTCCCCGGCCCTCACCCGGTTCCCGGCCCGCACCCCGCCACGGCGCCGCAGCCCGCCCCCGCCCCGCCCGTCCCCGACACCACCGGGCACGTCCCGCTGCCCCCCGGTGCCCCCGTCGCCGCGCCCAGCGCGCCGCCCGCCGCCGCACCCGACCCGGCCGACACCACGCTCGCGGTGCTGCTCATCGGACCAGCCGGCGCCGGCAAGACCAGCGTCGCCAAGTACTGGGCGGACCACCGCCGGGTCCCCACCGCCCACATCAGCCTCGACGACGTACGCGAATGGGTCCGCTCGGGCTTCGCCGACCCCCGGTCGGGCTGGAACGACCACTCCGAGGCGCAGTACCGCCTGGCCCGCCGCACCTGCGGCTTCGCCGCGCGGAACTTCCTCGCCAACGGCATCTCGTGCATCCTCGACGACGCCGTCTTCCCGGACCGGCCCGTGGTCGGCCTCGGCGGCTGGAAGCGGCATGTCGGCCCCGGCCTGCTCCCCGTCGTCCTGCTGCCCGGCCTGGACATCGTCCTGGAGCGCAACGCCGAGCGCTCGGGCAACCGCCGGCTGGGCGACGAGGAGGTCGCCCGCATCCACGGCCGAATGGCCGGCTGGTACGGCTCGGGTCTCCCGATCATCGACAACTCCCAGCTCGACGTCCCCGAGACGGCCCGTGTCCTGGACGAGGTTCTGGCGAGATCGATAGCCAGCCCCCCGAACTGGTGAACCGGGGGACCGGCGCCGTCCGCAGGAGCGCGGGGGAGGGGTGTGCCGAACTCCGCCGTCCCGCACAGCCGCACATCCGCACGGCCGGGACCCGTGGGCGCCGGACCCGTACGCCGCCCACTCGGCCGCTCCCGAGCGGCGAGACGTGAGCGGAGCTCTTACGCTCGGCACATGTCAGAGGTGTACGCGGCCCGCCGGACCCGCCTACGCGAACACTGCACCGCGGGCGGCAGCGCGGCGGCGCTGGTCTCCCGCCCCGCGAATGTGCGCTATCTCGCGGGTACCGCCCCGCACGACGCCGTACTGCTGCTCGGCCGGTCCGACGACCAGGACCTGCTGCTGTGCACCGGCCCCGCGGAGGACCGGCCCGCACAGGGCCGGGTCGACGAGACCCTCCGGGTGCGGACCCTGACCGGTACGGCCGGCGACCCCGCCGTCACCGCCACCGGCCTGGCCGCCGACCGGGGCACCGAGGCCCTCGCCGTGGAGGAACACCACCTCACCGTCGCCCGCCACCGGGCCCTGAGTGCCGTCGCGCCCCGGCTGCACCTGACCGACCTGGGCTGCGCGGTCGAACAGCTGAGGGTGGTCAAGGACGAGGAGGAGATCTCCTGCCTGCGCATCGGCGCCGAGATCGCCGACCAGGCACTCGGCGAGCTCCTGGAGTCCATCCTGGTCGGCCGTACCGAGCGTCACCTCGCCCTGGAGCTGGAACGCCGGCTGATCGACCACGGGGCGGACGGCCCGGCCTTCCCCACCTCCGTCGGCACCGGCCCCCACGCGGGCCGGCCCGGCCACCGCCCGACCGACCGGCGGGTGGAGGAGGGCGACTTCCTCTCGGTCTGTCTCGGTGCCACCTACCGCGGTTACCGCTGCGAGATCGGCCGCACCTTCGTCATCGGCACCTCGCCCGCCGACTGGCAGATCGAGCTGTACGACCTCGTCTTCGCCGCCCAGCGGGCCGGCCGGGAGGCCCTCGCCCCGGGCGCCGCCTGCTGCGACGTGGACCGCGCCGCACGTCAGGTACTGGACAGCGCCGGCCATGCCGAGCACCTTCCGACGGTCACCGGGCACGGCGTCGGACTCGAAATCGCCGAGGACCCTCAGTTGACCCCGGCGGCCATGGGTAAACTGGACGCTTGCGTGCCGGTCACCGTCGAACCGGGGGTCCACCTCCCGGGCCGGGGCGGTGTCCGGATCGATGACACGCTCGTCGTACGCCCCGAGGCGGACGGCGGACCCGAGCTACTCACCATC
Source organism: Streptomyces poriticola (assembly GCF_036689765.1). Lineage (NCBI taxonomy): Bacteria > Bacillati > Actinomycetota > Actinomycetes > Kitasatosporales > Streptomycetaceae > Streptomyces > Streptomyces poriticola. Next base: position 148,147 of record NZ_JBAGKH010000012.1, read on the forward strand.
ACGACCAAGGAGCTGCTCGCGCTCTAGCCCTCGCGCTGTGCGCATGGCCTGCCCCGGGGTCGTCCACGTCAGTCCAGTCCAGGAGATTCCGCAACCGTGGCTTCCACGAACGACCTCAAGAACGGCATGGTGCTCAAGCTCGAAGGCGGCCAGCTCTGGTCCGTCGTCGAGTTCCAGCACGTCAAGCCCGGCAAGGGCCCGGCATTCGTGCGCACCAAGCTCAAGAACGTGCTTTCCGGCAAGGTCGTCGACAAGACCTTCAACGCCGGCGTCAAGGTCGAGACGGCCACCGTCGACAAGCGCGACATGCAGTTCTCGTACATGGACGGCGACTACTTCGTCTTCATGGACATGCAGACGTACGACCAGCTGCACATCGACCGCAAGGTCGTCGGCGACGCCGCCAACTTCCTGGTCGAGGGCTTCGAGGCCACCGTCGCCCAGCACGAGGGCGAGGTGCTCTTCGTCGAGCTGCCCGCCGCCGTGGAGCTGACCATCCAGGAGACCGAGCCGGGCGTCCAGGGCGACCGCTCCACCGGCGGCACCAAGCCCGCCACCCTGGAGACCGGCCACCAGATCAACGTGCCGCTCTTCATCACCACCGGTGAGAAGATCAAGGTCGACACCCGCACCAGCGACTACCTCGGCCGGGTGAACAGCTAACCGTGGCTGCCCGCAACACGGCCCGCAAGCGCGCCTTCCAGATCCTCTTCGAGGGCGACCAGCGCGGCGCCGACGTCCTGACGGTCCTCGCGGACTGGATCCGGCACGCCCGGACCGACACCCGGCAGCCGCCGGTGAGCGAGTACACGATGGAGCTGGTCGAGGGATACGCGGCGCACGCGACGCGCATCGACGAGCTGATCGCCCAGTACTCGGTCGGCTGGACGCTCGACCGCATGCCGGTCGTGGACCGCAACCTCCTGCGCCTCGGTGCGTACGAGCTGATCTGGGTCGACGAGACCCCGGACGCCGTCGTCCTCGACGAGATGGTGCAGCTGGCGAAGGAGTTCTCCACGGACGAGTCGCCCTCGTTCGTCAACGGTCTGCTCGGCCGGCTGAAGGACCTGAAGTCCTCGCTGCGCCGTGACGAGGCCTGACAGGCTCCGCGAGACACACAGACGCCGTCAGGGACCGCAGCCCCTCCCGGAACCGGTCGGCGAGGGCGAGGTCG
>NZ_JBAGKH010000120.1:0-306 GCF_036689765.1 Streptomyces poriticola
TCGAAGGCGTTCAGGGCGGTCTTCCAGCGCATGGTCCAGCGGGCCTGGCCCTTGCCGGTTGGGTCCAGGCTCATGATGGCCATGTAGACGCACTTCAAGGCGGCGGTCTCGTTCGGGAAGTGCCCGCGCGCCTTGACCGCACGCCGGATCCTGGCGTTCACCGATTCGATGGCGTTCGTGGTGCAGACGATGCGGCGGATCTCGGTGTCGAAGCGGAGGAACGGAGTGAACTCCTCCCACGCGTTCTCCCAGAGCCGGACGATCGCCGGATACTTCCCGCCCCAGGCATCGACGAACTCCGCGAAC
>NZ_JBAGKH010000121.1:0-298 GCF_036689765.1 Streptomyces poriticola
CGGGCGGGGGACCGGGTGCTGGTGCACGCGGCGGCCGGCGGGGTCGGCATGGCCGCCGTACAGGTGGCCCGCCTGCTGGGCGCCGAGGTGTTCGCGACGGCGAGCCCCGGCAAGCACGAGGTGCTGCGGGATGCGGGTCTGGACGAGGCGCATGTGGCGTCGTCGCGGGACACGGAGTTCGCGAAGCGGTTCCCGGAGATGGACGTCGTGCTGAACTCGCTTGCGGGCGAGTTCGTGGACGCGTCGCTGCAGCTGCTGCGTTCCGGCGGCCGGTTCGTGGAACTCGGCAAGACCGACC
>NZ_JBAGKH010000122.1:0-288 GCF_036689765.1 Streptomyces poriticola
GACTGGTCGCTGACCGAGGTACTGCGCTCCGGCACCGACTTGGACCGGGTCGACGTCATCCAGCCCGTCACCTGGGCCGTCATGGTGTCCCTCGCCGCCGCCTGGCAGGAACTCGGTGTCCGTCCTGACGCGGTCGTCGGCCACTCCCAGGGCGAGATCGCCGCCGCCGCTGTGGCAGGCGCCCTCACCCTGGAGGACGCGGCCAAGGTCGTCGCCGTACGCGCACGGATCATCGGCGAACACCTCGCCGGCCGGGGCGCCATGGCCTCCATCCCCCAGCCTGTCCAG
>NZ_JBAGKH010000123.1:0-288 GCF_036689765.1 Streptomyces poriticola
CGCAACTCCGCTTCGAGGGACTCGACATGGGCCGAGTGGGAGGCGTAGTCGACAGCGATGCGGCGCAGTCGTACCCCGTCGGCCGACCAGGCGGCCATCACCTCGTCCAGCGCCTCGGGGTCGCCGCTGAGGACCACCGACGACGGGCCGTTGAGCGCGGCGACGGAGACACGCCCGGCCCACGGTGCGAGCCGTTCCCTGACCGTGGCCTCGGGCAGGGCCACGGAGACCATGCCGCCCCGCCCGGCCAGCCGCTCGGAGATGAGCCGCGACCGCAGGGCGACGATT
>NZ_JBAGKH010000124.1:0-277 GCF_036689765.1 Streptomyces poriticola
CCCAGGACTGCAGGAGCCGGAAGAGGGCGACTTCGAGGGCGAACAGGGCGGGCTGGGTGTAGGCGGTGTGGTCGAGCAGGGTCTGTTCACCGGGCTCGGCGAACATCACCTCGCGCAGGGGCTGCTTCAGCAGTGGGTCGAAGTGCGCGCAGATCTCGTCGAGCGCGGCGGCGAACACGGGGAAAGCCTTGTACAGTTCGCGTCCCATGCCGGCCCGCTGACTGCCCTGCCCCGAGAACAGGAACGCCAACCGCCCCTGCGCAGGGTCCACGGACCC
>NZ_JBAGKH010000125.1:0-276 GCF_036689765.1 Streptomyces poriticola
ACCGCGCTCGCCGAACTCCGGCCCGGCACGGCCGACATCGCCTTCCACTCCACCCTGCTGGGCGGAGTGCTCGGCGGGACGCGGCTCGACGCCGACTACTGGTACCGCAACCTCCGGGAGCCCGTCCGGTTCGAACCCGTGGTGCGCGGCCTGCTCGACTCCGGCCACGCCGTGTTCGTGGAGATCAGCCCGCACCCGGTGCTGACGGCCGCCGTGCAGGACACCGCGGAGACCGCCGAGCGGACCGCCGCCGTGGTCGGCACCCTCCGCCGCGAC
>NZ_JBAGKH010000126.1:0-274 GCF_036689765.1 Streptomyces poriticola
GTCCATGCCCTTCAGGCTGTCGGTGACCCTGGCGATCGTGGGTATGGCGTGGCCTGTCACCTTGGCGGTGGCACTGATCGGGTCGATGGCGTCGCCGACCTTCGCGACCGTGGCGGCGGTCCTGGCCGCGGCTCCTGCGCGGCCGGCCGAGGCTGCTCTCAGCGGGCCGGCGCCCAGGGTGAGGAGGTTGAAGACGACCGTGGCGGACGCACGGGCGGGGTTCTCGTCCCACATGTCCCAGGCGACCAGGGACTTGCCGAACTCCTTGGCGTAC
>NZ_JBAGKH010000127.1:0-260 GCF_036689765.1 Streptomyces poriticola
CAGGTCTTCCGCATCGACCACTACCTGGGCAAGGAGACGGTCCAGAACATCCTGGCGCTGCGCTTCGCCAACCAGATGTTCGAGCCGATCTGGAACCGGTCGTACGTCGACCACGTGCAGATCACCATGGCCGAGGACATCGGCATCGGCGGCCGGGCCGGCTACTACGACGGCATCGGCGCCGCCCGCGACGTCATCCAGAACCACCTCCTGCAGCTGCTCGCGCTGACCGCCATGGAAGAGCCGTCCTCCTTCGACGC
>NZ_JBAGKH010000128.1:0-245 GCF_036689765.1 Streptomyces poriticola
TTGACGGGGTGGCCGTGGGTGTGGAGGTGTGCTGCTGAGGTGAGGAGGCGGGTGAGGGTGCCTTCGCCTCGGCGGAGGGTGCCGGTGATCGTCTGGGCGCCTTCGGTTTCCTCGATGCTGTAGGTGAGGACGGGGTGGGCGCTGGACTCGATGTAGGTGGTGTGGCCGGCCTCGGTGAGCTGCTGGATGGCGGTGTGGAAGTGGACGGTCTGGCGGAGGTTTCGGTACCAGTAGCCGGCGTCGAG
>NZ_JBAGKH010000129.1:0-241 GCF_036689765.1 Streptomyces poriticola
ACGCGGCCGGGCGGGTCTCGTCCCGCAACGCCTCGGCGGCGGCCAGCAGTTCCCGCCGGTCCGCGCTGCGCGGCGGCTCGGCGGCTGCCCGCTCGTACAGCCGCGCGCCCTCCTCCAGCACCAGGTTCGTGTCGATGCCCGCGGGCACCTTGATCCGGGCGTGCCGGCGCCAGGTGGTGACCGGATCGCCCCACGCCTCCACGGTGTACGTCCACCGGCCCGGCTCCCCGGCGGTGACGGT
>NZ_JBAGKH010000013.1:0-140604 GCF_036689765.1 Streptomyces poriticola
CAATTTCATCAGACGGTGTTTCAGCCAGGCTGTCTTGGGGCGGCTGCGATGACTGCCCAGCGCTGCTGCAGAGTTCGCCGGTCAGTCGACCAGCTGGTCAGCCGGTCAGTCGGTGCGCCGGTGGTACGGCGGCTTCCCCGTGGTGGGTGAACCCGATGCCGGCGGTGCCGGGTTCGTGTGCACGGCGATCGGGAGCATGTCGAGGTTCTGCGACACGGTTCCCAGGTCGCGGCGTCGGCGCACGAGTTGGAGGGCCCGGGCCGGGGCGGGGTGCGGTCGGACGGACCCGGTCGGTTGCGCCGGGCGACTGCGACGAGTGGGGTCAGCGTTCCCGCAGGTGGGAGCCCGTGGGCGGGCTTGGCCTGCTTGGCGTGCGGGGCGTCCGTGATGGTCACGGCGCCGGTCAGGCCGACGGCGTCCAGCAGGGATGCGGACGCGCAATCTCGTTCCTTCGGCCTGCAAGCTGACGCCAGGTCAGGACGTCTCGGCCACGGGGCCCCTGCGGGTCAGGCGTGCGGGCCCACCGTCACCTCGCCCACCACCAGTTCCGCCGTCGCCTCCAGTACCTCGCCCACCCGTTCCGCCTGATCGGCCAGCTGTCGCTGCTGGTGGGCCGTCAAGTCGCCGAGGGGTTCCACCGTCAGTGTCGTGCGGCGGCCTCTGCGGCGTTGGTGCCAGACGCCCGCCACCACGCCGTCCACCAGCAGGACGGGGTAGTTGCCCGCCTGTCCGCCCGCCAGCGCCCGGTCGCTCGCGGCGCCGGGGAACAGGCGTTCCCTGGGCTGTGCGGCGATGGCGTATGCGTCGAAGTAGGGGAGGAGGCGTACGCCCCGTTGCCGTTCCCGCGGATTCTCCGGGAAGTCGTGGTCGCCGGCCGCCACCCAGGCCCGTTCGTTCTCGAACACCGTCTCCTCGATCTCGCCGTCGGCGGCCAGTTTCTCGAAGAGCGCCGTCGCCCAGGTGGCACCGGTCGCCAGCCAGCGGGCGAAGTGCTGGGGCCGGGCCGGGCCGTAGGAGTACAGGTAGCGGCGTACGAGAGTGCGCAGGGCTTGCTCGGGCGGCAGCGGGGTGAAGTGCGGCGGGCGGGTGTACGTCACCTTGCGGCCGCGGTCCGGGCCGAAGCACAGTGCGCCCGTCTGCCCGGCCCGGTGCAGTACCTGCCGCCAGCGCGGCCACCAGCCCTGGAACGCCGGCATCACCAGGTCACCGGCCCACGGTCCGGTGCGGACCACGATCTCCTCGGTCAGTTCGTCGGCGGTCAGGCATGCGCCTTCCAGCGCCTCGCCGATCGCTGCCACCACCTGCTCGGCCTGTTCGTCGGTGAGGCGGGCGTCGGGCCGGAACGGGTTCGGGCCGGAGGGCACGGCGGACAACGCGGCGGACCAGAGCGGCAGTTCGGCCGCGGGCAGCAGGTGGACCGTGCCGCGCGGACCGAACGTCTTCACCAGCCGGGCCGACAGTCGGGCCTCTGCTGTCGGCGGCGCAGGCGGCGCCACCTCCACGGTCCGCTCCGCCGCATACCGTGCCCGTGCCCGTGCCTCGCCCGCGGTCCGCTCCGCCGCGTACCGTGCTTCTCCCGCTTCCCCTGCCTCCCCCTCCCGTAGCGCGGCCCGCACGTCCGACCTGGTCACCCCGGCCGTCCGCAGACCGACGGACAGCTCCGCCGCCGACAGGACCTGAGCGTGCGCGCCGAGCATCGCGCCGACCACCTCGGTGACCGGTGTGCCCTGCCGGGCCGCCGTCGTCAGGAACTGCCGCTCCAGCCGTCGCGCGCTCGCCGCGGCCCACGTGACCCTCGCGGTTGTCGTCATGCGGTGACGGTACGGCCCCTATAGGCCAGATTCTGTCCTATTTACCCCCACTGTCTTTTCGCTCTCCCCTCCAGTCTCCGGCTCGCCGGTTGCCGCATCGTTATCGCGAATTGGTCGCATCTGCGGGACGCCATCACGTAAGTTCAGACCAAGGTAATTCGCGTGAGCAAAGCTGCGCGGGCGGCACCGCGCAGTGGAGGGGGCTGCGCGGTGCCGGGTCAAGCGCGCGTTCGCCGCTCGGGTCACCCGGTGGAGGGATGCGGGTGACCCGTCCCCCCGGTCGTGTCCAGATCCGCGGAATCCTCATGTGTTGCGGCTGTGGCGCCCAGGTGAACGTGGGGCCTCCGTGGCCTTCGGTGTGTTGCCGGACGATTTCGGAGAGTAGTTGTGCCGCGCCGATGCACGCAGCATCACTTACGAAGGGTTATGGTGGAAACCCCCCCTCGGGCCGGTCCGTATCCCCCCCACGGACCGGCCCGTTTCTCTGTCCCGGTCCCACGGCAGGACCCGCCCCGGTCAGCAGGGTGCGACCGCCGCGGGCGCGGCGATGCGCAACGCCTCCACCAGCTCGCGGTACAGCGGGTCCCGCGCGAGCAGCTCCTCGTGGGTGCCCCGGGCGCGGACGCGGCCCTGGTCCATCACCACGATGGTGTCGGCGTCCAGCACCGTCGACAGCCGGTGGGCGATCGTGACCACCGCGCCGCGGTCGGCGCGGGCCCGTACGCAGTCGTGGACGGCGGCCTCGGTCAGACCGTCGAGCTGGGCGGTCGCCTCGTCGAGGAGCAGGACGTCGGGCGTGCGCAGCAGGGCCCGCGCCAGGGCGATGCGCTGGCGTTCGCCACCCGAGACGGTCGCGGCGGACAACTGGGTGTCCAGGCCGGACTCCAGGGCGTCGATCTTCTCGGCCAGGCGGACGTCGCGCAGTACTCGGCGCAGTTCCTCCTCCGTCGCGTCGGGACGGGAGAGCAGCAGGTTGTCGCGGACGGTCCCGGGCACGATCGGCGTGTCCTGCTCCACGTAGGCGAGACGCGCGCGGATCTCGCCGTGGCCGTGGTCGCGGTAGGGGCGGCCGTCCAGCAGCAGTTCGCCGCCCGTCGGTTCCAGGAAGCGCAGCACGAGGGAGAACAGCGTGGTCTTTCCGGCACCCGACGGGCCGACGATCGCGGTGTGGCCCCGCCGGGGGACGGTCAGCGTGACCCCGCGCACCGCCGGTTCGGCGTCCGGGCCGTAGGCGGCCGTCACATCCTTCAGTTCCAGTACGGGGGACCGGTCGTGCGGCTCCCGCGCCGGGCTCGGCGCCGGCACCCGGCCCGTCGCGTCCGCCGCCTGCATCTCCGCTGTCTGTGAATCCGGCGTCCGTGTTTCCGGCGCCCGCGTGTCCGGCGTCCGTATCTCCGCCGTCCGTTTGTCCGCCGTCCGTTTGTCCGCCGCCCGTTTGTCTGCCGCCCGTTTGTCTGCCGTCGGTGCGTCCGCCGTCCGTGTGTCCTCCGTCTGCATGTCGTCCGTCTCGCGGATCCGCTCGGCCGCGGCCAGACCGGCCTGCAGTGCGGTGACGTTCTGGCTCAGCTCGCTGATCGGTTCCATCAGGCCGAACGCGTACAGCAGAAAGGCGATCAGGCCGGACACCGCCAGCTCGCCCTCGGCGACCCGCCACGCGCCCAGGCCCAGGATCGCGATGATGGCCAGCTGGATGCCGGAACCCGCGATGGTCCATGCCAGCGCCTCACGGCGGACGGCGCGCACCCCGTACTCGGCTGATATGCGCGCCTCGGCCATGATCCGCTCGGCGGTCCGCTCCTCGGCTCGGCTCACCTTCACCGTGCGGATGGCGCGCAGCGCGCCCTCGAGCACACCGCCGAGCCGGCCGATGTGCTCCTGGGCCCGCTGCTGCGCCGTGGCGATCCCCGGCATCAGGACCGCGAACAGCACACCGATCAGCACCACCGCCACCAGCGTGGTGCCGAGCAGCACCAGGTCGAGCACGGCCATCAGGATCAGCGTGCCCAGCAGCATCACGGTGCCGTTGATCAGTCCGACCAGGGCGCCGGTCGCGGCCTCGCGCAGCAGGACGGTGTCCGAGGTGACGCGGGTGACCAGCTCGCCGGTCGGGCGGCGGGTGACAGCGGGCACCGTGGACCGCAGGAACCGCCGCACCATGGACGCGCGGGCGTCCAGCACAACGCGCTCGCCCAGCGAGCCGAGCAGCGTCCACTGCCAGTACCAGACGGCGCTGCCGATCACGAGCAGCACGAGCAGTCCGGTGACGGGGCGGCTCAACGACGCCGACCCGCCCAGGGCGTCCAGCACCCACTTGGTGACCATCGGTGTGGCGAGTCCCATCGCCGATCCCACCAGCGCCAGAACCAGTCCGAGGGTCAGCGTGCCGGTGTGCGGACGGGCGAACGACCAGAGGATTCCCAGTCGCGGGGCGCGCGAGACCATTACCTGAGGAGCATCCATGTATCTGAGTGGAACACGAGTGTTCCTTAAAGGGCAACTGAATTTCTTTCCAGGGCGAGGCGCTACCGTATGGGGCATGGCTGAGCAGCAACGCATCGCGATGGCCGAGAGCGGTACGCGTACCCGCACCAGGCGCGCCATCCTGGACGCGGCCGTCGCCCTGCTGTCCAAGGACGCGGGCGCGTCGCTGGCCGACGTGGCGACCGCGGCGGGGGTCGGGCGGACCACCGTCCACCGGTACTTCCCCGAGCGGTCCGACCTGCTGGCCGCGATCGGCACGGAGGTGCTGGAGAACGTCGCGGAGGCGACCGAGCGCGCCCGGCTCGACGAGGACGCGGTGCCGAGGGCCCTGGAGCGGCTCTGTCAGGAGTACTTCGAACTCGGCGCGGGGCTGACCCTGATGTTCGACTCGCCGCAGCTGATGACCTGGTCGGGCTGGGACGAGGAGACCCCTGCCGACCGGGCGCTGTTCCGGCTGGTCGAGCGCGGCCACGCCGAGGGCAGCGTCGATGCGGAGATGACCCCCGAGTGGGTGCAGAGCGTGCTGTGGTCGCTGCTCTACTCGGCCTGGGAACTCTCCCGCAGCCGCGGCGCGTCGAAGCACGCCGCCCTCTCGCTGTGCCTGCGCACACTGAACAAGGCCCTCGCGCCGTGAACGAGGTCCTCGCCCCCTGAGCGCCCCCACCGGGCCCGCGTGTCCCGCTCCCGCGCGCTGATCCGCACTTCCACCGCCGTCACGAGGAGTTCACCGGTCCGCCGTCATATGCCGTGGCATGGCAGCGCTTGTTCGAGGGCATAACCCCAGCAGGTCGATGTCCGAACCACGGGCATCGCATCTCAGCGGGCGGCACGGGGCCGTCCGCCCGGGAGGCCCTTTGCACCAGCCCGACCGTGCGGTCACGGCACGGAAGAAGCAGCGGAGGGCCGGTCGCCGGCCCGTGCCGGGCGTGCATGGGGGCCGTCGACCGGTCCAGCTCCGCCTCGTCGCTCCCCGACCTCTAACGAGGGGGTACGTCCTTCCGTGGTGACCAGCACAAAGCGCCACAAGCCCGACCGGCGCACTTACGTCCTCGACACCAGCGTCCTGCTGGCCGACCCGAACGCCCTGAGCCGCTTCGACGAGCACGAGGTAGTGCTCCCCGTCGTCGTGGTGACGGAACTGGAGGCCAAGCGGCACCATCCCGAGCTCGGCTACTTCGCCCGGCAGGCCCTGCGTCTGCTGGACGACTGCCGGGTCCGGCACGGCCGCCTCGACGCCCCCATTCCGATCGGCGGCCTCGGCGGCACCCTGCGGGTCGAGCTCAACCACTCGGACCCCAGCGTGCTGCCCACCGGCTACCGCCTGGGGGACAACGACTCCCGCATCCTCGCGGTCGCCCGCAATCTGCAGGCCGAGGGGTTCGACGTCACCGTCGTGTCGAAGGACCTCCCGCTGCGGATCAAGGCGTCGTCCGTCGGACTGCTCGCCGAGGAGTACCGCGCCGAGCTGGCCATCACGGACGCCTCCGGATGGACCGGAATGTCCGAACTGACCCTGCCCGGTGAGCAGGTGGACATCCTCTTCGAGGCGGGGCGCGTCCAGGTCCCCGAGGCCGCCGGCCTGCCCGTGCACACCGGTCTGACCATCCAGTCGGAGCGGGGCAACGCACTGGGGCGGGTCACCGCCGAGGGAGACGTCCGCCTGGTCCGCGGCGACCGCGAGGCGTTCGGCATCAAGGGCCGCAGCGCCGAGCAGCGGATCGCGCTGGACCTGCTCCTCGACCCGGACGTGGGGATCGTGTCCATGGGCGGCCGGGCCGGCACCGGCAAGTCGGCGCTGGCGCTCTGCGCGGGCCTGGAGGCGGTGCTGGAGCGCCGACAGCACCAGAAGGTGATGGTCTTCCGTCCGTTGTACGCGGTGGGCGGGCAGGAGCTCGGCTATCTGCCCGGCACCGAGGCGGAGAAGATGAGCCCCTGGGCGCAGGCGGTCTTCGACACGCTGTCGGCGGTCACCAGCCGCGAGGTCATCGAGGAGGTCACCGCCCGCGGCATGCTGGAGGTGCTGCCGCTCACCCACATCCGCGGCCGGTCGCTGCACGACGCGTTCGTCATCGTGGACGAGGCCCAGTCGCTGGAGCGGAACGTCCTGCTGACCGTGCTGTCCCGGATCGGGGCCGACTCCAGGGTCGTACTCACCCATGACGTGGCACAGCGGGACAATCTCCGCGTCGGTCGCTACGACGGAGTCGTCGCAGTCGTCGAGAAGCTGAAGGGGCATCCGCTCTTCGCGCACGTCACGCTGACGCGGTCCGAGAGGTCCCAGATCGCGGCGCTAGTGACCGAAATGCTCGAGGAAGGGCAGCTCTGAGCGGAAGTGCCTCATCTGGTCCAATACGGGCCGGTTGCACGGCGGTTGGCGCCGTCCGGGGAAGGCGAGAGCCTAGCCGGGCGGCGCCTTCGCGCGTGGGGGTTTCCGCGAATCCCCTGGGGCAAACGGGATGTGAGCTTTCACACGCAACACAGAATTGCCTCCCGCCGTCGTGTTACGGCAGAGTCTCACTCCTGTCAGGCCCCGCATACGACACAGCCACGCCCCCAGCGGTGTGGCGCCACAGCAGTACCAGAGCCAACTCCATAGCAGCGTCGTATGCCGCCCGAGCACCACGCGGCGCTCCCCCTGCGGGAGTTGCCCACCGGGCCCGCGCCTCCCGTGACCCCGAAGTTGGGGAGGCCAGCGCCAGGGGCACGATTGCGTCCGCGAGGGTCACCGAAGCGGGCGATGCTGGAAGGAAACCGTGTGAGCCGGATCTCGGTCCGGGGATTCGCAGTGGCCTCGGCCACGGCGGTCACCGCTGTCGGAAGCGTCGTCGGCGTTGCCTCGGGCAGCACCGCGCAGAACAACGACGCCGAAGCGACGGCCAGCGGCACGACGCTCCTCGCGGACATCCCCGTGGGGCAGCAGGCCCAGGTACAGACCGCGTCCCTGACGCAGCAGGCCGACGCACAGGCGATCGCCGCGGACGCGGGCGCCAAGAAGGAGGCCGAGGAAGCGGCCCGCAAGGCCGCCGCCGAGACCGCCGTCGCGAAGAAGAAGGAAGCCGACGCGAAGGCCAAGGCCGCCGAGGAGGCCAAGAAGCGCGAGGAGGCCAAGAAGGCCGCCAGCCGCAGCGCCGCCCGCGACGCCTCCGACTTCACCGTCCAGAGCTCGTACTCCATCTCGCAGATCCAGTCGATGGCGCGGCAGATGGTCCCCAGCGGCCAGTGGCAGTGCTTCAGCAACATCGTGGACCACGAGTCCAGCTGGAACTATAAGGCGGTCAACCCCTCCTCCGGCGCCTACGGCCTGTTCCAGGCGCTGCCGGCCGGCAAGTACGCCTCGGCCGGCGCCGACTGGCGGACCAACCCGGCCACCCAGATCAAGTGGGGCCTGAACTACATGAACGACCGGTACGGCAGCCCGTGCGACGCCTGGGCGTTCTGGCAGGCCAACCACTGGTACTGAGCCGTCGGCGGACGGGCCGGGGCCGCCACCCGGCCCCCGCCCCACCGCGAGCGGCCCCCCGGACCCGCCCGGCACCGCTCAACTCCGCGCAGCCCCTCACCGTCCTACGGTGGGGGGCTTTCGCCCTGCTACGGTCGGGCCGGACGACTCCAGGGGGGAGTGGTGGGGAAAGACGGGGGAAGAGGACGGATCATGTCGCGAGTGCCAGGGTGGCTCGGCGGGCTCGGCGGGCTCGGCGCCGGACTGACCCGGATGGGCCGGAGGCTGGAGCAGCGCCGCGCCGAGGTCGAGCGGGAACACGCCCGCGCCGAGGCCGAGCACCTGCCGCGCGCCGAGGACCCCGTGCCGCCGCCCCCGGACCATCCGCCCGCGGTCCCGGCCCGCCCCGACCCCGCCCAGGCGGTGCCCTGGGGCATGCGGGTCGCGGCCGAGGTGGGCTGGCGGCTGCTGGTCCTGGCCGGCACGTTGTGGGTGCTGATGCGGGTCATCAGCGCCGTCCAGCTGGTGGTGCTGGCCTTCGTGGCCGCCCTGCTGATCACGGCCCTGCTGCAGCCGACCGTGGCGCGGCTGCGCCGGCTCGGGGTGCCGCGCGGGCTCGCCACGGCGCTCACCGCGATCCTCGGCTTCGTCGTCATGGGCCTGATCGGCTGGTTCGTGACCTGGCAGGTCATGGAGAACATCGACAACCTCTCCGACCAGGTTCAGGACGGCATCGACGAGCTCCGCAGATGGCTGCTGAACAGCCCCTTCCACGTCACCGACAAACAGATCAACGAGATCGCCAAGAACCTGCGCGAAGCGGTCGGCGCCAACACCGACCAGATCACCTCGGCCGGACTGGAGGGCGTCACCGTCGTCGTCGAGACCCTGACCGGCATCCTGCTGGCGGTCTTCGCGACGCTGTTCCTGCTCTACGACGGCCGGCGCATCTGGGAGTGGACGCTGAAGCTGGTCCCGGCCGCCGCCCGCCCGGGCGTGGCCGGCGCCGGCCCGCGGGCCTGGCGCACCCTTACCGCGTATGTGCGCGGCACGGTGGTGGTGGCCCTGATCGACGCCGTCTTCATCGGTATCGGCATCTACTTCCTCGATGTGCCGATGGCCGTGCCGCTGGCGGTGTTCATCTTCCTGTTCGCGTTCATCCCGCTGGTCGGCGCGGTGGTCTCGGGCGCACTCGCGGTGGTGGTCGCGCTGGTCACCCAGGGGGTGTTCACCGCCGTGATGACCCTCGTCGTCGTCCTGGCGGTGCAGCAGATCGAGGGCCACATCCTCCAGCCGTTCATCCTCGGCCGCGCGGTCCGGGTCCATCCGCTGGCCGTGGTGCTGGCCGTCTCCTGCGGCGGCCTGGTGGCCGGTATCGGCGGCGCGGTGGTCGCCGTACCGCTGGTCGCGGTGACCAACACCGTCGTCGGCTATCTACGGGCCTACTCCCAGGAGGCCGCGCTGCGCAGGACGGCCCCGCCGTCCGGCGCGACGGCACCGGACGCCCCGCCCGGCCCCGCCCCGAAGCAACGGCCCGCCCCGCCGCCTGCGGCTCCACCGGATCCGGCGGAGGCGTAGCAGGAGGCGTAGCAGGGGTGCCTGCGGCGGGGACTCACTCCGCCCGGGCCGTCCCGGGCGGGGTGAGTCGTTCGGGCGGACGGGACCGGATCAGGCCCTGCCGACGCGCCACGGGGTGCAGCCGTAGCTGACGCCCTTCTTCTCGAGGCAGCCACGGAAGAAGATGTACGTGCCCTCCTTGACGTTGTCGGTCGAGCGGGCCGAGGCTGGGGCGGTCTTGCCCGCGGTGGACGCGTTCCACAGCATCTTTCCGCCTTCGATCGTCTTGGCCTGGCCCCGGACGGAGTAGCCGTCGGAGCGGGTGTCGGAGACGTAGACGCTGTCGCCGAAATTGCGGCCGAAGTGGCCGGGGTCGGCGATCCAGTAGACGCGGCCTGCCTCTCGGCTGTCGTTCTTGAGGACGAAGTAGGCGCTGCCCGGGTACCTGTCGTCCGAGTTCCAGAACTCGTGGCCGAGGCCGGCGGCGCCGGCCGACCCGGCGGTGGTGAAGGTCAGGGCCAGGGCAGCGGCGAGGGTTCCGGCAGCCGCGAGGGACTTGCGTATGTTCACGTGTCTGCGTTCCTTCTGTTGTGCTTGATCGGCGAGTGCAAGCAGTACAGGCGCAGTCGGTGCTCCGTCCAGCATCTGGGACGTCCCGGGACAGCGTGAACCCTGACCAGCGAGGACGCGCGGAGTCTGGGACGCAGACGGGACGCAGATGGGACCTGCCGCCGCCCGACGGCAACGGGCCCCGCTCACCGTCAGGGTGAGCGGGGCCCGTGTGTCCGTCCGCGGGACGGCGCGGTGCGCGTCCGTGGCCGGCTACTCGGCGAGGACCGCCTCGGCGTCCAGCGTGGCGCCCACGGCCTGGACGACGGACGCGATCTTGAAGGCCTCCTGGATCGTCTCGCGGTCCAGGCCCGCCTTGCGCAGCACCTGCTCGTGCGAGTCCAGGCACAGACCGCAGCCGTTGATCGCGGAGACCGCGAACGACCACAGCTCGAAGTCGACCTTGTCGACGCCGGGGTTGCCGATGACGTTCATCCGCAGACCGGCCCGCAGGGTGCCGTACTCGTGGTCCGACAGCAGGTGCCGGGTGCGGTAGAACACGTTGTTCATCGCCATCACGGCGGCGGCGGCCTTGGCGGCCGTGTACGCCTCCGGCGTCAGGTTGGCCTTGGCCTCCGGGGCCAGCTCGCGCAGCACGATGGGGGAGCGCGAGGCGATGGCGGTCGCCAGCACGGTGCCCCACAGCTGCTGGGCCGGCAGCTCGGAGTTGCCGATGACCGAGCCCAGGTTGAGCCTCAGGTCCTTGGCGTAGTCCGGTACGGCGGACTTCAGGGCGTCGAGCGACATGTCACTCACCGGCCAGCAGCGCGACCGGGTCCAGGGTCTCGTCGCCCTTGCTCCAGTTGCAGGGGCACAGCTCGTCGGTCTGCAGGGCGTCCAGGACCCGCAGGACCTCCTTGGGGTTACGGCCGACGGAACCGGCGGTCACCATCGAGAACTGGATCTCGTTGTTCTGGTCGACGATGAAGACGGCGCGCTTGGCGAAGCCGTCCTCGCCCTCGATGCCGAGGTCGCGCATCAGCTCGTGCTTGGAGTCCGCCATCATCGGGAACGGCAGGTCGCGCAGGTCGTCGTGGTCCTTGCGCCAGGCGTGGTGGACGAACTCGGAGTCACCGGAGAAGCCGAGGACCTGGGCGTCGCGGTCCGCGAACTCGTCGTTCAGCTTGCCGAAGGCGGCGATCTCGGTCGGGCACACGAAGGTGAAGTCCTTGGGCCAGGCGAAGACGACCTTCCACTTGCCCTCGTAGGTCTTGTGGTCGATCGTGTCGAACTCCTTGCCCTTCTCCAGCGAGACGCAGGCGGTCAGTTCGAACTCGGGGAACTTGTCACCGACAGTGAGCACACGCTCTCCTTGCAGCGAAGAAACTCCCGGATCGCGGGCGTTTCCCATGGGTTGGACGTTGCTGATGTTGGCACAGCGTGCATTGATTACGGAAATAGCTACACTCGGTCGAGTTGATCGGAGGTTGCTATCAGTACCGTCGTCAAACCCAGGCAGCCCAGCCTCGCCCAGCTCCGCGCCTTCGCCGCCGTCGCCGAGCATCTGCACTTCCGGGACGCCGCGGCGGCGATCGGGATGAGCCAGCCCGCGCTGTCCGGTGCGGTGTCCGCCCTGGAGGAGACCCTCGGTGTCACGCTCCTGGAGCGTACGACCCGCAAGGTGCTGCTCTCGCCGGCCGGCGAGCGGCTCTCCGTGCGGGCCAAGGCGGTACTGGCGGAGGTCGGGGCGCTGATGGAGGAGGCGGAGGCGGTCCGGGCGCCCTTCACCGGGGCGCTGCGGCTCGGTGTCATCCCCACCGTGGCGCCGTACGTCCTGCCCACGGTGCTGCGGCTGGCGCACGACCGCTACCCGGACCTCGACCTGCAGGTCCACGAGGAGCAGACGGCGAGCCTGCTGGACGGGCTGGCCGCCGGCCGGCTCGACCTGCTGCTGCTCGCCGTGCCGCTCGGGGTACCCGGCGTCACCGAACTTCCCCTCTTCGACGAGGACTTCGTGCTCGTCACCCCGCTCGACCACTGGCTCGGCGGTCGGGAGGGCATTCCGCGGGAGGCGCTGCGCTCGCTGAACCTGCTGCTGCTCGACGAGGGGCACTGCCTGCGGGACCAGGCGCTGGACATCTGCCGGGAGGCCGGCCGAGCGGACGTGCCGGCCACGACCACGGCGGCCGGGCTGTCCACGCTGGTGCAGCTGGTGGCGGGTGGGCTCGGGGTGACGCTGCTGCCGCGTACCGCGGTGCGGGTGGAGACCTCGCGGTCGTCGCAGCTGCTCACCGCGTCGTTCGCCGATCCGGCCCCCACCCGGAGGGTCGCGCTGGCCATGCGGGCGGGGGCGGCGCGGGCGGAGGAGTACGAGGAGCTGGCGGCCGCCCTGCGGGGGGCGATGGAGGATCTCCCGGTGCGGATCGTGCACCGGGGGGACGGGGACGACCAGCCTGCCGCCCCCGGATCCCCTGCTCCGGCCTGAACGGTCCCGTCCTCGAACGCCGGACGGTCCCCGGGCCCCGGACGTGCCGAGAACACAGCCCGTCCGGGGCCCGGGGACCGGTCCGAGGACCGCGCAGCTACTCCGTGCGCAGGCCCTCCGGCCGCATCAGGCGGAGCAGGGGCGGGAGGCTGAGCAGCGTCACCACCACCACGACCGCCGCGCCGATGCCGGTCATCGACCACACGCTCGCCCAGTCGACACGGACCGGTGTGGACGTCATCCTCAGCAGCACGGCACCCAGCGTCAGGCCGACCACCGACGCCAGCACCAGGCCCAGCGTGATCGGGATCGCCGTCTGCCACAGCACCGACAGGCTCAGCGTGCGCCGCCGGGTGCCGAAGGCGACCAGCGCCGACAGCAGCTTCTTGCGCTCGCGCAGCTGCTCCAGCTGGGACACCAGCATGCTGGCCCCGATCAGCGCCAGCACACACGCGGCGCCGACGAACAGACCGGTGCGGACGGCGGTGAACCGTTCTGACTGCTTCGTCGACTCCCACAGCATGGGGTACGCCATCGGGTCGACGGCCGTGGCCGTGTTGCGGGCGTGGTCCACGGCGTCCGGCACGGACCTGTCGAGCTGGAGGTAGATGTCTCCCTCCAGGGCCGGTTCGGCCGTGGCCGCCAGCGCCTTCGGCGTCACCAGGAAGCCGCCGGTCTCCCTGCCGGTCGGGCCGAGCCGAGGCTCCGCGTCCCGCACACCCTCCGGCACGCTCCAGGGGATCTCCTTGCCCTTCGGCGAGCCCTCGTAGCTCGGGTCGAGGTAGAGCGTCCGGCCGCCCGTTGCGAGTTTCGCGGTGTCCGCGTCGTACTCCGCCCGCTTCACGGCGAACACATCGCCGTCCCGGCACGACGGCAGCCGAGCGATCTCGCGCAGGGCGGCGCAGTCGCCGACGGTCAGCTCCGTGCTCAGCTCCGGATCGGCCCGCCGGTCGCCGAGGTAGCCCACGGCGTAGGCATCCACCCCGCGCACGCCCTCGGTGCTGCGCAGCCGCTCCGCGGCCGGGCCGACCGGCACCTCCTCCGGCAGGGTCACCTGCATCTGCGCCCGCATCAGATCGCGGCCGGTGCTCCGGGTGTAGTCGTCGTCGACGCCCGCGAACAGCATCTGCAGCGCGATCGCCCCGGCGACGGCCACCGCCACGCCGTTGACCATGCGGGCCGCGGTGCCGGTGCTCACCTGCAGCCGGCGCACCGCCAGTTGCCACGACACTCCGCCGGAACCGAGCCGGGCGACGACCCGCTCCACCACCCAGGGCAGCAGCGCGGTCACGCCGAACAGCAGCAGCACGACACCGCCGATCACCAGGTACTGGTTGAACTCACCGTTGTCCCGGCCCTGGCCCAGCATCGGGTAGAGCATCGCCAGTCCGGCCAGCGGCAGCAGCAGCCGCCACCACAGTCGGCGCCGCGTGGGCCTGGCCGTACGCACCACGCCGAGCGGTTCGATGACCACCCCGCGCAGTGCGAACAGCGTCACCACGACCGCCGCCGCCGGGACCGCCACCGCGACCAGCAGCGCCAGCGCGGGCGAGGGGTTGAGATAGCTCGGGAACACGCTGACGCGGAACACCTCGGCCCGGCCCGCGAGCTGCCGCCCGATCAGGAAGAACACGGCACCGAAGGCGAGCCCGAGCACCGCCCCGGCCAGCGCCTCGCCGGCGGCGATCCGGCGGGTCATCCCGCTGTCGGAGCCGACCAGCCGCAGCGCCGCGAGCCGCCGGTCGCGCCGCTCGCCGCCGAAGCGCACGGCCGCGGCGATGAACACGGCGACCGGCATCAGCAGCACCACGAAGACGACCAGGATCAGCAGAAGCAGCACCGCGTCCAGCGGCTCGGCGGTGGCGCCGGGGTTCCCGAAGGTGTCGATCCGTTCCATCAGGCCGCCGTCGATCTGCCGGTCGAGCCCGTCGGCGCCGCGGTAGAAGGAGAGTTCGGCCGGGCCGATCAGCCCGCTCTCGCCGATGGTGCCCACGATCTCCTCCGGCAGCCGCTCCCGCAGCAGCTTCCCGCCGTCCGACTCCAGCAGCTCCTTCAGCGCGGGGGAGACCACCATCTCGCCCACGCCGGGAAACTCGTCCACACCCGGTGGCAGCGGTGCCCGCGGGCCCTCGGGCTGCAGTCCCCGGCCGCGCACGTCGTCGTCGCGGAACGTCGTGTCGACGTTGGCGACCACCAGAGTGTCGTCGGCCTTCGGGATCTGCTGCTGGGCGTAGGTGATGTCGGTGCGGGCGTTGGCCCGGTCGTCCCGGGCGGCCAGGGCGTTGGGGATGGCGGTGGTGAGCAGCAGCAGCGTCACCCCGAGCCCCACGCCGACGGCGGTCAGCAGCGCCCGGGTCCAGCCCTCGCGCCCGCCGGTGAACGCGAACCGGACGCCCATGGCCAGGTCGGAGGCCCACTGCCGGCCGCGCACCCGGCTCATATCGCGCGCTCCATGTCCCGGGACTTCCCGTCCCGTACGACGATCTCGCGGTCGGAGTACGCGGCCACCCGCGCCTCGTGCGTGACCAGCACGACGGCGGCGTTGGAGGACCGGGCGGCATCCGTGAGCAGCTCCATCACCCGCTCGCCGTTGAGGGAGTCGAGGGCGCCGGTGGGTTCGTCGGCGAACAGCACCCGCGGGCCGGTGACCAGCGACCGGGCGACGGCGACCCGCTGCCCCTGGCCGCCGGACACCTCGCCGGGCCGCTTCTTCCTCAGGTCGTCGACCTCGAGCCGCTCCATCCAGGACAGCGCCGCCCGCTCGGCCTCCCTGCGGGAGGTGCCGTTCAGCCGCAGCGGCAGCGCCACGTTCTCCACGCAGGTCAGCTCCGGCACCAGCTGCCCGAACTGGAAAACGAACCCGAACTCCGAGCGCCGGAGCTCACTGCGCTGGGCGTCGCTCATGGCGGACAGCTCGCGCCCGTGGTACGTGATCGTCCCGGAGTCGGGGGTGACGATCCCGGCGAGGCAGTGCAGCAGCGTGGACTTGCCGGACCCGGACGGGCCCATCACGGCGACGACCTCGCCGGGGTGGACGGAGAACTCGGCGCCGTCCAGGGCGAGCGTGGGGCCGTAGGCCTTGCGCAGGCCCTCGGCGGTGAGCAGCGAACCGGCCGGGGTCATCGGGTCACCGCCTCCCGGAGCCTGTCGAGGCGGGCCGCGGTCAGCTCCAGCCAGCGCAGGTCGGCTTCCAGATGGAACAGGGCGTGGTCGCAGATGAGCTGGTCGGCCAGATCGCCCTTGCGCTTGCGGTCGGTGAGGATCCGCATGCTGCGCAGATGCTCCGAGCGCTGGGTGTCGAGGAGGTCGGCTGCGTTGCGGTGGGTGAGCAGCGCGAGGACGACCTTCGTGTACAGCGTCGACTGCAGATACGGCTCGGGCTTCTCCGGGGTGGCGAGCCACTGCCCGACATCCGTGATGCCGGCCTCGGTGATCGCGTACCGCTTGCGCTCGGGGCCGCCGCCGGCCTCGATGCCGTCGACCTCGACGAGGCCGTTCTTCAGCAGCCGGGACATCGTCGAGTAGACCTGGCCGTAGTGGAGCGGCCGGTCGTGACCGAACTTCTCGTCGAAGGCCCGCTTCAGGTCGTAGCCGTGGCGGGGCCCGGACTCCAGGAGCCCGAGCAGAGTGTGACCGATGGACATGCCAGCACTCTACACACGGTGTATACGCACTATGTATACGCGGAGTGTGTAGCTGGTGGCGGCCGGTACGGCGGTGCTGGTCGGAGCCGATTGTCACGGTTCCGCTACGGCGCCGAGGGACCCGGCGGGAGTCACTCCTCCGGGTCGCCCCCGGCCTCCGGTGCCGCGGCCGGCGGGCGGCCCCGGCGCGGGATCGGGCCCGCTCCGCCGGGCAGCCTGCCGGACTCGGCCAGCGCCCGGCGGAGCAGGAACTCGATCTGGGCGTTGGCCGAGCGCAGCTCGTCCCCCGCCCAGCGGGCCAGCGCCTCGTACACCAGCGGGTCCAGCCGCAGCAGCACCTGCTTGCGCCGCTGCGGCCGACGCCGCGGGGACGGGTCCTCGGCGGGGGCCGTCACTGGTAGAGGGTCCCCGTGTTGATCACCGGCTGGGTGGAGCGGTCCCCGCACAGCACCACCATGAGGTTGGACACCATCGCCGCCTTGCGCTCCTCGTCCAGCTCCACGATGTCCTGCCGGGTGATCCGGGCCAGCGCCGCCTCGACCATGCCGACCGCGCCGTCCACGATCTGCCGCCGTGCCGCGACGACCGCGCCGGCCTGCTGCCGTTGCAGCATCGCCGAGGCGATCTCGGGGGCGTAGGCGAGGTGGGTGAACCGGGACTCGATGATCTGTACACCGGCCGCCTCCACGCGCGCGTGCAGCTCGACCGCGAGCTTCTCGGTGATCTCCTCGGCGTTGCCGCGCAGCGAGAGGCCGTCCTCCTCGTGTGCGTCGTAGGGGTACTCGATGGCGATGTGCCGCACGGCCGCCTCGGTCTGCGTGGAGACGAACTCGACGTAGTCGTCCACCTCGAACGTGGCCTGCGCGGTGTCCTCGACCCGCCACACCACGACCGCGGCCAGCTCGATCGGGTTGCCGTAGGCGTCGTTGACCTTCAGTACCGCGGTCTCGTGGTTGCGCACCCGCGTGGAGATCTTCTGGCGGGAGGTGAACGGGTTCACCCAGCGCAGCCCGTCCTGCCGGATCGTGCCCCGGTACCGCCCGAAGAGCTGGACCACCCGGGCCTCGCCCGGCGCCACCATGTTCAGCCC
Organism: Streptomyces poriticola; assembly: GCF_036689765.1. Classification (NCBI taxonomy): domain Bacteria; kingdom Bacillati; phylum Actinomycetota; class Actinomycetes; order Kitasatosporales; family Streptomycetaceae; genus Streptomyces; species Streptomyces poriticola. The sequence continues at coordinate 17,057 of NZ_JBAGKH010000013.1, forward strand.
GCTCATCGCCATGATCGAGGCGATGGCGACCAGGATCCCGCCGACTATCAGTGCCGCCTTGCCGCCTGCGGCGGAGACGGCCGCCGACGCGGCGATCAGTCCGCCGCCGGCCAGCAGTCCGACCAGCCCGAGCAGCAGTGCGAGCCCGCCCCCGACGCTGTGCGCCGGGAACTCGCGGACGCGTGGCGCCGGCATCTCCGGGACGTCCGCGGTGGCGTGGGTGTCCTGTGTGGGCATGGGTGTTCCCCCGTCTGTTCCGGCGCCTCTGGGACGCTTGCTTTCTGCTATCTAATTGTGAGCAGATTACCTGTTCATGGCAACCCTGTACCCCCCTCGCACGTCGGTTCCATCGGGGCGGGTGCTGATTCTCACGTCCGTAAAAGGGCGGATCGGCGGCCCTTTGTCGCATCTGGCGGTGTTAGCTTTCTGAGCTGACCTGCCGACGAAACCTGTGTGACTTCTGAACACACATGACCGAAGCGGAGCGGATCGGATCCATGGGACGAGCGGAAGAGAGAAGGGCACGGCAGCGCGGTAGCCGCCGCGCTGCGCCGAGACGTGGCCGCTCGTCGGGTGCGCCCGGGAAGAGCGGCATACGCCGGCTGTTCACCTGGAAGAAGATCCTCGGCACGTTCTTCGGCCTCTGCCTGCTCGGCATGGGCGCGTTCATCGTGCTGTACATGGTCATCGACATCCCGCCGGCCAAGTCCGACGCGAAGCTGCAGAGCAACGTCTACAAGTACAGCGACGGCACGGTCCTCACCCGGGACGGCGAGCGCAACCGCGAGATCGTGGACCTGGCCAACGTGCCCAAGGACGTCCAGCACGCCTTCGTCGCCGCCGAGAACAAGACCTTCTACAAGGACTCCGGTGTCGACCTCAAGGGCACCGCGCGCGGTGTGTTCAACACGCTCTCGGGCAAGGGTGCGCAGGGCGGCTCGACCATCACCCAGCAGTACGTCAAGAACTACTACCTGACGCAGGACCAGACCGTCACCCGCAAGCTGAAGGAACTGGTCATCTCGCTCAAGCTGGACCGGGAGAAGTCCAAGGACTACATCCTCGCCGGCTACATGAACACCAGCTACTACGGCCGCAGCGCCTACGGCATCCAGGCCGCCGCCCAGGCCTACTACCGCGTCGACGCCGAGAACCTCACCATCGAGCAGGGCGCCTACCTGGCCGCGCTGCTCCAGGCGCCGAACCAGTACGACTGGGCCATCGCCACCGACACCGGCAAGAAGCTGGCCCAGGAACGCTGGAACTACGTCCTGGACAACATGGTCGAGATGAAATGGCTGGACGCGTCCGAGCGGCGGGCCATGAAGTTCCCCGTGCCCGAGGAGCCCAAGCCCAACGCCGGGCTGAAGGGCCAGGCCGGGTACCTGGTCGAGGCGGCCAACGCCGCGCTGAAGGAGCAGCTGGTCGCCGAGGGTGCGGCCGAGGACCTGGAGCAGGCCAAGGCCCTGGTCGACGCGGGCGGCTGGACCGTCACGCTCAACGTCGACAGGAAGAAGCAGGCCGAGCTGGAGAAGGCCGTCAAGGCCCAGCTGACCGGCAAGCTCGACCCCGGGCAGCGGAAGGTCGACGCCGACGTCCAGGCCGGTGCCGTCTCCGTCGACCCGAAGACGGGCGCGGTCGTGGCGATGTACGGCGGCGTGGACTACCTGAAGCACTTCACCAACAACGCCACCCGGGACGACTACCAGCCCGCGTCCACCTTCAAACCGGTGGTCCTGGCCGCCGCCGTGGACGGAGGCGCCGAGACGCAGGACGGCGTGCCCATCACTGCGAACACGATCTACGACGGTGACAGCAGGCGCCCGGTCGTGGACGACGGCCGCGCGGTCGGTTTCGCGCCCCCCAACGAGGACGAGGTCGACTACGGCGACATCACCGTCCAGGAGGCGATGAACAAGTCCGTCAACTCGGTCTTCGCCCAGATGGGTATCGACGTCGGCATGTCCGAGGTGGTGGACGTCGCCGGGAAGCTCGGCATGGAGACCAAGGGCATGGAGGCGGTGCCCGCGCAGACCCTGGGCAGTATGGGCGCGAGCCCGCTGGAGATGGCGGGGGTCTACGCCACCCTCGCCAACCACGGCGAGAAGGTCACCCCGGCGCTGGTGAAGTCCGCCGAACACAGTTCCCGCAAGGTGGAGTTCCCCGACCCGCTCGGCGAGCAGGTCATCAGCCGCGAGGCCGCGGACACGGTGACGTCCGTGCTGACCGGTGTGGTCAACGACGGTACGGCCCGGAAGTCCGTGCGGAACAACCCGCTGCGCGACGGCCAGCAGGTCGCGGGCAAGACGGGTACGTCCGACAACAACAGGTCGGCCTGGTTCACCGGCTACACGCCGGAACTGGTCACCTCGGTCGGCCTGTTCGGCGAGGACGACGAGCCGCCGCACAAACAGGTCCCGATGTACCAGGCGGGAGGTGTCGACCACCGGGTCAACGGCGGTGGCTTCCCGGCGGAGATCTGGGCCGCCTACACCTTCGGGGTGATGGACGGGACCAGCAAGTTCGACCTGGACACCAAGCAGGGTGCCGCGGTCCGGCGCAGCACCCCGCCGCCGGCCACGCGGACGCCGTCGCAGACGCCCACCGAGGAGCCGACCTCGCAGGCGCCCACCACGCAGGAACCGACCTCGCAGGCGCCCACCACCGAGGCGCCCACCGAGGAGCCGACCGAGACCCCGTCGTCGACTCCGCCGAGCACGCCGCCGACGAGCGAGGAGCCGACGGACGAGGAGTCCCCGGAGAACCCGCTGCTGCCGAACGGCGACCGCGACATCAACCGCAGAGACGACTGATCCGGCGGCCGGACCGGAGCTTGAGCCGGGACCGGCCCGCACGGACCGGCCCAGCCCGGCTTGACTCGGCCCGGTCCCGTCCGTCCCGGTCCTGTCCGGCTCGGTCCCGTCCGTCCCGGTCCTGTCCGGCTCGGCCCGCTCCGGCTCGGCTTGGCCCGCTCCGGCTCGGCTTGGCCCGGTCCGGTCCGGCTCGGCTTGGCCCGGTCCGGTCCGGTCCGGCTCGGTCCGGTCCGGCTCGGTCCGGTCCGGCTCAGTCCGGCTTGGCTCGGTCCCGTCCGGTCCGCCCCGGTCCCGTCCCGCTGGGCCCGGCTCGGTCCGGCTCGGCTCAGTTCAGTCCGGTTCGGCCCGGGGCAGCCGGAACGAGCTCCGGTTCAGCCCCGGTTGAGCTCGAACCAGACCACCTTGCCGGTGCTCAGCCGGGTCGCCCCCCAGCGCCGGGCCAGCCGGTTCACCAGGTAGAGCCCGCGCCCGCCCTCGTCGGTGGCCCGCGCCTGCCGCAGCCGCGGCAGCTGCGGCACATCGTCGCCGACCTCGCACCGCAGCACGTCCGTACGGAGCAGCCGCAGGGTGACCGGCCGGGTCGCGTACCGCACGGCATTGGTCACGACCTCGCTGACCAGCAGCTCCACCGAGTCGGTGAGGTCCTCCAGGCCCCAGCGGGCCAGCGCGCGCCGGGCCAGCCGGCGGGCCCGGCCCGGGGCCGCGTCCTCCGGCTCCAGGAACCAGTACGCCACGTCGCTCGGCGCGATCCCGTCGAAGCGGGCGGCGAGCAGCGCGATGTCGTCGTCCCGGTCGCCCGGCCCGAGCATGTCCAGCACCTCGTCGCACAGGGCTTCCAGCGGCGGCGGATGGTCCGGTCCGGTCAGCTGGGCGGTCGCGGCGAGCTTCTCGCGCAGCTGCTCTATGCCGGTCCACACGTCCCGCAGCCGGGACTCCACCAGGCCGTCGGTGTACAGCAGCAGGGTGCCGCCGGCGGGGGCGTCCAGCTCCACCGCCTCGAAGTCCACGCCGCCGACGCCGATCGGGGCCCCCGGCGGCACCCGCAGCACCTCGGCCCGGCCGCCCAGATGCAGCAGGACCGGCGGCGGATGGCCGGCGTTGGCGATGGTGATGCGGTGCGTCACCGGGTCGTAGACGGCGTACAGACAGGTGGCCATGCGGTCGGTGCCCAGCCGCTGCGCCTGTTCGTCGAGGTGGTGCAGCACCTCCTGCGGCGGCAGGTCGAGCCCCGCGAGGGTCTGCGCCGTCGTCCTGAGCTGGCCCATGATGGCCGCCGAGGTCATCGAGTGGCCCATGACGTCGCCGACGACGAGGGCGACCCGGCTGCCGGGCAGCGGGATCGCGTCGTACCAGTCGCCGCCGACCCGGGCGGTCTCGGCGGCGGGGAGATAGCGGGAGGCCAGCCGGACGCCGGTGCAGCGCGGCAGGTGCTCCGGCAGCATGGTGCGCTGCAGCTCGTCGGCGATGTAGGCCTCGCGGCCGTACAGCACCGCCTTGTCGATGCCGAGCGCGCTGTGCGTGGCGAGCTGCGCGGCGACCAGCAGGTCGTCCGGCTCGAAGGCGATCCGCTCCGGGCGGCGCAGGAACAGCGCGGCCCCGATCACCCGGCGCCGGCCGCGCAGCGGCGCGAGGATCGCCCGCCGGCCGCCCGGCACCACCGACTCGCGGCCGTCGCCGAGCAGTTCCGGCAGCGCGGCGCGGGCCGCGGGCGCGTCCGTGAAGACCGGGCGCACCCCGCGCAGCACCTCGGCGAGCGCGCTGCCCGGCCGTACCTCGCACAGCTCGGAGCCGAGCGCGTCCAGCTCGGACGGCTCGGGCCGGTCCGCGGGCAGGAACCCGCCCTCGGTGTCCCGCTCGGCCGGTATCCGGTCGGTGCGGCGCAGCCGCAGCACCAGCGGGCCGGTTGGCCGCTCGTCGCCGACCGGCAGCGGCTCGCGCAGATAGACCAGGATGGCGTCGGCGAACGTGGGCACGGTGGCCCGGCACAGCCCCATCACGATCTCGTCGAGGTCCATGCCCCGGGCGATGCGCCGGGTCGCGGCGCCCACGAACCGCAGCCGGTCGCCGTCCCGCCGCATCGGGGTGGGCCGCCCGGGCGCCGGCTGCCGGGCCGTACGCCGCTCCTGCCCCGCGGGCGGCCCGTCGCCCCCCGCCGGCCCGCCGTCCGGCTGGGCCGGGATGCCGTCGGGCGCGGGGCGCGGGCGGTGCGTGTCGGGCTCGGCTCCCTGCTCGGCGCCGGGCTGCGAGTGCTCGGAGAGCCCGCCCACGGGGGCGGTCTCCGCGGGCGACGGCTCGTCGGTACGGCCCCGGGCCGACGGGGCGGCTCCGGGCGCACGCGGCGCCGCCGGGGAACGCAGCAGCGCCCCGCGGGAGTCCGCGGGGTCGACGCCCGGCTGGGGGCGTTCGAAGGAGGTCGGGTGCTCCGTCACGCGTGTGGAATCCATCCGTCTGCGACTGCGCGCCGCGCGTGCAAATCGTCCCGCAGAAGTCCCGATACCCGGAATGCGTGCCCCGGGAACGGAACTTCCGCGCCGTCAGCGGCCGTGCCTGTGCCGACCGCGGGCCGCGGGCGGCCCGGACCGGTCTTGCCCTCGTCCCTCTCGCTCACGTCCTGCCGCCCCTCGGTGACGATCGGTCAAGCCCGCCGCGTGCTCCGGAAGTTGCTGCCGTGCCTACTTGCGGAGGACGATCCTACGTTTCCCGCCGGGGGGCGCATCAAGGGTCTCATGAGGACACATGCGCGGGCGTACGATCCCAGTCCTCCGGCAGAGGCGGTACCGGCCACGCCGGATCCGGGCGCCAGCCCTCCCAGCCGTCCGGGAACGGCGGCCCCCAGGCACGGATCACCCCGACCGCCGCGTGGCCCGCCCGGCGCACCCGCTCCGCCTGCGCGGCGTCCATCAGCCCGTCCCGCTGCGCCTGCGCGAACTCGTCCTCGTCGCGCCAGTGCCAGCTGCGGTCCGGGTGCACCGAGATGTCCAGAAAGTGGTCCTCGGAGTCGACTCCGCCGGACCAGCGGGTCAGCGGCTCCTCCAGGTTGACGTACCAGTTCTTGAACCGCCAGCCCGGCTCCCAGAACAGCCACACCGACCAGGGCTCGCCGGGGCGGGCCAGCTTCAGCACCCCGGTGCCGAACCACCGGTCGCGCCGCACCTCGCGCGGTTTGGTGTAACGCGTGGCCAGCGGCTCCCGGTGGACGGGGGTGCCGTCGGCGAGCACCGGTTTCACGCACTCGGTGCCGGGGGCCAGCCACACGGCGAGCAGGTCGGCGTCGTCGCGGACGACGGTGACGGGGCGGGCGATGTGCACCCGCCGGCCGCCGTTCTCCCGGTACCGCCACAGGATCCGGCTCCCCGGCGCCCAGAAGGGCGCGGGTGCCGCCGCCGTACTCACCGATTCACCGTCTGTCATGGCCAGATAGTAGGTGTCACGGGCATACGACGCTGCGGCGGCGGTCACGGTCGGCCCCGGGCCCGCGTGCGGTCAGGGGCGCGTCATCCGCAGGACGTCCAGCGCCTCGTCCAGCTGTTCCTCGGTCAGGTCGCCGCGCTCGACGTACCCGCCCTCGACCACCACCTCGCGGATGGTCCGCCGCTCGGCCAGCGCCTTCTTGGCGACCCTGGCGGCCTCCTCGTACCCGATGTACTTGTTGAGCGGGGTGACGACGGAGGGCGAGGACTCGGCGTACTCGCGGGCCCGCTCCCGGTCGGCCTCGATGCCGTCGACGGTCCGGTCGGCCAGCAGCCGCGAGACGTTGGCCAGCAGCCGGATCGACTCCAGCACGTTCTTGGCGATGACCGGCAGCATCACGTTCAGCTCGAAGTTGCCGGAGGCGCCCGCGGCGGCGATCGTCGCATCGTTCCCGGTGACCTGCGCGGCGACCATCAGCACCGCCTCCGGAACCACCGGGTTGACCTTGCCCGGCATGATCGACGACCCCGGCTGCAGATCGGGCAGCCGGATCTCGGCCAGCCCGGTGCGCGGGCCGGAGGACATCCAGCGCAGATCGTTGGCGATCTTCGTCAGTCCGACGGCGATGGTCCGCAGCTGTCCGCTGGCCTCGACGATGCCGTCCCGGGCGCCCTGTGCCTCGAAGTGGTTGCGCGCCTCGGTGAGCGGCAGCCAGGTGGTGCGGGCCACCTCCTCGATGACGGCGGCGGAGAAGCCCGGCGGGGTGTTGATCCCGGTGCCGACGGCAGTGCCGCCCAGCGGCAGCTCGGCGAGCCGCGGGAGGGAGGCGTTCAGCCGCTCGATGCCGTACCGCACCTGGGCGGCGTACCCGCCGAACTCCTGGCCCAGCGTCACGGGCGTGGCGTCCATCAGATGCGTGCGCCCCGACTTCACCACGTCCGCGAACTCCTCGGCCTTGCGCTCCAGCGCGGCTGCCAGGTGCTCCAGCGAGGGGATCAGGTCCCGGCTGACGGCGGCGGTGGCGGCGATGTGGATGGAGGACGGGAAGACGTCGTTGGACGACTGGGAGGCGTTGACGTGATCGTTGGGGTGCACGTCCCGCCCGAGCCGCTCGCTCGCGAGGGTGGCGATGACCTCGTTGGTGTTCATGTTCGACGAGGTGCCGGAGCCGGTCTGGAACACGTCGACCGGGAAATGGTCGTCCCAGCGGCCGGCGGCGACCTCGTCGGCCGCGGTGCCGATCGCCTCGGCGACGTCCTGGTCGAGGACGCCGAGGCGGGCGTTGACCTTCGCCGCGGCGCCCTTGATCCGGGCCAGCGCCTCGATGTGCGCGCGCTCGATGCGCTGCCCGGAGACGGGGAAGTTCTCGACGGCGCGCTGGGTCTGGGCCCGCCACTTGGCGTCCGCGGGGACCCGGACCTCACCCATGGAGTCGTGCTCGATGCGGTATTCGCTCATACCGGGTACAGCGTGGCAGGCGGTGCGGATGTTCCGGGGCCCGCAGCGGTCCTGAGTGCCGAGGTCGAGGCCGTCCGGGCCGAAGCGCGGCTCCGGGGGCGGCAGCCCCCGGGGTCTGGAACGGGAAGGGGAAGGGGAAGGGGCGCGAGGGCGTGAGCCGTTCCCCAGCCGCCCCCGGCGAAGGGCTACGCCGGCCCAGGCCCCCGCACCGGGATCGACGTGAACGTCGGAGCCGGAGCCGGGTCCTGGAAGAAGTCGTTGCCCTTGTCGTCGACGACGACGAACGCCGGGAAGTCCTCGACCTCGATCTTCCAGACCGCCTCCATGCCGAGCTCCTCGTACTCGAGGACCTCCACCTTCTTGATGCAGTCCTGCGCCAGCCGCGCCGCCGGGCCACCGATCGAGCCCAGGTAGAAGCCGCCGTGCGTCCCGCACGCCTCGGTCACCTGCTTGCTGCGGTTCCCCTTCGCCAGCATCACCCGGGACCCGCCCGCCGCCTGGAACTGCTCGACGTAGGAGTCCATCCGCCCGGCCGTCGTCGGCCCGAACGAACCGGACGCGTAGCCCTCGGGCGTCTTCGCCGGACCGGCGTAGTAGACGGGGTGGTCCTTCAGGTACTGCGGCATCTCCTCGCCCGCGTCCAGCCGCTCCTTGATCTTGGCGTGCGCGATGTCGCGGGCCACGACCAGCGGACCGGTCAGCGACAGCCGGGTCTTGACCGGGTGCTTGGTCAGCTCGGCGAGGATCTCGTCCATCGGGCGGCCGAGGTCGATCTTCACGACGTCACCGCTCTCCTCGAGCTGCTCGTCCGTCGTCTCCGGCAGGAACCGTGCCGGGTCGGTCTCCAGCTGCTCCAGGAAGACTCCCTCGGCGGTGATCTTCGCGACGGCCTGGCGGTCGGCGGAGCAGGAGACGGCGAGGGCGACCGGGCAGGACGCCCCGTGCCGCGGCAGCCGCACCACCCGCACGTCGTGGCAGAAGTACTTGCCGCCGAACTGCGCCCCGATACCGATCTTCTGCGTCAGCTCGAAGACCTTCTCCTCCAGCTCCTTGTCCCGGAACCCGTGCCCGAGCGGCGAGCCCTCGGCCGGGATCTCGTCCAGGTAGTGCGCGGAGGCGTACTTCGCCGTCTTCAGCGCGTACTCCGCCGACGTGCCGCCGACCACGATCGCCAGGTGGTAAGGCGGGCAGGCGGCCGTACCCAGCGAACGGATCTTCTCCTCCAGGAACTTCATCATGGAGGCCTCGTTCAGAACGGCCTTCGTCTCCTGGTAGAGGAACGACTTGTTGGCGCTGCCGCCGCCCTTCGCCATGAACAGGAACTTGTAGGCGCCGCCGTCCGTCGCGTACAGCTCGATCTGGGCGGGGAGGTTGGAGCCGGTGTTCTTCTCCTCCCACATGGTCAGCGGGGCCATCTGCGAGTAGCGCAGGTTCAGGTTCTGGTAGGCGTCGTAGATGCCGTGGGACAGGGCCTCCTCGTCGCCGCCCTCGGTCAGCACGTTCTGACCGCGCTTGCCCATGACGATCGCCGTGCCGGTGTCCTGGCACATCGGCAGCACGCCCGCCGCCGCGATGTTGGCGTTCTTCAGCAGGTCCAGCGCCACGAACTTGTCGTTGCCCGACGCCTCGGGGTCGTCGATGATGCGGCGCAGCTGGGCCAGGTGGGCCGGGCGCAGATAGTGCTGGATGTCGTGGACGGCCTCCTCGGCCAGCTTGCGCAGCGCCTCCGGCTCGACCTTGAGGAACGTCCGCCCGTCGGCCTCGAAGGTGGAGACACCCTCGGAGGTCACCAGCCGGTACGGGGTGGTGTCCTCTCCCACGGGGAGCAGATCGGTGTACGCAAACGCAGGGCGGGCAGGGGGGGAACTAAGGGTCATCTCGCCCATTCCTCACTCACGGCAGACGGCGCTGGGCCTCCATTGGCAGCGCCAACCAGCGTAGAACCTGCCGTCCGGCGGGAGCTTGTGAGGTAAGGCTCAGTTCGTCGTCCACACCTCTAGTCGCGATCTATCGCGTTTCGGTACGCTGTTGCCCGTGGACCTTCAGAAGCACGCCCGACAGCCGGACACCGCCCCGCTCGCCGCCACGGAGCTGCGTGCCTCGGACGCCGACCGTGACCGCGTCGCCGACCTGCTCCGCGAGTCGCTCGCCGAGGGCCGGCTCACCGCGGAGGAGCACGCCGAGCGGGTCGAGGGCGTGCTGGCCGCCCGGACGGTCGGCGAGCTGGACGGGTTCGTCCGGGACCTGCCCGCCGCACACCGGCCCTCGTCGGACGGACCCGTCGCACCGGACCGTCCTCCCGTCGGCGCCATCCCCGCCGACCCGGACCACAGCGCGGTCGCGGTCTTCAGCAGCGCCGTCCGCAAGGGCCGCTGGCGCCCGGGCCGCCGTATCCACGCGTACGCGGTCTTCGGCAGCGTCGAGATCGACCTCAGCGAGGCGATCTTCCAGTACCGGCAGGTCGTGATCAAGGCGTTCTCGGTCTTCGGCAGCGTCGAGGTCCGCGTCCCGGAGAACGTGTCGCTGCGCGGTGCCGGCGGCGGTGTCCTCGGCAGCTTCGAGGTGGACACGCTCGATTCCGGCGAGCCCGAGGCCCCCGTCGTCTATGTGGACGGCTGGGCGGTCCTCGGCAGTGTGGAGGCGCGGCCCAGGCGGGGCAGGCTGGTCGCGGACATCCTCGACCGGGTGCAGCACAAGGTCGACCGGAGTCTGCGCAAGCAGTGGTGAGTGTTGACGGATGTGAAGACCTGGTCGGCGGTTCGGAACTCAGTGCATAGGCGTGCGTACAGCGGGTAGGCCTTGACGCATCGTCTCTCGCTCGCGAAGCCGTCGTCAGGAGTAGACCGTGCTGCAACCGCCGCATTCGTCCCTGCAGGTAGCTGCCGTTCCGGCCCAGCGGGTGCCGACGAGGGACAGGGACCAAGACGCTCCCTGGCACACCGAGGCGGTGTGCCGGCGCGACGAGGCAGGCCTGTTCTTCGCGCCGTCCAAGGAGCCGACCGCCGCCCGGCTCTCCCGCGAGGAGGCCGCCAAGCGCGTCTGCGCCCGCTGCCCGGTCATGGTCGAGTGCCGTGAGCACGCCCTGCTCCAGCCCGAGCCGTACGGGGTCTGGGGCGGTCTCACCGCCGCGGAGCGCCGCGTGGTCCTGGCCCGGCGCCGCCGCCGCGAACTGGAACTGAAGAAGGCCACCCGAGCGGCCCGCATAGCGGCGGCCGGCTAGCAGCCCAGCACCCCGAAGGGCGCCCCCTGGAAACGGCAGTTTCCAGGGGGCGCCCTTCGGGGTGCCGCATAGCGCACCACCTCAGGTGCCAGGGCGGGTGTGTCCTCCTCGACGGGGGGCGCGGGGAACTGCGCTACCGGCCCCCGCCGGCCCGCAGTCGCACCGCACAGGAACCCCCGATTCCACGGGCCCCGTAAACCAGCGGAGCGCTACTTCGCCCGGTCGAAGTCGATCGCGCTGTACGCCCGCAGCTTGCTCAGCCGGTGCTCGGAGTCGATCCGCCGCACCGTGCCGGACCGCGACCGCATCACGATCGACGACGTCGTGGCCGTCTCCGCGCGGTACCGCACCCCGCGCAGCAGCTCGCCGTCGGTGATACCGGTCGCGGCGAAGAAGACGTTGTCCCCGGAGACCAGGTCGTCGGTGGTCAGCACGCGGTCCAGGTCGTGCCCGGCGTCGACGGCCCGCTGCCGCTCCGCGTCGTCCTTGGGCCACAGCTTGCCCTGGATGGTGCCGCCCAGGCACTTCACGGCGCAGGCCGAGATGATGCCCTCGGGCGTGCCGCCGACACCGAGCAGCAGGTCGATGCCGGTGCCCTCGCGCAGCGCGAGGATGGAGCCGGCCACATCTCCGTCGGAGATCAGCTTGATCCGGGCGCCGGTCTCCCGGACCTCCTGGATCAGGCCCTCGTGCCGCGGCCGGTCCAGGATGACCACGGTGACGTCCTCGGGAGTGGACCGCTTGGCCTTGGCGACCCGGCGGATGTTCACGGACACCGGCGCGTCGATGTCGACGAAGTCCGCCGCCTCCGGCCCGGTGACCAGCTTGTCCATGTAGAACACGGCGGACGGGTCGAACATCGAGCCGCGCTCGGCGGCGGCCAGCACCGCGATCGCGTTGGTCATGCCCTTCGCGGTCAGCGTGGTGCCGTCGATCGGGTCGACGGCGATGTCGCACTCGGGGCCGGTTCCGTCACCGATGCGCTCGCCGTTGAAGAGCATCGGCGCCTCGTCCTTCTCGCCCTCGCCGATGACGACCACGCCGTTCATCGACACGGTCTGGACGAGGGTCCGCATGGCGCGCACCGCGGCACCGTCGGCGCCGTTCTTGTCCCCGCGCCCGACCCAGCGGCCCGCGGCCATCGCCGCGGCCTCGGTGACGCGGACCAGTTCCATGGCGAGGTTGCGGTCGGGGGCTTCGGAGGGGACGTCCAGCTCGGACGGCAGGTGATGATGCTCGGTCATCGGAGCGCACCTTTCTGATACGACGACGGCCGGATGAGGGTGTTGGCCATGACTCTATCGTTAGGCAGGCGAAATGAGCAGAGGGCCCCACGGATGAGCAGGGGACCCCACGGATGAGCGCCCGGGGGACCTGCGACGATGGGGGCGTGGCAGGTTCAGAAGGCAAGCAGAAGACGGCCCGGGACATGGTCCTCTCCATGGGGGTCGTCGTCCTCGCAGGGCTGGTCATGTGGATGTTCATCCCGCACGACGACAGCAAGCCCGACCTCAAGGCGGTCGACTACCGCGTGGAGCTGCTGACCGCGCAGCGTGCCGCGCCGTACCCGGTGGCGGCGCCCGAGGGGCTCGCCGAGGACTGGAAGGCCACGTCGGTCCGCTACCGCGGTGACGACTTCGACACCTGGCACCTGGGCCTCCACGGGCCGGACGGCACGTATGTGCAGATCCAGCAGTCGACGCGGAAGCCGGCCGAGTTCATCGACGACGCGACCCAGGGCGCTTCGGCGACCGAGCGGGCGCAGGAGATCGACGGCCGGACGTGGACGCGGTACGACGGCGGCCGGTACGACGCCCTGGTGCTGAAGGACACGGAGGGCGTCCAGGGCGCGACGACGGTCGTGGCGGGCACGGGTTCGTTCGAGCAGCTGACGACGGTCGCGGCGGCGCTCGGGCTGGACGGCGCACCCGCCCCGGAGACCGGCTGAGCGCGCGCATGACGAAGGCCCCCGGCAGGTCTCTGGAAGCAGAGGCGTGCCGGGGGCCTTCGTCCGCCCCGTCGGAGTTCAGACCGTGGTGACGACCTGGTCGTAGGCCAGGCGCGGGGAGCGCGGGAGCCAGGCGTCCGGGCCCGGACGGCCGATGTTGACCACCATCAGCGGGGTGTGGTCGTCATCCAGGAACTCCTTGCGCACGCCCTCGAGGTCGAGCCCGGTCATCGGACCGGCGGCCAGACCGGCGGCGCGGACGCCGACGATGAAGTACGCGGCCTGAAGGGCGGCGTTCAGCGCAGCCGACCCCTCCCGGGCGGGGCGCTCGCCGAAGAAGACGTCCTTGGCCTGGGGGAAGTGCGGGAAGAGCCGGGGCAGCTCCTCGTGGAACTCGTTGTCCGCGGTCAGGATCGCGACCAGCGGGGCGGCGGCGGTCTTGGCCCGGTTGCCCTCGGCCATGTGCTGCACCAGGCGCTCGCGGGCCTCGGGGGAGCGGACCAGGGTGATGCGCAGCGGGGACTGGTTGAAGGCGGTGGGGCCGTACTTGACCAGCTCGTAGATGGCCTGCACCTGCTCGTCGGTGACGGGCTCGTCGGTGAAGGTGTTCGCGGTGCGGGCCTCGCGGAAGAGCAGGTCCTGGGCGGCGGGGTCGAGAACGAGGGACATGCGTGATCTTTCTCGGGGAGTGCGTCGGGTCCGTGTGCATGGCACGGATCCGTTGACGGAACCGACCGTACGCGAGGGATGTTCAATGTTCAACTAAAGCCGGGTGTCGTGACCGGGCTCACGCGGCCGCCGGGGCGAGGCTGGAGTGTGATGTGACGAGGGTCACCCGAGGCGGCCGATGATTACGGCCCCCTGCCGCCGTCTTACCGGACGAACACGACGCAGACGCGCACGCAGGTACGACTGCACGCCGTCACGCACGCAGACGCGACAGAGGGGACCGCACCGTCATGACCGCCACCGCCAAGGGGCCCGCGAGCTACTTCCCGTCGATCGAGAAGAAGTACGGCCGTCCGATCGCGGAGTGGCAGGAGCTGATCCGCTCCTCGCCGCTGGCCAAGCACATGGAGCTGGTCTCCTGGCTCAAGAGCGAGCACGGACTGGGCCACGGACACGCCAACGCCCTCGTCGCACACACGCTCGCCGAGGACAGCGGCCGGTAGCCCGGCCGATGACGGGACCGGTCACTCCTGGCCGGTCTCCGCCTCCTCCGCCAGGGCCGCGTCCAGCCGGGCCCGGGCGCCGTCCAGCCGGCGTCGGCAGATCCCGGCCAGTTCCTCGCCACGCTCCCACAGGGCGAGGGACTCCTCCAGCGTCGTACCGCCCGCCTCCAGCCGCCGTACGACCTCGATCAGCTCGTCCCGGGCCTGCTCGTAGCCGAGCGCCTCGTCCCGGGCCGCCGTCTGCTCCACCTCGCTGGTCATCCCCACACCTTAGGTATCGACTCGTACGGAGAACTCGCCCTCGGACACCCGTGCACGCAGCGTCTCACCCGCCGTCACCTCGCCCGGATCGCGGACGGCGTGGCCGTCGGACCGCTGCAGCACCGCGTACCCCCGCCGGAGGGTCGCCGCGGGGGAGAGGGCCACCACGCGCGCGTGGGTGTGCGTCAGCTCGGAGTCGGCGCGGTCCAGATGGTGCCGCAGGGTGCGCCGGCTGCGCTCCAGCAGGCCGGTGACCTGCTCCGCCCGCTCGTCGATCATCCGGTGCGGGTCCTCTATCGAAGGGCGGGCCAGCGCATGGGCGAGCCCCCGCTCCTCCCGCTCGAGAAACGCCTCCACACACCGCCGCGCCCGGTCCCGGAGCATCCGCACCCGCTCGTACTCCTCCCCGACGTCCGGCACCACCTTCTTGGCGGCGTCCGTCGGTGTGGAGGCGCGCACGTCCGCCACATGGTCGAGCAGCGGACTGTCCGGCTCGTGCCCGATCGCCGACACCACCGGCGTTCGGCAGGCCGCGACCGCGCGCACCAGCTGCTCGTCGGAGAACGGCAGCAGGTCCTCCACACTGCCGCCGCCGCGCGCGACGACGATCACGTCCACGTCGTCGATCGCGTCCAGCTCCTTGACCGCCTGCACCACCTGCGGCACGGCGTGCACGCCCTGCACGGCGACATTGCGCACCTCGAAGCGGACCGCGGGCCAGCGGTGCCGGGCGTTCTCCAGCACATCCCGCTCGGCCGCCGAGGCCCTGCCGCACACCAGCCCGACCAGATGCGGCAGGAACGGCAGCGGCTTCTTCCGCTCCGCCGCGAACAGACCCTCCCGCGCCAGCGTCTTCTTCAGCTGCTCCAGCCGGGCCAGCAGCTCACCGACCCCGACCGGCTTGATCTCCGCGGCCCGCAGCGACAGCTGTCCCCGCGGCGCGTACCACTCGGGCTTGGCGTGCACCACGACACGGGCGCCCTCGCCGACCAGATCGGCGACCGCGTCGAACACCTGCCGATAGCAGGTGACGCCCACGGAGATGTCGTACGACGGGTCGCGCAGCGTCAGGAACACCACCCCGGCGCCGGGTCGCCGGGACAGCTGCGTGATCTGGCCCTCGACCCACACCGCGCCGAGCCGGTCGATCCAGCCGCCGATCAGCCGCGACACCTCACCCACCGGAAGAGGGGACTCGGGACTCGTGTTCACCGCCATGCCGCGAGCGTAGTCGGCACCACCGACAACGCGTCCCCGGACGGTCGCTCGGTCGCCGGTTCGCCGGCGTGCCGGAGCTCCCGCCAGGCCCCGCGTCAGCCTCCCGCCAGGCTCCGCGTCAGCCTCCCGCCAGTCCTCCGTCAGGCCCGGTCGGCCTCCCGGGTGCGCACGGGCGGCGCGATCTCTGCGCGGCCGAAAGCGGCCTTACGATGGTGCCCATGACTGCTTCGTCTGGCCGCCGTGTCCTGCTCGCCGCCCCCCGTGGCTACTGCGCGGGTGTGGACCGCGCCGTGATCGCCGTCGAGAAGGCCCTGGAGCAGTACGGGGCCCCCGTCTACGTCCGGCACGAGATCGTCCACAACAAGTACGTCGTGCAGACCCTGGAGAGGAAGGGCGCCGTCTTCGTCGAGCGGACGGAGGAGGTCCCGCCGGGGAACATCGTCATGTTCTCCGCGCACGGCGTCGCGCCCGTCGTCCACGAGGAGGCCGCGCGCGGACAGCTCGCCACCATCGACGCCACCTGCCCCCTGGTGACCAAGGTCCACAAGGAGGCCGTCCGCTTCGCGGGCGAGGACTACGACATCCTCCTGATCGGCCACGAGGGCCACGAGGAGGTCATCGGCACCTCCGGAGAGGCCCCCGACCACATCCAGCTCGTCGACGGGCCCGGCGATGTGGAGAAGGTCGAGGTCCGCGACCCGTCCAAGGTCGTCTGGCTCTCCCAGACCACACTCTCCGTCGACGAGACCATGGAGACCGTCGACGCGCTCAAGGAGAAGTTCCCCCGGCTGATCTCCCCGCCCAGCGACGACATCTGCTACGCCACGCAGAACCGCCAGCTCGCGGTGAAGGAGATGGGCGCCGAGTCCGACCTGGTGATCGTCGTAGGCTCCCGCAACTCCTCCAACTCCAAGCGGCTCGTCGAGGTCGCCAAGCAGGCAGGTGCCCGTGAGGCGTACCTGGTGGACTACGCCGACGAGATCGACGAGGCCTGGCTGGAGGGCGTGACCACGGTCGGCGTCACCTCCGGCGCCTCCGTCCCGGACGTCCTGGTCGAGCAGGTCCTGGAGTGGCTGGCGCAGCGGGGCTACGCGGACGTGGAGATCGTCAAGACCGCCGAGGAGTCCATCACCTTCTCGCTGCCCAAGGAACTGCGCCGCGATCTCCGCGAGGAGGCGGCGTCCCTGGTGGCCGAGCGCGGCGGCGCGGGCGCGTCCGGTACGGCCGGGGAGTGACTGTCAGTCGCAGGCCGTAACGTGGAGCCATGCAGATCTTCGGCGTGGACATCGGCGGATCCGGGATCAAGGGCGCCCCTGTGGACCTCGACAGGGGCGCCCTGGCCCAGGAGCGCTGCAAGGTACTGACCCCGCATCCGGCCACGCCGGACGCCGTGGCCGACGGGGTGCAGGAGGTCGTGGAGCACTTCGGCTGGGCCGGCCCGGTCGGACTCACCTTCCCCGGCGTCGTCACCGGCGGCGCCACGATCCGCACGGCGGCCAACGTCGACAAGGGCTGGATCGACACGGACGCGCGCGCGTTGTTCCGCGACCGCCTCGGCGAGCTGCCGGTGACCGTCGTCAACGACGCGGACGCGGCGGGCGTGGCCGAGATGCACTTCGGCGCGGGCCGCGACCGGCGGGGCACGGTGATCCTGCTGACCCTCGGCACCGGCATCGGCAGTGCCGTATTCGTCGACGGCACCCTGGTCCCCAACACCGAGCTGGGCCATCTGGAGCTGCACGGCCACGACGCGGAGAAGCGAGCCTCCAGCAAGGTCAAGGAGGACCACGACCTGTCCTGGGAGCACTGGGCGCACCGGGTGCAGAAGTACCTCGCCCACGTCGAGATGCTCTTCTCGCCCGAGCTGTTCATCATCGGCGGCGGGGTCAGCCGCAAGTCCCACAAGTTCCTGCCCCACATCGAGGGCATCAAGGCCGAGATCGTCCCGGCCCAGCTGCAGAACAACGCGGGCATCGTGGGCGCGGCGATGAGAGCGGCGGACGTGGACCGGCCGGCGCCCCGGGCAGCGCCGGGGGCGGTGTCCGGCTGACCGCGCGCGGCGCGGCGGGCCGGTGACCGCCCGGCCCGCCGGCCGGGCGGTCATCTCAGGGATGCTTCGGCGGATGCCCGGGCGGGCGGCTCATCGCTCTGGAGCGGGCCGGCGTCCGGGCGGTGGCGGCCCGGCGCCGCAGCGCCCGTACCATCCGGATCCTCCGCACGATCACGACCGACCCGGCGATCAGAGTCCCTCCGTAGAGCCACCCGGCCTCCGTGGCCAGCGCGGTCACCAGACCCATCAGCCGCCCACTGCCACCGTCCCCCTTCTCGGCGACGGTCAGCAGCCCCAGGGCGAACGCGATCGGCACCACGACCGGTGCCGTCAGCAGGTCACCGCGGCGCACCCAGACCGCGGTCAGCACACACACCGGCAGGAACAGCACGCTGTACACGGTCAGCGAGGCCCCGAACAGCAGCCGGTCGAGGAACCCGACGGCCGGCATCACCGCCGCGCAGAACAGTCCGCAGCCCAGCCCGGTCAGCCGCGGATTGGGCATTCGCCGCAGTGCCGCCAGCGCCCGCGCCGCCGGACGCCGCCGCGGCGGCCCGCCGCCACGCCCCGCACCGGCCCGCCCGCTCCCGCCGCCCCGTCCTCCGGACCCACCGCGCGCGGCCGGGCCGGCCCGGCCCGCCGGGCCGCCCTCCGCGCCCCGCCCCTGCGGGGGCAGCGGCGGCCGACCGCGTCGCGTTCCGTGGTGCGGGGGTCGCGTCCTGTGTTGCTCCACCGGACCAACCTAGGTCGATCAATGTGCCCGCTCGGCTCTCGGACACGCCGTGCGGCAGACCTTGGCCAAGCGTTCGACGCTTGGCGGGGACGGGAAGGAGCCACCCCGTAGACTGGTGGATCGGCCCTGCCGGGCCCGCCCCCTCCCTCCGCATCCTCACGTACGGGAAGTCGCAACGTGTCGCTCACGATCGGAATCGTCGGTCTGCCGAATGTCGGCAAGTCGACCCTGTTCAACGCCCTGACCAAGAACGACGTGCTGGCGGCCAACTACCCGTTCGCCACGATCGAGCCCAACGTGGGCGTGGTCGGCGTCCCCGATCCCCGGCTGGCGAAGCTGGCCGAGATCTTCTCCTCGGAACGGGTCCTGCCGGCGACGGTGGACTTCGTCGACATCGCGGGCATCGTGCGCGGCGCGAGCGAGGGCGAGGGCCTGGGCAACAAGTTCCTGGCCAACATCCGGGAGTCCGACGCGATCTGCCAGGTCATCCGCGCCTTCCAGGACGAGAACGTCGTCCACGTCGACGGCAAGGTCTCGCCCCGGAACGACATCGAGACGATCAACACCGAGCTGATCCTCGCCGACCTCCAGACCATCGAGAAGGTCCTGCCCCGGCTCCAGAAGGAGTCCCGGATCAAGAAGGATCTCCAGCCCAAGGTCGAGGCGGTCGAGGAGGCCAAGGAGATCCTGGAGAAGGGCGACACGCTCTTCGCCCACGGCATCGTCCAGGGCACCGAGCGCAACGAGCTCCTCCACGACCTGCACCTGCTCACCACCAAGCCCTTCCTCTACGTCTTCAACGTCGACGAGGACGAGCTGACCGACGAGGACTTCAAGAACGAGCAGCGTGCCCTGGTCGCCCCCGCCGAGGCGATCTTCCTCAACGCCAAGCTTGAGGCCGACCTCGCCGAGCTGGACGAGGACGAGGCCCTGGAGCTGCTGCAGTCCGTCGGCCAGGACGAGCCCGGCCTCGCCACCCTCGCCCACGTCGGCTTCCGCACCCTCGGCCTGCAGACCTACCTCACGGCCGGCCCCAAGGAATCCCGTGCCTGGACCATCAAGAAGGGCGCCACCGCCCCCGAGGCCGCCGGCGTCATCCACACCGACTTCCAGAAGGGCTTCATCAAGGCCGAGGTCATCTCCTTCGACGACCTCGTGGAGACCGGCTCGGTCACCGAGGCCCGCGCCAAGGGCAAGGCCCGCATGGAGGGCAAGGACTATGTGATGCGGGACGGGGACGTGGTGGAGTTCCGCTTCAATGTGTGATCAGTTGATTACCATGTGCTAGATAGTTGGTCAAGCGGGCAGTTCAGAAGGGGTGGAGCTCTGGCGAGCCCGGCCCCTTCTGTGTTCCCGTGCTCATTTGGTGCTGACTTCTAGCTGCCCCGCGGCGGGGTGAGCTTGTCGAGATCCAGGCTGATCTCGAAAGGCACAGGGCGCTTCAGGTCGCCCCGGAAGATGCCGACAGGCGCGTAGACGCCTGTCGGTTCGTCGAGTTCGTAGACGTGGACGACAGGAGAACCGTCCTCGTCCTCGATGCACCAGTAGTGCGGGATGCCGGCCTCTGCGTACTTGCGAAGCTTTACCGTGCGGTCCCGGTGGGCGGACTCGGGGGACACGACCTCGATGACAAGTCGTACCTCGTCCGGTGTGAACCAGGTGCGATCGCCGTCGTAGTCGGCCGTCGTCACCAGCAGATCCGGTTCGGGTCGATTGCGCTGGTCGAGCCTTATGGTCATCTCGCGGCCGACCCTGAGATCGGCGGGCGTTTGCTCCATGAGGGCGACGGTGAGCATGGTGACGAGGTGGCCGTGCCACCACCGCTGGGGCGACATCATGAAGACGAGGGCTCCGTCGATGAGCTCGGTGTGGCGGGGCGCCTCGGGGAGGCGGTCCAGGTCCTCCGCGAACCAGCCTTCCGCGCGCGGCGGGCGCATCCAGTCGGGCAGTGCGGTCATGGCACAACCGTAGCGATTCGGAAGGGTCAGGGCCATGAGACCGTCGGCGATGGGGACCTCTCCCGTTCGGCCCTGTCCGCACCCCCCCTGTCTGTGACTCCCCCCGTGCTGGTTCTGTGCTGACCTGAATCTCTCAGAGGATCGTCTTCGCAGGTCACAGCGCTGTGGCAGACCCGGGTTCGACGCAATTCGGCAGCCTGGAGTCGCGAATCTGGGGGTATGACCTGGGTGGACGTGCTTGTGGCCGCCTGGAGGGCGTTTCTCTAGGCGGCCGCGTTTCAGCTGGTCAGCGGGGTGTGGGCTGAAGCGCGATGACCTGCTTGGGGACGGGGATCTCCAGCTTCGCGAGCAGGTTTCGCTGGGGCTTCGTCAGGGCGGTGACCTGCTGGAACGTTCCGGTGGGGCCGGTGAAGGTGCCCAGATGGAGGCGGTCGAGCTCGCGTCGGATGTGCGGCCAGGTGTCGCCGGTCGTGGTCTCGGTGATCCGGATCAGCAGGAGGGCGAGCCAGCACAGGACTACGTGGGCTCGGATGCGTTCTTCGAGTCGGTGGTAGACGGGCCGCAGGTCGATGATCTGCTTCATGTCGCGCCAGCCGCGCTCGACTTCCAGCAGTTGCTTGTAGCCCAGGGCGATGTCCTCGGCGCTCAGGTGGGGGTCCGAGCAGCGCAGGAGGTACTTCCCGTCGAGGTTCTCCTCCGCCTTGATCTTCGCCTGGTCGATGCGGAGCTTGCCGGCCGGGGTGGCGCGAAGGTAGCGGTTCAGGCCCGGCTTGTCGGCGATCCTCCCGCGCAGTTCGCCCCGCTTGAAGTCGCTGAGCTTGTCGGTGTCGGCGATCAAGTCGGTCAGCTGGGCGACGAGTTGTCCGCGCATGTGCCGGTCGCGCTCGGCGGCTTCGGGGTTGTGGCAGATGACGAACCGGTCGGTGTCGGATATCCGCACCTCCTTGACGCGCATGTTCTCGCCGACGTCCTGGTAGCGGCCCTGCCGGGACAGGGCGGCCTGCACCTCGGGACTCCCGGAGCGGAGCTTCTCGCCGATGATGTAGGCGTGGTCGCCCTTGCGCAGGTAGCGGCGGTTCTCGGCGCAGGAGAAGCCCCGGTCGGCCACCCACACGATCTTGGAGAGGGTCCAGTCCCGCATCTCGTCCTTGACCTGCCGGATCAGGGCCTGGTCGGAGGCGTTGCCCGGCCAACACCAGCAACGGACCGGGATGCCGTCCCTGGTGACCGCCATGCCGATCACGATCTGCGGCAGGTCGTCGCGGGAGTTCTTCGACTTGCCGTAGGTGCGGAACCCCACCTGCTTCGCGTCGCTGTCTGCCCGGCCGCCCTCCAGCTTGCGGGCGGTGTCGTCGCGGGCGACCGGTTCGTCGGCCTCTTCCAGCTCGAAGTAGGTGCTGGTGGTGTCGAAGAACAGCAGGTCCACCTCCAGGTTCAGCAGGTTCGCGACCTCGTCGAACACCTGCTTCTCCAGGTCGTCCTTCACCTCGTGCAGCCAGTCCATCGCCCGGTAACAGGTCTGTTCACCGGTCTCGGCCAGGCCGTCGATGTGCACGTCGTTCGTGATCCAGTCCGCCGCCGCAAGCTTCGAGGACGGGGCCAGCGCGCGGTTGGCGACCAGGGCGAACAGCACTCGCTCGGTCGCGGTCATGTCCCGGCGGCGACCCCGCTTGGGCTGCCCGACCCGGCCCACGATCTGGTCGATCCGAAGCCGGCGCCACAGGTGGTCCAGCACGTAGGTGCCGCCGAACGGCACCGAGGAGGTGAACTCCAGGCCTGGTGCGGTGGTCGCGGCCAGGGCGTCACCCGGCTCCAGCAGCTTCGATAGAGACGCGACCAGGCGCTTGACCGCGTCGCGGTCCAGGTCGTCCTCGCGGCCGAAGGTGAACAGCACCTTCGGCACCGCCCGCCCCTTCACCGGATCCCACTCGTTGTGGGCCAGGTGCAGGTACCGGACCGTCCCGGACTTGTTCTCCCGCTTCGTCGTCTTTACGTACACGGCTCCAGACGATAGGCCGAAGCCACAGGCCAACGCAGGTGAATCAGGAAAGTCGCGTCTCTAGGCACTCTGCGGCGTCCGCGCCCATCACAGCCCGACGACCTGCGCCTTCAGCCTCGCGCGACCTCTAGAACGCGCGAATTACGTCGAACCCGGGGCAGACATTCCGCTTCAATGTATAGGTCATGCGTTGGCGTGGACCTGGCGAACTAGGCAAACGTGCAGGTCAGGCGGAGCCGACCTGGTTTCGGGGCGGCTCCGTTGGCGTACCCGTGGCTGGATGTTGGCTGGATGAACTGACGGCTCGTCACCTGCCGTCATCTGTCGATCTCTGTACGGCGGCTGGATTCTGGCTGGAGGGGGCTGAACGGGGAGTCAGCGGGCAGGGGCGTGGGGCGGGGTGGCGGTGGGTCCGCATGATGGGGCCGGGGGCGGTGTCGGCGGCGCTGTCGCCGCTCGTGGTGGCCGTGTGCGGGGCGCTGAGTGTGGGGTGATGGCCGGGTTGGCCGCAGGTTCGAGTCCCCGGCAGGAGCCACAAAACATGGCTGGTCGTGTCCGGGGCGCTGATCTGCGGATTTGCGCCACCGTGGCGGTTGAGGGGCGGTCCCGGCTGGTACCGATCGACTTGGGTGAACGGTGATGAGGGGTTGCCGAGGTTTCGGTGGCGTCCTTGTACCGGCGGAGGCCGACTCTGATCCTTCGGCCGGAAAAGGCCAGGATACCGGTGCCGTGGCGCATTTTTGTGGCATTGGCGATGCAGACGTACGCGAGTGCAGCGGGCGCCGAGACTGGTCGTCCTGACGAGTGGAGTACCTCGTTGCCGCCGCAGAGAAGTGGCTGTTGGGGATCTGCGAATGCCTTCGCGCCCGGACTCACGTGAGGAAAGTGACCTTGGAAGTTGGGGAGTTCTGGGCACACCGTGCTCGGGCTCATGATGCGATAGCTCGGGTGGAGGTGCTCCGTCTCGGTACCAAGCGTCCGCCGCGCGTCAAGGTCCGCTTCACCGAGGACGAGGAAGAGGGCCGCGAAGCTTGGGTGTCGCCCTCTCAGCTGCACGTACCGTGGGAGGAGGCTGACTCTTGGCCGGCGAGGGAGCGCCGCAGGCGGGAACTGAGCGCGGCTGGGCCTCCCCGTGACGCCCCCGAACGCTGTGCGGTGGACACCGTATTCGAGGCCTGTCCATGGGAGGAACTGGCGAGCGTCGGCTTTTCACGGCACGACGACGGCGTCTTGTACGTCCATGACGTGACGGCGTTCGCCGCGGCACTGGAGGAGAGCACGGACTTCCTCACCGGTGACCCGTTGACCGTCCTTCACGATGACGGGAGTGCGGAGGCGCCCTGGCCCGTGACGCTGGCGTGCGCGCGCAAGGGCGCCACCTTGCACGCCGAGCGGGTCATGGCCGATGTGGAGCGGGACGAGCAGCGTGCCCAGCGAGAGGCGATCTACGGTTCGTATACCCCCGGGCGAGGCAGACGGGAGGGACATCACTTCAGTCCCGAGGTCTGTGCCGAGGTCGACAAGAAGTACAAGCCCGCCCGAGACCTTGTACGGCAGTGGTGTGGTGAGCAGGCCGTCGAGGCCTACGCCGAACTCCGCTTTCTACGGGCCGAGGTTGTCAGGATCGGCCGAATCGTGGAGCGGGCCGTCGGCATGCTTCGGCAAGCGGGCCGGGACAGGGACGCTGCGAAGATCGAGGCACAGTTCGAGATCCCCGTTGCGGAATTCCGCAGGATGCGGCCGCCCGGTTGAGCCCTCCGTGGGCCGATATCAATGCTTGGTCGGCGACATCATCGTCCGTGGCGTGTGAGCAGGAGAGAGATGGTCAAGCCTTCCCTGAACGAGCGCCAGTCGAAGGTGCTCCGCTGGATCGCCGAGGGCTGCGCCTCGGGTACCTGGGACGAGGACGACTTCACCTACAAGACCAGCGCGCAGGCGCTGCAGAACCGCGGGCTGGTGAAGATCGCCAGACGTGGTGGCGTGTGGAGCGCCGAGATCACAGCCGCAGGTCGTCACTACCTTGAGCACGGGACGTATCCCACGCGAACGGTGCCGCACGAGCACGCCGTGCGGCACACCAAGCCCCGAGCTTCTTCGACGACGGCGGCTACGGAACTGAGCACGCCGCCGCAAGACCCCTCTCCAAGTGATCCCGCGGCCCGAGGGGACGTGGTTCCCCCGACACACAGGCGACGTAAAGAAGCGAAGCAACCGCGGAAGACGCTTGGAGAGCAGCTCATCGACGATCTCCTCGCAGCCGCGGTTCGCTCGTGGTCAAGCAGGAGTACGGGGCAGGGGCACCCAATTGGACGGCTCGGATCAGATCGGCGCAGTTCTGCGGGAAGCTGCCCGCGGGGAAGGAGCTGGTCCACCGCTGGAGGGCGGGAGGGTACGAGATCACCATCCAGGACATGCCGGCGTGGAAACTGGCTGTTCCGGACCCCGTCCCCGTTCCGGAGCGGCTCCACCGGCCGCATGACATCGTGGTCGCGCTCCGGGACGGAGAGCCCGCTCTGGGCCTGAGCAAGTCGGTCCAGCCACGAGCACTGCGCCTGGTGCAGGCCATCGTGACGGAGGCGGAGCGTCGGGGACACACGGTACGGCTGGCCCGTGGCGGACACCACGGACACCGCTCACGCCGATCGGACGGGGACGGCCTCTTCACCATCACGGCCCAAGGGCAGGCGTGTGGCGTCTCGCTCGGGCAGGAGCGGGACATGATCGAGCACGTACCCACGGCGAAGGAGCTTGCCGACGCTGAGCGGTATTCCTGGGTCAAGGTCCCCGAATACGACCACGTGCCCTCCGACCGCCTGACCATCACGCTCAACGGAGGAATCCCCCACCGTCAGTCCGTGTGGAGAGACACAGCCGACCGTCCGCTGGAAGACCAACTGCCGGAGATCCTTCAGGAGGTGGACCTGCGGGGACAGGCCGCCGAACGCAAGCGTGCCGAGGAAGAGGAACAGGCCCGGCTCAAACAGCGCCAGTGGGAGGCGGCGGTGCGGCAGGCCCGCCACGACTACGCCGAGGCCTTCCGTGTCCGCGCGCTGGAACGGCAGGAGAAGGCATGGCGGCAGGTCGCACGGCTCACCGCCTACCTGACCGCGGCGGGCGAGCGGATCGACGCCATGCCACAGGGCACCGAGCGCACCGAGGCGGAAACCTGGCTGTCCTGGGCGACGGACCACGTACGATCACTCGATCCACTCACCCGGCCGCTCCGCATGCCCCGAGTGCCCGAGCCTGGTCCCAGCGACTTGGAGCCCTTACTGAACGGCTGGAGTCCGCACGGACCCTACCGGAGGTGAGCAGGAGCCGGAATCGCGTCCTTTGAGCTCCAGGGGGGACGGTGCCGAGTGGAGCGACCCCCTGGCAGGGGACGCGGAACATGGGAACGGAGAAGCCACCGGTCGCGGGGTGGGCAGTTGGTGATCCAGATGGGCATCCAGCTGAGTCGGTAGACCGATGATGCTCTGCCGCAGGTTCGAGTCGTCGGCGGGGCACCAGGCAGATGGGAACGGGGGCGGGCGGTGGTCGCCGGGGGCGCGGATCACCGTCGAGGCCACTCTGTACCTGTGAAGCGGCTCGGTCGTTGGCCGCAGGGCCGAGTCTCCGGCGGGAGCCACGATCAAGGGCTGGTCGTGATGCGCCCGCAATAACGTGCGGAGATTCGCCCGTCGGCACGTTGCCGATGCGGGACGCCATCTGACGCGACGCGTGAACACACAACCCAGTGAACCTTCCCGCTCACAGCGCTAAATAGCCAAGTAGGGCCACCGTCGGCTGCGCGACGGCGTCGTCGCCCTGAACGTCGGGCTCGTATCTGCGGTGGCCAGGGCTGCCCACAGGGAAACGGCCGGGTCCTTGCCGACGAGTGTTTCGTGGAAGGCGGCGGAAGTGCCATGTAGCAAGCCGGTAGAGGGCCTGTCACGAAATCGTTGGTGGCGGAGGTGGGGGCGGCCCGGCGGAGGGAAGGGCTTGTGCCCGTTCCGCCGCCTGCAGTTGACGTTGGTGGCCCACGCCGAGGACAGCCGTATGGAGTACGCAGGCAGTGAATATGACGTCGACGCCAATGGCCAGCCAGACCCACAAGGTGACATCGGGCGCGATCCAGCTCGGTGGCACCTCACCTTCGGGGTCGTAGAAGACGCGGATCTGGTCGCCGACCTGCGCACCCCGGCATCCGCCGAACGGGCCTGAGATGTGAGCGCCGTCGTCCTTGCGTAGCTCGCATGTCGAGTTGACCCGGGTCTGCTCCCTGGCGACCACCACTCCCTCGACCCATTCACCACGCTGGCTCAAGGCACGGTCCTGGATCAGGAACAGGCCGATGGTGAAGAGCACGGCGGCGGAGGCGAAGAAGGTCAAGGTGAGCGCCAGGCGCTGGCCGGTGTGTACCGCGAGCAGCCAGAGGAGCCCGAGGGCCACCGCGAGACCGGGAAGCATGAGCCAACGGCTGATGATCCCGGAGAGCATCGCGCCGTCGAGGAAAGCCAGGACGGCCGTTCCGGCGTAGAAGTGCCGGTCGGGGAGCCGTCGCTCCAGCTTGTCGAGCCATGCGGGACCCACAGCTCACCTCGTCCCGTTCGTCATCGCCGCCTCTGCCGGACGTGGTGCCTCGGCACCGTCAGTGAGGTGGCTTACCAGTGCGCGGGCATGACGGGCCAGGTCTTCTCTTCGGAAACTCTCGCACGGGCCTCCCCCAGCGCCCACACGTAGTGCCGCAGCCCCTTACCGATAGCCCAGACGCTGGCAGCCACGATGACTGTTCCCGCGCCCACTCCTCCCAGCTGGAGGTAGATGCCGCTGTCCTCCTGGCCGACGTCGCCCATCAGAGCGGCGAGGGCGACAACCGCGCCGGTCCTGAGGGGGACGACGGGCACCATCATCCATGCGAGCGACTTTCCTGACAGAAAGACCAGGTAGCGGCGCCCGTCCAGCGGAACACTTTCCTTCCAGGGCTGCCCCGCGCGCATCAGGTCCCAGGTAGAGGCGAGTGGTTGTGGGATGTTCCCAGGCGGAAGCGATCGCGATGCAGGTTGGCGGTCGAGCGCCGTCCACGCCTCCAGGAGTTCCTGCGCGGCTCGGCCACGTCGCACCATGCGCACGAACGCCACAGCGGCCACGCCCATGACGAGCAGCGAGATGACCGCCAGCATGACAGTCACCACGAGATCCGCCCCTCCGGGATCGTCAAGGCCGCGGTACCAGCCGATTCCGGCCGACACCACGAGCCAGCCTCCAGCGATCACCACTGTGGCCAGTCCGGTCCACAGCATGTCCCGCATGGCCACACTGCGCCGGGACAGGATGGCGACGGCTGCCGCACGATCCGTCAGGAGCTTGGCACGGTCGAACCAGGTCAGGGTCTGCGGGTCCGGCGGAAGGCTCAATGTGTTTCCGGGCTTCACGACGACGCACCGTCCACGGCAGCATCCAGTTCTTCAAGGAAGGTCGATTTCCCGGCGATGAGGGCCACGATGCTTGCCATCGCCAGTACCTGCTCGGCGTCCAGACAGTTGCCGACGACCAACAACCCAGGTCCACCCCCCGGCGGGCAGGCCAGACAGCCAGCCAGTCCGAGCTTCGCGAGGGGACGGGGCGCCTCAGGCTCGTCTGCGTCGGCCGCTGCCAGCTTCGGGAACAGTTCGACCTTGTCGGGCGAAAGCAGCTCCGGCTGAGAGATGATCCCCATGCCGAGTCCCATCTCGGTGGGAAAGGACTCGGTGTAGGCCTGTCGGCCCTGCAGTCCCTGGCCGAAATGCCGCGCGAGAACCTCTCCGAGGTTCACGTCCTGGTTGACCGCAGGTACCTCGACGACGCCGATGCTGATCTGCCACACCGCCCTGCCGTACTCGCCGTCGGGTACCGCAACGACCCCGTGCGTGATCACACCCTGGTCCAGCAGGACCCGCCGCCAGGCCATCAGGGCGTCGGTGTACGCCTGACGCACATCAGCGGGCTTGTGCGGATAGCTTCGGCCGATGAGGTCGGTGCAGCGCAGCCGCGCGGCGTCCTCGTCGTCGCCGTCGGCGAGCAGGTCGAACCAATCGGTCGGCGCGTACAGCAGCACGGAACCGAGCGCATCCTGCCGTGCGGAGACTTCGAGGGGTGGGGAGACGGTCATGTCATGCCATTCTGCAGGTATGGAATGCCGGCACGGAGGCAAGGGGCTGGGCACTGGCTGTGTCTGAGGTCACTTCTTGTCCCTGAGCGGCGCCGGCGTAAGGGCATCGGGCCACTCGTCCTTACCCGGCCCCTTCGTCTGGTCACCCGGGATGGTGTACTTCCCGAGGTCCCACATGAGCTGCGCTCCTCCACCGGGAACGAGCGCCGCGGTGTTGGCTGCCCAGTTGGAGGTGAACTGGGCCACTTTCAGTCCGAACTCGCCCCCTTGCAGGACACGACCGGGTTGTGTGAGAACACCTCGGAAAAAGCCATAGGGTGAAGCTCCGGCCATCTTGCCGAGTTGGCTGCCGAGGCGGTAGGCACCGAAGCCGAAGGTCAGCGCAGCGGCGTCCGCGAGCACGGTCGGGTCTTTCAGCGCGTCGAGGAAGCTCCCCGTCTCGCCGACCTTCTGCAGATAGTGCGCCCCGAGGGCGACAGCGCCGAGGATCAGTGCGGGGGCGGCCAGGAACTGCAGCGCAGGGACAAGGGACAGCAGGCCGAGCACAGTGCTGGCGAACCCGGCCACGTTGCCGATGAACTCGAAGACCCAGGCGTATTCCTTGAGGAAGTCCGTGACCTCGTCGAGGATGGCTTCGCCGAGTTCGGCGGCCATCTTGGCGAAGTCGGCGATGGCCTCACCGATCTTGTCCCAGATCCCCGGCTCGTTCGGCGCGATGTCCATCGCGTGCTTGAGCCGGTCGGCGACGGCCTCGCCCTCTTCGACGTAACGTTCCCGCAGGCGCTCGGCCCGCCCGCGTATCTCCTCCAGATCGGCGTTGGCGCTGTGCAGGGAGCTTTCCTTGCCGCTACGCTTCTCCTCCTGCCGCTCCTGCTTCGCCTTCTCCTCGGAGGTCTGATCCCGCAGCCGGTCCGCGAAGCCCGGCTTGGGTGGCATCTGGTCGAGTTCCCGCTGGAGCCCGGCCGCCTTGTCCTTGGCCAGCACGGTCGGGTAGACCGGCGTCCAGGCCGCTGGAGCGGATCGAGCGCTCGGAGACCTCGCTGGGATGCACCCACATAGTCGCCTGGTCGGAGCCTTGTGGGGCAGCTCCCGTCAACGTGCCTTGTGGACCGTTTCAGCGGGCTGCGAACATCCCGGCATGGAGTCGCGAGTAGGCGGAATACCCGGCGTGGACGGCACCGAGCAGGTGGCCGTCGTGATCGATGTGATGCGGGCGTTCACCACTGCCGCATGGGCTTTCCACCGCGGGGCAGACAAGATCGTTCTCGCTGCCGACGAGAGCGAGGCACTGGCGATCAAGGCGTGTCACCCGGGCTGGCTCGCGCTCAAGGACGGGGCACCCGTCAGCGGGTTCGACCTGGTCAACTCTCCTGGTGTGATTCAGGAGACGGACCTGGCCGGTCGCACCGTGGTCCAGAAGACCACTGCGGGAACGGTTGGGGCTCTGGCGGTTGCCGAGGCGGAACTGGCGCTGTGCGCCAGTTTCGTCGTGGCGGGCGCGACGGCCCGAGCCCTGGCGGATGCCGACGCCGACTCGGTGACGTTCGTGGCCACCGGCGAGGACGGCCGCGCCGCCGAGGATCTGGCCTGCGCCGAGTACCTGGAACGGCTGCTGGCCGGTGAGCGTCCCGGCAGCGGCCCCTATCTGCAGCGCGCCCGTACCTCCCCAGCCGCGGACGACCTGCGCACCGGACTGCGCCGCGGTGCTCACCCCGCCGACGTGGAGCTGTGTCTGGAGGCCGACCGGTTCGACTTCGCCATGAAGGTCGGGCTCGAGGAAGGGATGGCAGTGCTGCGGCCGCTCCGGACTCGACCAGATGCGGTGTCCGCTGTACACGCACGCGGTGGTCCGTGAGCCCGTTCCCGCCTCACCCTGACGCGAGGGAATGGGACGGCCCGGGCGGAGCGGGTGAGGTCCGGATAGCGCGCCCCGAGAGTCGGTGACCATCTGCACGTTCATCCCGTGCTTCTTGCTGTGTGCCGGGGTGGAACGGGCGGTCGGTGGCGATCCGGCCGATGGGCAGCCGGGTGGTCGGAGTGTCAGGACGTGGCGTGGGGTCGGACGGCTCGGCTGCGGTTTCCGCGCGGGACGGCCGGGGCCCGGCGGGCCTTGCCGCAGGCGCTGACCCCTCGCGCCCTTCCTTCGAAGGCGCTCGAAGGCGCTCGAAGGCGCTCGAAGGCGCTCGAAGGCGTTCGAAGGCGTCGGGCGTGCGGCTGTGGCCCGGACCGAAGCACGCGCCGCTGTCCCGGGCCGAGCCGGTCCGATGATCGCCCGGTGACGGCCGGGGCGGAGACGTGGACCTGGCGAGTCTCCCTCGCCGTGGCCCGGGACGAGAAGGTGACCGGCTTCGCGGACGCCACCGGTCGGGATCGTCCGCAGGACCGGGGCCGACGGCACCCCCCGCTCAGTTTTCCTCCGCCGTTTCGCCGTGGGTGGGGCCGGTCAGTCCGGACGCGGTCCGGCTGAGGTGCCGGGCCAGCACGCGGGCCGCGGTCTCGGCGTCGCGGGCCAGCGCGGCCTCCTCCAGGCGGCGGTGTTCGGCGGCACCGTCCCGGTCGGGGGTGCGCTGTGCCGACCAGCGGCGGGCCAGTTCGCTCGCCGTCCACATGCGGTCGAAGGTGTCGAGCAGGACGGGATTGCCGCACCCCTCCAGCAGGGTGCGGTGGAAGACCCGGTGGGCTTCGGCCCATGCGTCGCTGTAGTGCTCGCCCTCCTCCGGTACGTACGGCGGGGTGCGGGCCAGGCGGTGGTGGGCGGCTCGTACGCGGGCCTCCCAGTCGACGTCGCCGCGCTCGACGGCCATGCGCAGCATGACCGGTTCGACGGCCCGGCGGGCTTCCGCGATCTCCTGCCACCGGTGATCGGAGAAGGCCGGGACGGCGAAGCCGCGGTTGGGCAGCCGGTCGGCGAGTCCTTCGCCGACCAGCCGCACGAGCGCCTCGCGTACGACGGCCAGGCTCACGCCCCGCTCCTTGGCGAGGTCCTGCGGTTTGAGGGCGTCACCCGGGGCGTGGTTGCCGCGCATGATCGCGTCCCGTAGGTGTGCGTGGACTTGCTCGGAGAGCATCTGCTTCCCCGGAGAGGCTGCGGTGTGGGCCGTCTGCGTCATGGCTCCACCATAGACGATCCAGGTAATAATCGATTATCGATGCTATGGTCGATTCAGCGGCGACGGGCGGTGGCCGTGACCGTGGGCCGTGCCCCCGCGTCACGCCCAGCGCGCCCCGCCGGCCGTATCGCCACCCACCTGACAGCCCGGCCCGAAAGGAACGACGCGATGAGCGCCAACGACCCCTTCGCCCGCCTCCCCGAGGCGGCCTCCTTCACCGTCACCAGCACCACCGTCGCCGACGGCGCCGCCTGGCCGCCCGAGCAGTTCTCCTCCGGTGTGCCCGGAGGCGGGGACGTCTCCCCGCAGCTGTCCTGGAGCGGAGCCCCGGACGGCACCAGGAGTTACGCCGTCACCGTCTACGACCCCGACGCCCCCACCGGGTCCGGGTTCTGGCACTGGGCGGTCGCCGACATCCCCGCCACCGTCACCGAACTGCCCGAGGGGGCCGGCGACGACACCGGATCGGGGCTGCCCGAGGGGGCGTTCCAACTGCCCAACGACGCCCGCGCGGCGCGCTTCATCGGCGCGGCGCCGCCCGCCGGGCACGGTCCGCACCGCTATTTCGTCGTGGTGCACGCCCTCGGCGTCGAGTCCGTCGGCGTCCCGGCCGACGCCACCCCGGCCGTCCTCGGCTTCACCATGGCCGGCCACGTCCTCGGCCGTGCGGTGCTCACCGCCACCGCTGAAACCCCGGCCTGACGAACGCCATGTCCCGGCTCATCGACACCACGGAGATGTATCTGCGCACCGTCCTGGAGCTCGAGGAGGAGGGCGCGGTCCCGCTGCGCGCCCGCATCGCCGAGCGCCTGCACCAGAGCGGCCCCACCGTCAGCCAGACCGTGGCCCGCATGGAGCGCGACGGTCTGCTGCGGGTCGCCGGCGACCGGCATCTGGAGCTCACCGGGGAGGGCCGGCGCATCGCCACGCGCGTGATGCGCAAGCACCGGCTCGCGGAGTGCCTGCTCGTCGACGTGATCGGGCTGGAGTGGGAGCAGGTGCACGCCGAAGCCTGCCGCTGGGAGCACGTGATGAGCGAGGCCGTCGAACGCCGGGTCCTGGAGCTGCTGCGGGACCCCACCGAGTCGCCGTACGGCAACCCGATCCCGGGCCTGGAGGAGCTCGGCGGGAGACGCACGGTGGATCCGTCCCCCGACGAGAGCACGGTCAGCCTCGGCGATCTGGAGCCCGGGCCGAACGGCGCGAGCGTGGTCGTCCGGCGCATCGGGGAGGCGGTCCAGACCGACCCCCGGCTGATGCGCACCCTGCGGCAGGCCGGAGTGCGGCCCGGCGCGGACGTGAGGGTGACGTCGTCGCCCGGCGGCGTGGCGGTCGGCAGCGGAGGGCGGGCCGCCGAACTCCCCGCGCGGACCGCCGCGTACGTCTTCGTGGCCGAACGCTGAGCCCTGCCGTGGCCGGCAGGCCGATCGCCGGGCCCCGCCGGAGCCGGCCCGATGCCGTGCCCGCGCATGCTGCGGGGAGGAGGGACTCCCGGTCACGTGCATGACCGAGACCAGCCGGTCTCCTCCGTGGGGCCCGCGGGCACCCCGGGCGCGTTGACGATGTTCCAGCCCTCGGGCGGGGTCTGCGTCCAGCCGAGGACGTCCTCGGGGACGTTCAGGTCGACGGCGGGGGCCGGCAGCGGCAGCAGGGACTCGAAGTCCTCCACGAGGAGCCGGCCGCGCAGGTCCGGGCCGACCGTGACGGCGAGCTCGGCGTCCGCCTCGGCTCCGCCCCCGGCACCGTCCTGAAGGGCGCCGGTGACGGTGGTGGTGAGCGTGGCCGTGGAGCGGGCGGCGGAGCCGTCCGCGGTCACCGTCCAGCCGAGGGTGGCGGTGCCGCCGGCCTCGACGCCCGTCGGGATGTCCCCGGAGGGCCGGGCCGACCAGCCCGCCGGGACGGTCAGCCGGGCCGTGAGGGCGCCGATCGCCTCCCGGCCGGAGTTGGTCACGGTGGCGGTCACCTCGACTGGCCTGCCCGGCGAGACGACGGCACCGGCGGTCCGCGGCGAACTCGCCGGGGCGGACAGTGCGACGCCGAGGACCGGTGTGACCGCCGCGGTGGTACGGGTGTCGGCGTGGACGAGGAGCCCGTCGCCGTCGCCGTACGCAGCGGCGACCAGGGCGCCCGTGGTCGCGTCCCCGGCAGTGGTGACATGGTGGACGACGTCCGCGGCGGCCCCGGCACGCAGTCGGCCCGGGGCCCGGCCGACCCGCTCGACCGCCCAGCCCGCCGGGGCGACGAGGGCCGTCGTGAGGTCGGCGAGTGTCTCGGGCCGCTGTTGGTGAGGGTGACGGTCACCAGGGACGGGATGCCCTGGACCAACGTGCCGCCGTCGACGGCGATCTCCGCGGTGAGCGTCTCGGGCAGGCCGCCCGCCGGGTCGGTGGTGCCCGGTCTGCCGTCGCCGATGCGGCCGGTCGTCCGACGCAGGAAGAGCGGCTCGTCGCCATCGAGGACGACCACGTCGAACCAGCCGTGCTCGGGCAGCGGCAGCACCACCCGCCGGGACCGGCCGGGCGCCAGCCGCACCTCGCGCAGCCGGTCGCCGCCGCGGCCCCTCCGGTACGTGGACTCGCCGACCAGCAGGGTGCGGGTGCGCTCCGACGGGTTCTCGCAGCCCACGGCGACCAGGCGGGCCCGCCGGTGCCACCAGCCGTCGTTCCACGCGGACGTGGCGTCGGCGAAGCCGTGCGGCAGCGAGCCCAGGTACTGGATGTCGCTCTCCTCGCGGCCCGCGGCCCGCGGCGACGGCGGAGGCGCGGACGGAGAACGGCAGGACGTCGTCTGCGCCGGCCTGCGGCTGCTCGAAGACGCTGCGGCCGGTCGGCAGCCACAGCGCGGTGCGGTACGCCGAAGCCCCGGACACCCCTGAGCCTGCCGAAATAGTTGTCGAAGGAACGGTTCTCCTGCATCAGGATGATCACATGCCCGATGTTGTCCAGGCCGCCGGCCGGCATGGGTGCGGCCATCGCCTTCACGAGCGACGGCGGAAGAAGGGAAACGGCGGCCCCGCCGGCCATCGCGCCCAGTGCCCGGCGCTGGGATATCGCAGTCACGGGGAGGAACGGTAGGGATGCGGCAGAGGTGCCCGCTAAAGGCTCGTAAGCCCTTTCGGTTGATGTTCGTTCGTCCGTGGCAGATGTTGGTGAACCGTCCGTCCGGGGTTCTCCGCGCTCGGGGGAGCGCCTCCGACGGCCCGGGCGGCCCGGACGGGGCGGCGGCGCAGGGGAGGGCGCGGCGGATCGCGGGGGCGGCGCTGCCGCTCTGCCTCACCATGATCGCATCGTCGGCGGCGTCGGTGGTGGACACGGCCGTCCTGGGACGGCACGGCACGGGCCCGCTCGCCGCGTTCGCCGTCACGATGGCCGTCTTCGGCCCGGCCGCCGCCGCGGTGTCGGGGGCGATGCGCGGGGTGATGCCGTTCGTCTCCGAGCACCGGGACGATCCGGACCGGCTGCTGCCGGTGCTGCGCAACGGCATGTGGCTGGGCATCCTCGTCGGCGTTCCGGGCGCGGTGGCGGTGGCGGCGGTCCCGGTCATCGGCAGGGCCGGCGGGGTCCCGGAGTCGACCCTCCGCGAACTGGGCGCGTTTCCCTGCCTGCTGGCCGGTGCGGTCGTGGTGATGTCGGTCGGTGCCACCGCCACCTCGGCGCTGGTCGGCCTGGGCAGGAGCAGGGCGGTGCTGCGCTCCGGCATGGCGGGCACGGTGGCCGCGGTGGTGCTGTCGCTCGTGCTGGTCGGCGGCGCCGGCTCCTTCGACGGCCTCGGTCTGCCCGGTGCCGGCGTCGCGATGCTCGTCTCCGCCGCGGTCAACGCCTCTCTCGCGCACCGCCTGCTCCGCCGGAGCACCGTACTGGCCGGGCGACGTCCGGGCCTCGGCCGGCCGCGTCCGCGCGAGGTGCTCCGGCTCGCCGGGATCGGCATCCCGCTCGCGGCCACCGTGCTCATCAAGTTCGCGGTGCTGGGCGTGCTGGCGTTCTCCGCGGCCCGGATCGGCACCGACAGCGCGGCCGTGCACAGCATCGCGCTGTCGCTGGTGAATCCGGTGTTCACGGCCGCCGTGGCGGTCGGCCAGGCCACGGTGCCGCTGATGGCGGACCCGGTGAGGCGCGGCGACGTCGCGGAGATCCGGCGCACGGCGTCGGCCGGGGTGGGGGTCGCCCTGGGCGCGGTGGCCGCTCTGGCCGGCCTGCTCGTCCTGGCGGGCGGACCGGTGATCTCGGTGTTCACCCACGACCCCGGCCTGCGCGGCAGGCTGCTGGAGCTGCTGCCCCTGGTTCTTCTCACCGTCGTCGCCGACGCCGTCCAGGCGGTCCTCGGCTTCGGACTGGTCGGCATCAGGCGTACGCTGCCCAGCCTGGCCGTGTTCGCCGTCTGCTACGGCCTGCTCGCCCTGGCCGCCGTCCCGGTCGCCGCCGCGGGCGGACTGGCCGGGCTGTGGCTCGCCCTGGCCGGCGCCAATCTCCTGCTGGCCGCGGGGCAGGCGTACTTCTTCCGCTCGTGCAGCGGCTCGCTGGCCGCGGCGGATCCGGTGCGGGTGAACGCCTGAGGCCGTGCGGGGCCCTCCGGGTCAGGGTCAGCGGAACGGGGCCAGCACCGTCCGGCCGCCGTCGACCTCTTCGGCCAGTTCGTGGAGGGCCGTCGAGCAGCGGCGCAGCAGGTCGATGAGCAGGTCGCGTTCCTCGGCGGTGAACGCGTCGCCGAGGCGCCGCTCGACCGCCACCGCCGCCGTGTCGGCCACTGCGAGCGTGTCCTGCCCGGCCTCGGTGAGCCGGGTCTCCATGGCGTTGCGGTGATAGGGGTGCGGGGTCCGGGTGACCAGGCCCTTGGTCTCCAGGTTGGACAGGATCGTCGCCACGGTCTGGGGTGTCACCAGGCACAGCCGGGCGAGGGCGGCCGCCGACGCGCCCGGGTTCTGCGCCAGTACCACCAGCACCGTGTACTGGGGGACCGTCAGGCCCGCGGGCTTCACCGCCGCCTGCTTGAGGGCGATGAGCTCCAGCTCCACCCGCTTGACGTGGTGGCCCAGGCGTTCTGTGACCGGCATCTGCATGTCCGCATGGTACTCACGCCCGAGAATGTTGACAGAGTATTGGCTATGAGCAGAGTGCAGGGTACTGTCAGTGTCATGGCGTTACGAGATGCAGAGAACGCGAGGAGCGCGGGGTGCGGCCGTTCCGCCGACGGCGACAGCCCCGCCGAACCGGCCGGCGGCGGGGTGCAGCGCCGGTCCGTCCTGGTGGCCGGGGTGTCGGCGGGGGCGGCCGGCGCGGTCGGAGCCGCCGTGACCCGGGCCGCCCCGGCGCATGCGGCACCACCGCAGGACGGGCCCGAGCGGGAACCCCGGCCGACCGAGACGGTCACGGTGGCGCTCACCGTCAACGGCCGTACCCGTGACCTGGAGCTGGACGTCCGCGCCAGCCTGCTGGACACGCTGCGCGACCGGATCGGGCTCACCGGCACCAAGAAGGGCTGCGACCAGGGCGCCTGCGGGGCCTGCACGGTCCTGGTCGACGGGCGCCGCACCCTGTCCTGTCTGACGCTGGCCGTGCGCTGCGAGGGGCGCGAGGTCACCACGATCGAGGGGCTGGCCCGGGACGGCGAACTGCACCCGATGCAGCGGGCCTTCGTCGCGCAGGACGGCTTCCAGTGCGGCTTCTGCACCTCCGGCCAGATCATGTCGGCCGTGGCCCTGCTGGCGGAGGACCCCGGCGTGCCCGCCGCACAGGTTCCCGAGCTGATGAGCGGCAACCTCTGCCGGTGCGCGGCCTATCCGCACATCGCGGACGCCATCGCCCAGGCACGGAAGGAGATGTGACGGTGCGACCGTTCCAGTACTCCCGGCCGGACGACGCGGCGGAGGCGGTCGGCCTGCTCGCCGCCCGGCCCGGCGCCCGGGTCGTCGCGGGCGGCACCGACCTGGTGACGCTGATGCGGGACGGCGTCCGCGCCCCCGCCCATGTGGTGGACATCGCGGACCTGCCGTGGGACGAGGTGGTGTGGCAGCCGGACGGCGGCGTCCGGATCGGCGCGCTGTGCCGCAACGCACCGCTCGACCCCCGGCTCCGCCAGAGCTACCCCCTGCTGGCCCAGGCACTGGCGTCCGGCGCGTCACCGCAGATCCGCACCATGGCCAGCTTCGGCGGCAACCTCCTCCAGGCCACCCGCTGCCCGTACTTCCGCATGCCCGAGTTCCCCTGCAACCGGCGTGACCCGGGCTCCGGCTGTGCCGCCGCCGACGGCGGTGACAGCTCCCGCCACGCGGTGTTCGGGGCCACCGGATCCTGTGTCGCCGTCCACCCCTCGGACCTGGCGGTCGCCCTCCGGGCGCTGGACGCCACCGTCCACCTGGTGGGACCGTCGGGCCGGCGCAGCATCCCCGTGGGGGAGCTGCACCGCCTGCCCGGTGGGGCGCCGCACCGCGAGCACGCGCTGCGGCGTGGCGAGTTGATCGAGTCCGTGCAGCTGCCGCCGCAGCCGGAGGGCCGGCGCTCCCGCTACCTGAAGTTCCGCGACCGCGCGTCCTTCGCGTTCGCCCTGGTCTCCGTGGCGGTCGCCGTCGACGTACACGGCGGAGGGGTCCGGCGGGCACGGATCGCGCTGGGCGGCGTCGCGGC
Organism: Streptomyces poriticola; assembly: GCF_036689765.1. Taxonomy (NCBI): domain Bacteria; kingdom Bacillati; phylum Actinomycetota; class Actinomycetes; order Kitasatosporales; family Streptomycetaceae; genus Streptomyces; species Streptomyces poriticola. The sequence goes on from NZ_JBAGKH010000013.1 coordinate 55,158, forward strand.
CAAGCCGTGGCGCTCCGTCGCGGCGGAGCGCGCGCTGACCGGGCGCCCGCTGGACCCGGAGACGATCGACGCCGCCGCGCGGGCCGCCGCCCGGCGGGCGCGGCCGCTCCCCGGCAACGCCTACAAGGTGGAGCTGATCCGCCGCTGCGTCCGCCGCGCCCTCACCGAGACCGCCGAGCACCCCGGTACCGCCGACGCCGGCGGCACCACCGACACCCGGTCGCCCGGCACCGGCACCACAGGCACAGGCACGGGCACGGGCAAGGGCAAGGGCGCAGGCACGGGCACCACCGGAACCGAGACGGGAGGCCGCCGATGACCGGCACCCAGGAGCCCCTGGGCGCGGCACTCGACCGGGTCGAGGGGCGGGACAAGGTCACCGGCCGCGCCGTGTACTCGGCGGACGTCCGGCTGTCCGGAACGGCGCACGCCGTGATGGTGACCAGCACCGAGTCGGCCGGCCGGATCCGGCGCATCCACACCCGCGCCGCCGAGGCCGCCGACGGTGTGCTGGCCGTCCTCACCCACCGCAACCGCCCGGCCTGGAAGGGCGTCCCGCCGGTCCCCTTCGCCGCCGAGCCCCGGCTGCCGCTGACCGACGACCGGGTGCTGCACGCCGGGCAGCCGCTGGCCCTGGTCGTCGCCGAGACACTGGAGCAGGCCCGGTACGCCGCCGCTCTCGTCCGGACCGACTACCGCACCCACCGGCCGGTGCCCACCCTCGACGACGCGCTGCCCGACGCCTACGTGCCCACCGACAGCCCGTACCTGGTGCTCGGCGCGCCCGAGTCGCTGCGCGGCGAACCCGAGCGCGAACTCGGCGCCGCCGAGATCACCCTGACCGGCCGATACCGCACCGCCGCGCTGTCGCACGCGCCGATGGAGCCCTCCTCGACGCTCGCCGCCTGGGAGGAGCCGGACCGGCTCACGCTGTACGACTCCAGCCAGGGAGTGTTCCGGCACCGGCCCGCGGTGGCCGCCGCGTTCGGCCTGCGCGAGGACCAGGTGCGGATGGTGTCGTCACTGGTCGGCGGCGGGTTCGGCAACAAGTCCTTCGTCTGGGCGCACACCTTCCTGGCGCCGCTCGCCGCCCGCGTGGTACGCCGTCCGGTCCGGTTGACCATCGACCGCAAGCAGGTCTTCACCGGCACCGGCCATATGCCGCAGACGCTGCAGACCGTCCGGCTCGGCGCGGACCGCGACGGCCGGCTGAGGGCGGTGATCCACGAGAGCGTGAACCCGACCTCCTTCGTCGTGGACCGGCACGAGACCACCGCCCAGGCCGCCCGGGTGATGTACCCGGTGCCGCATCTGCGGACCACCACCAAGGTGGCCCGGGTGAACACCAGCACGTCGGGGGCGATGCGCACCCCCGGCGACAGCCCCGGCATGTTCGCCCTGGAGTCCGCCATGGACGAGCTGGCCCACATCACCGGCGTCGACCCGCTGGAACTGCGTCGCCGCAACTACGCCGAGGTCCGCCCCGAGGACGGCCGGCCGTGGGGCGGCAACCGGCTGCTGGAGTGCTACGCACTGGGCGCCCGGGTCTTCGGCTGGGACCGGCGCGAGATGCGGCCCCGCTCCATGCGGGACGGCAACGACCTCGTCGGCTGGGGGATGGCGTCGGCGATCCGCGTCGAGCACGCGGCAGCCGCCGGCGCCGTGCTGGAGATCCACCGGGACGGCACGGCCGAGGTGCGCACCGGCACGGTCGAGATCGGCGGCGGCACCCTGACCACCATGGTGCAGGTGGCCGCGTCCGGCGCCGGGATCCCGCCCGGGCGGGTCGGCATCCGCGGCGGAGACACCGAACTGCCGGCGGCCGCGCCGACCTTCGGCTCCCGGACCTCGGGCAGCACCGGCAGCGCCGTCCATCTCGCGGCGGCCGACGCCCGGCGCACCGCGATCCGCCTGGCCGTCGCCGACGCGGGCTCCCCGCTGCACGGTCTCGCCGAGGAAGATGTCACCGCCGCCGACGGCAGGCTGTTCGCCCGGGCGGACCCGGGGCGCGGGGAGACGTACCAGGCGCTGCTGGCCCGGCAGGGCAGGCGGTCGATCCGCGGCGAGGGCGACTACGTCCCGGCCGCCGACCAGGACCTGGCGCTGTCCACCTTCGGCGCGCACTTCACCGAGGTGCGGATCGACCGCGACCTGCCGCGGGTCCGGGTCACCCGGCATGTCGGGGTCTTCGACTGCGGGCTGGTCCTCAATGCGCGGACCGCCCGCAACCAGGCCCGGGGCGGCATCATCTACGCCCTCGGCAGCGCCCTGATGGAGCAGCTCGTGCCCGACCCGGTCTCCGGCCGGATGGTCAACCCCGCGCTCACCGACTACCACGTGCCCGTCCACGCCGACATAGGCAGCATCGACGCGCGGTTCGTCGGCCGGGCCGAGACGGAGGCCAACCCGCTCGGCGCCAAGGGCCTCGGCGAGGTCTGCGCGGTGGGCGTCGCGCCGTCCGTCGCCAACGCGGTGTTCCACGCCACCGGCCGGCGGATCCGCGAGCTGCCCCTGACCCCGGAGAGGCTGCTCGCCGCGGAGCGCTGAGGCGCGGAGGCGTCGGGCGCGCGTCCGGGCGGAACGGGGGAGCGTCCGGGCGGAACGGGGGAGCGTCCGGGCGCGGCGGGGCGCGGCCCGGTCAGCCGTGGCGGAGATGGCGCAGGACGTTCACCACCCGCCCGTCCGGGTCCCGGACGAAGAACCGGCGCACGCCCCAGTCCTCGTCGGTCAGCGGGTGGACGATCTCGGCACCGCGGTCCCGCATCGCGGCGTACGCGGCGTCGACGTCGTCCACCTCGATGCTCAGGTCCGGCACCACGGGGGCGGTCAGGTCCTCGCGCATCAGGCCGACCTGTGCGGTGGGGTTGCCGGGCGCGGCGAGCGTCCTGATCCAGCCGAGGTCCATGACCTCCGCCAGGCCCAGCACCGCGTAGAACTCCGCGCCGTCCTGCGGCGACTCGGTCTGCACATTGGGCACCACGCGGCGTACGGACATCGCGCAACTCCGGGGCGGTGAGGGGGCGGTGGCCGGGCCAGCGTAACGGACCCCCGCGCGCGGCCGGGGGAGGCGGCGCGGGCTCCGGGGCGTCCGGCGGGCCCGCCGGAGCCGCCATGGTCAACGGGCCGCTTCGGACCGACACTTCCGGCCACGTCCGTGCCGGTGGGCCCCGCAAGAACCTGGCGTATCGCGCCAAAGCGCCGCAGGGGCTCTTGTGCAATTCCTCTACAGGCCTCAATCTTTTCGGCTGACGCACAAGTGCCGGTTCTCTGGTTGACATGACCATGACTAAAGGACCGGTCTGCTCGGCGTGCACGAACCCCACCACGCACCACCGACTGAGGAGGACCCCTCACATGGCAGTGCTGCGTCACCCCAGCAGACCCGAGCGCACCACCCGGCGAAGACTGGCCGCCATAGGCGCGATAGGCACCGCGGCGCTCACCGCGGGCCTGGTCACCGCTCTCCCCGCGGGCGCCGCCCCGGGCGCCGCCGAGGGCACCGTCCAGTACGCGGGCGCCCCGAACGCCGTCACCGACAGCTACATCGTCACCCTCCGGTCCGCGAAGGCATCCTCGGCCGAGGGCCGCGCCGTGGCGAAGAGGCACGGCGCCGACATCGAGCGCACCTACACCAAGGCCCTCAACGGCTACGCGGTCGAGGCCTCCGAGACCGAGGCGAAGCGGCTCGCCGCCGACCCCGCGGTCGCGTCGGTCGTCCAGAACCGCACCTTCAGCATCACCGCCACCCAGACCGACCCGCCCTCCTGGGGCCTGGACCGCATCGACCAGCGCAACCTTCCGCTGGACGACTCCTACACCTACCCGGACCACGCCGGTGAGGGTGTGACCGCGTACGTCATCGACACCGGCGTCCGCATCACGCACAACGACTTCGGCGGCCGGGCCTCCTACGGCTACGACGCCATCGACGACGACAACACCGCCCAGGACGGCCACGGCCACGGCACCCACGTCGCCGGCACCGTCGCGGGCAGCGCGCACGGCGTGGCCAAGAAGGCCGACATCGTGGGCGTCCGGGTGCTGAACAACCAGGGCTCCGGCACCACCGCCCAGGTCGTCGCCGGCATCGACTGGGTCGCCCAGAACGCCGTCAAGCCGGCCGTCGCCAACATGTCCCTCGGCGGCGGCGCCGACAGCGTCCTCGACGCGGCCGTCCGCAACGCCGTCGCCTCCGGCGTCACCTTCGCCGTCGCGGCCGGCAACGAGTCCACCAACGCCTCCACCCGCTCCCCGGCCCGGGTCACCGAGGCGATCACGGTCGGCGCCACCGACTCCGGTGACTCCCGCGCGTACTACTCCAACTACGGCTCGGTCCTGGACCTGTTCGCCCCGGGCTCGTCCATCACCTCGGCCTGGAACAGCAGCGACTCGGCCACCAACACCATCTCCGGTACGTCGATGGCCACCCCGCACGTCGCCGGAGCGGCCGCCCTGTACCTGGCCGACAACCCCTCGGCCACGCCCGCCCAGGTGGGCTCCGCGCTGACCTCCGCCGCCACCACCGGCGTCGTCGGCAGCCCCGGCTCCGGCTCGCCCAACCGGCTGCTGTACGTCGGCGAGGGCGGCGGCAACCCCGACCCGCCCGGTGACCGCTTCGAGAACACCGCCGACTACGCGATCAACGACAACTCCACCGTGGAGTCCCCGGTGACCGTCTCCGGTGTCTCCGGCAACGCCCCGTCGTCGCTCGCCGTCGAGGTGGACATCCTGCACACCTACATCGGTGACCTGCGGATCCAGCTGATCGCCCCCGACGGCACGGCGTACACGCTGAAGTCGTACGGCTCCGGCGGCAGCTCGAACGACATCCACACCACGTACACCGTCGACGCCTCCTCGGAGAGCGCCAACGGCACGTGGAAGCTGCGCGTCAGCGACAACGCCTGGTGGGACACCGGGCGGATCGACGCCTGGGCGCTGCAGTTCTGAGGCGTGCGGTTCTGAACTGACGCCCCTGGCGGGCGCCGGAACAGGCGCCGGCCGAACTCGTCCTCGCGGCACGGCCCGGGTCACCGACCCGGCCCGCCGCGAGGACGAGCCACGTGTGGCGGTGCACCGAACAGCCCGGCCCGGTCCAGCAGATCGTGGTCCGCCGCGATGCCGTACGCCGCCGTCGTCCCGTCCGGCACCGGCGGCCGGGGCGCCGCCGAGAGCCTCCGCAGCCCCGCAGCCGGGGGCCCGCCTCCCCGTACGGCTGCTGCGGCCAGGCAGCACCGGGTGACGCTCCGGCGGGGACGCCGAGCCCCGCGCCCAGCACCCGGCCCGGCGCCGTGCCCTCCTCGCCGAGCGGCGGACGCACCTCGACCGCGCTGTCGCCCGGTACCCTCGGCCCGGTGACCGGACCGTGCGGCATGTCCGCCACGCCTATCGGGCCCAGCAGCCCGCTGCGGCGGAACAGGCCCTGAGCTCCGCCCCCTTCCACGGCCCCGCTCGGGCAGAGGCGGCTTCCCCCGGAAGGGCGGCCGCCGCCGGGCGCGCAGCGCCGGCGAACCCGCGAGCACCGTCCCGGTGGCGTCCCTCACCCGCGCGGGCAGCTGCCGAGAACACCGTGCCGCCGCCCGCGGTGGCCGCCCGGCGTGCGGTCGGGCCGTACACCGCCCGCACCGCCGCCGTGTGCCGGACGGTCCCCCCTGTGCAGGTGCCGCCCGTCGCCCCGCTTACGATGCGCTGTCCGTACGGCCGTGTGCCCGTACGGCAGTCCCGCCGGAGCCGCTGGGCCCGGCGCGTCCCCCGAGTCAGGAGCACGGTACCCGTGTCCATACCGCCGCCGCCCGCCGGTCCGCACCCGCCGTACCCGTCGTACGCCCAGGCCCCGCAGCAGTACCCGGGGTGGCCGCAGCGGCCGCCGGTCAACGGCATCGCCATCGCCGCGTTCGTCCTGGGTCTGCTGTGCTTCGTGCCGGCCGCCGGCCTGGTGCTGGGGCTGGTCGCGCTGGCCCGGATCCGGAAGAAGGGCGAGCGCGGCAAGGGGTTCGCCGTCGCCGGAAGCGTCCTGTCGTCGGTGGGGCTGGCGCTGTGGCTGCTGATGTTCACCACGGGTGCCGCCGCGGACTTCTGGCAGGGCTTCAAGGACGGTGTACGCGGCGAGGGCACGGCGTTCGCGCTGCAGGTGGGCCAGTGCTTCGACGAGCCGGGCGGCTCGCTGGAGGGGGTGACCTACGACGTCGACGAGGTGCCGTGCGAGAAGCCGCACCAGGGCGAGGTGTTCGCCGCCTTCGACCTGGACGACGGGCGGTTCCCCGGGTACGACGCGATCGCGCGGACCGCGGAGGAGCGGTGCCCCGAGCTGCAGAGCGACTACGCCATGGACTCCTGGGCGGTCCCGGAGCACGTCGCCGTCTACCACTTCACGCCGACGAAGGACAGCTGGGCGTTCGGCGACCGGGAGGTGACCTGCGTGTTCGGCCACACCGACGAGGGGAGCCGGCTGACCGGGTCGCTGCGCCGCGACGCCCACACCCTCGACCCGCACCAGATCGCCTACCTGGAGGCGGCCAGGGTCCTCAACACTGCCATGGAGTCGGAGCCGATGACCGAGTACGTCGAGGACGACCTGCCCGGCCACCGGGCCTGGGCGGACCGCATGACGGACGCGCTCACCGAGCAGTCCGGGATGCTGCGCGCCCACACCTGGCCCGCCGCCGCCGAGCGGCCGGTCGCCGACCTGGCCGACGGGCTGGACAAGGCGCGCAAGGAGTGGGCGAAGGCCGCCGAGGCCACGGACGCCGACACCTTCTACACGCACTACGACCAGGGGTACGAGCTTCTCGATCCCACCACGACGGTCACCACGCGCAAGGCTCTGGGGCTGGCCACCGAGCCGCCGTCGTACCCGGTGGCCGGCGACGGCGGAGGGGACGGCTCCGGTCTCGACGTGTGACCGCGGCTATACCGGGGAGAAAGTGCCTGCGTAAAGGCCTCCAGCGGCCCATGTCATCACATCGAGTGATTCTCTGGCCTTCGCTTGCCGTGTCCAACCTAGGGTTGCCACTCTGTTGCTGTCTGTACAACCTGATGGGAGCGGCCAGTGACATTCGGTGAGCAGCCGGCGTATCTGCGTGTCGCGGGTGATCTCCGTAAGAAGATCGTCGACGGCCTGCTGCCGCCCCACACCCGTCTCCCCTCCCAGGCCCGGATCCGCCAGGAGTACGGCGTCTCGGACACCGTCGCGCTGGAGGCGCGCAAGGTGCTCATGGCCGAGGGGCTGGTGGAGGGCCGCTCCGGCTCGGGGACCTATGTGCGCGAGCGCCCGGTGCCCCGCCCGATCGCCCGCTCCGGCTACCGTCCGGCCGGCGGAGCCACCCCGTTCCGCCAGGAGCAGGCCGACGGCGAGGTGCGCGGCACCTGGGAGTCGCGCAGCGAGCAGGCCGAGGCGAGCGGCGCCGTCGCCGAGCGGCTCGGTGTCGGCCCGGGTGAGCGGGTCATGTGCACGCGGTACGTGTTCCGGGAGGGCGGCGAGCCGATGATGCTCTCCACCTCCTGGGAGCCGCTCGCGCTCACCGGCCGCACCCCCGTGATGCTGCCCGAGGAGGGCCCGCTCGGCGGCATGGGCGTCGTCGAGCGGATGGCCGCCATCGACGTCGTCGTGGACAACGTCACCGAGGAGGTCGGCGCCCGCCCCGGCCTCGCGGAGGAGCTGCTCGCCCTCGGCGGTGTCCCCGGCCATGTGGTCCTGGTGGTCCAGCGCACCTTCTACGCCTCCGGCCGCCCCGTCGAGACGGCCGACGTGGTCGTCCCCGCCGACCGGTACCGGGTGGCGTACCACCTCCCCGTGAGATAGCCCCGCCGCCGTGAAGTAGCCCTGCTCCCACGTGACATGGCCCGCCCCTCGGGGAGTGGAGGCGGACAGCGGCGGCGCGGACAGCGGCGGTGCGGGCAGCGGCGGTTGTGAGATGGCGCACGCCTCCTGTGCGCCTCCCCGTGATCCCCCGGCCGCGGCGGGCCCCGGCGGCCGTCCGGACCGGCGCGGCGATCCGGCCGTTCTCCCAGGTCGTCCTCCAGGTCCCCGGTATGCCTCTGACCGGAGACATCGGCGCGCAGGGCGGCGCGTTCCGTACCGTGCGCCCCCTGCGTTTCGGCTGGTTGCGTACCTCTTTGTGTAAAGGCGTGTTCGCTGCGTAAAGGTAGGGCGTAGGCTCGGGCATATGCGGATTGCGGTTTCCTTACCGGGTGGGGCGCGGCACATGCCGTGGGCAGGAAAGGGAGGGGCGCGATGAACGACGGCACGGTCACTCTGGTCTGGCAGGTAGTCCGGCAGGACGACAACGGCAACCGCTATCGCGTGGGCAGGTACGCGACCCGGGCCGAGGCCCAGCGGATCGCCGACAGCCTCGACGACCGCGGACACCAACAGCTCTACTGGGTCGAGAGGATCGGCCAGAACGGCACGGGCGGGGACGGCTGACCGCGCCGGCGCGGTCCGGAGAGCACGTTCTGAGCCAGGCTCTAGGCTCGTGCTCATGACGGAACGGATCGTGGTGGGCGCCGCCCTGTACGACGCGGGCCGGCTGCTGGCCGCCCGGCGCAGCGCGCCGGCCGAGCTCGCCGGACGCTGGGAACTGCCCGGCGTTCATTAGGCAAGTCGGTTGTCGGGACGGGGCGTGTCGGCAGGGGGTCGGCCAAGCTCGTCGGTTCACTCCGCCTCGGTAGGGTTCTTTCTTGGCCAGGTTCGGACGAGAGGGAAGAGAGCGCTGCCGGTGCTGATCGACACGGTCGCCTGGGTACGGATCGAGGACGGTCGGATCCTGTGCGCCCGTCCACGGGGCAAGGATGTCTTCTACATCCCTGGTGGCAAGCGCGAGGGCGCGGAGAGCGACCTGGAGACCCTGGTGCGTGAGATCAAGGAAGAGCTCACGGTCTCCCTCGACACGGAGACCGTGGTTCACGTGGGCACGTACGAGGCCGGGGCCCCCGATTCCCCGGATGGCGTCACCGTGCGCATGGCCTGCTACACCGCCGAACACCACGGGGAATTGGTCCCCAGCAGTGAGATCGACGAGGTGGGTTGGTTCTCGTACGGCGATCGCGACCAGGTACCGCCGGTGGACCAGCTCCTCTTCGACGACCTTCACGCGGCCGGGCGGCTGACGTGACGGCCGCTCCCGCGCGGGGGCGGCCGGAGCTCACTCAGAGGAAGTGGCCGCTGGCCAGGTAGGGCGAGGGCTCCGCCATGCCGCGCAGTGCGAGATATCCCTCCTGGCCGATGTCCAGGCGGGCGGCGAGGCCGACGTCCACCGCCCAGTGATTGGCGGAGGTGATGCAGTTGACGAGGGTTGGCCCCCGCGACGCGGCCAGTGCTTCCCACAGCAGTCTCTGGGCGGTCTCCGGATCCGCGGCGGCCAGGAGGGCGGGACGCCCCTGGTCCGGGTCGATGTAGACGTAGCCGTGTCGGCCGGAGGCACGGGAGACCACGAGCCGCAAGGACTTCCGCATGAAGGTGTGGTCCGGGCCGTGGCCTGACCCGCGCAGCTCGTGGTCCAGCCGGTCCATCCATTCCTGGTCCTCCGCACCCCCCTCATGGAGGCCGCTGACCTTCGGGATGGTGGACCGGTCGACCACGCCCACCATCCTCATCTGCGGATACAGGAAGAAATCGGCCAGGCGGTAGCGCCGGGTCGCGGCGGGGTGCACCGTCGACGAGAACAGCCCTGGACGCTCCTGCGCGTGAGCCAGAACGGCATCCATGAGTCGGCTCCCGACCCCCTTGCCCTGCCGGTCCGGGAGCACGCCGTAGGTGGCGAGGTACCAGAGTGGCCCTCGATTCTGCGAGATGGCGAAACCGACGACGTCACCGGAATCCTCGGCGACCCAGCATCCCCCCGGATCGATGGAGAGGAAGAACCGCATCCGCTTGATCCACTGGCGTGAGGCTTCAGCGGATCTTGGTTCCGGCTCGGGTTCGTTGACCCGCCTGGTGAGCCGGTCACCTGCCAAGAAGGTCACTGCGGATACGTGCTCCGCCGCGGTCAGGTCGTCCTCGCGCATCGGTCTGATCCGTACGGATTCCATGGCCGCAGAGTAGGGAGGAGGGGGATGACACGCACGCAAATTTCACCGGTGCTACCGCCCGGCAGCGGGGCGGCGACGAGGGGGCAGGGAGACCACTCGCGCTGGGCCGTCGCCCTCGCGGACGGCATGCAGTTCCAGATCGAGTTCGCCGACCAGTCGGCGCAGGGCCGCCGTTGTCTCGCGCTCTCTGGCCAGTGCGGACGCGGTCTCAGCCAGCTTCTGTTTCAGCTGGGCGTTCTCTTCGGCGAGGGATCGGGCGAGGGCGGGGGTGTGGTTCTGGGCCCGCGCCCGTGCCTGGAACTCCTCGGCGAGGTCCTTGTGGTCGCCGTAGACGACGTCCCGGCGCAGACCGGACTCGCGCAGCAACTCCGTGACGGTCAGGCGGCCGGACTCAGAGCGCAGCGGAGTGCCGTCGAGGAGGCGGTCGGCGGCAGCCCGCAGAACAGCGCGTTCGGTGTCAGGGTCGCGTGGTCGGCGGGTGGTCATGCCGGTACTCCTTCGGCGTCGGGGTGTTCGTGGCGGCGGATGAGAGCGGCGACCCGCTCGGCACGGTCTGCGGCCCGGTCGCGCAGAGGCTGGGGCGCCAGCGGGTTTTCCCTGGTCGAAACCAAGTCCTGGAGCTCCCTCTTGCGGCTGGCGATGTCTCGGTCCGTGAAGGCCAGGTTCGTGCAGGTGGAGCGGCACTCGCCCTCGTCCGGCCCCGAGGGCTCGGGCAGTTCCTGGGCGAGGCGGGCTGCACGGCAGGCCGCTGTCTCGGGCCGCCATACGCAGGTCATGCCCTCGCCGTGGTGAACCTGAGGGTCGGTGCTGGCCAGGAGGCGTGCGGCGTTGCGCGGGCTGACCACCGTACGGCCGGGAAAGTGGGCCGCTTCGGTAACCCTCCGGCGGTATGCGTCGGCGGACGGCCCGCTGACGTGTTCGCCTGCCTCCAGACGCTGTACGTCCTCGTTGATCTGCTCCAGGACGAGTTCGAGTTTCTCCACCGCGACGTCCTGCAGCCACTCGGTGTCCGGGGCGCCCGCGTAGTTGAGCGTCACCTTGGTGTCGACGCGCCCGTACTGAAGCGCCGCGGCGATCAGGCCGCGCGGGCGGCGGACGATGAAGCGGGCCAGGGTACGGCGGAAGCGGCTGGCATTGAGGTTCCCGGCCGGGTCCTCCGGGATGGGGTCGCTGCCGTCGGCGCGGCGGAAGTGCTGGTTCACCCAGGCGGCGAAGTCGGCGATGTCGCGGTTGATGGAGTGGCAGGTGCGGGCGTGAGTGGTGGATGAGCGGAGCGTGCCCGCGTAGAGCTGGGCGGGGAAGAGATAGGGCTGGTCGTGCAGGGATTCCAGCAGGGCGATGGCCTCGTGTACGACGCCGACCACCACCCAGGGGCGCTCGGGCTCGGCCTTTCCCGGCGCGTCCGGGGTGCGGTCAAAGCCTTTGCCCCGATATCCGTTGACGACGAGTTGCCCGGTTGTCTCGTCCACCCCGCGGCAGCCACGGCGCAGCGCGAGCACCTCGCCCGGGCGCATACCGGACAGGTAGCAGATGATGATGAACAGGGCGGCTCCCAGGCGACGCCACAGGCCGGGCAGTTCGGCGATGCTGACGGGGGTGTCGCACCAGGGGCGTCCCTGGATCTGGCCGTTGATGGTGCCCACGGTGCTGTCGGGGGCGACGGGCAGGCCCTGCTGGGCCAGCCAGCGCTTCTGGGCAGGGCTGAACTGGCTCTTGCCGTCCAGGCCGACGAGGCGCAGGACGTGACCGTAGTTGATCTGCGGTCTGTCCGGGCCGGGCTTGCCAGGAAGAGCGTTGCCGTTGCGTCGGCAGTTCTCCGCGTAGGTGTGCAAGCGGGGCCCGGGGCCGCCGGAGTAGATCGACTGCGATGGGTGCTCACCATGGCTGAGCAAGGTGTACTCGTGCCAGGCGTTGCGGACATCCGGTCCGATCTGTTCCAGCATCAACAGGGACCACGCCAGCAGTGCCTCCATGGTCGCCTCACGGATGCGGGGACGCTTGTTCTCGCCTTGTCTCGCTCTGAAGCCGACGAGCTCGTTGGCAGTCCGCCCGTGCCAGGGAAAGCCACTCACGAGGCGGCAGGGAGCGGGGAGGAAGGGGCGGAAGAGCCACACGGTCCGCACCGCGCACAAGGCATCCGCCTTGCGCACCGGCGACTTGTCCAGCGCGTTGACGTGCCGTAGGTAGATGCCCAGGTCGCGGTCGGTCACGTCGGCGATGCGTCCGAGGCTCTGTCCGTGCATCCAGTGCGCGAAGAGTTGGAGATCGCAGGCCAGAGTGGAGAATGAGCCGATGCCGATCTGCTGCCCCGGGCGCTGGCGTCCTCCTGGTTCGACCGGCAGCGGGTGATCGAGGGCGGCCAGCATGACGGCCCGGAACTGCCGGCGCAGGGGCTCGGGGAAGGCCAGGAAGTTGACGTTGGCGACCGAGACGTGTGGGTCTCGGTGCGCCGGGCGGATGTGCCAGACGTCGTCGCCGAAGCGCGAGAGGCGGGCCGTCTCGGTGCCGATCCGGACGGACCGGCTACGCAGCACCGGCACCTGATCATCCGGCCAGGTGACAGGGGGTGCTTCGCGCGGTACGGGGAGGTGGGCGGGAGTGCTCATCGCAGGTCGGTCCGTCCTTCGAGCAGGGCGTCGATCAGCAGGAGTTGGCTTGGGGTGACCGAGGAGCGGGCGCGTTCGCGTTCGGCTGCGCCGTAGTGGCCAAGGATGTCGTCCAGCCTGGCGAGCGGCCCGGCGTAGCGCGCCTGCCACAGCTGCGGATCGAGATTGAACCGCAGCGCGGTCAGCCGGTCGTACAGCACGGTCTGGACCGGCAGATGGTGCGGCAGTGCGCGGGCGTTCACGCAGTTCAGGCAGCCGCTCAGGAACGAGGCCGGGCATGCTTGCCCGATCGGCGCGTGCGGGCTGTTGAGGTGATCGCGGCAGGCGACGACAGCGGTGTCCTGCTCGCCCGCCATCATGTTCTTCAGCGTCTGCGGGGCGAGTCCGGCCTCGGCGGCAGCCGCCTCAAGGTCTTGGGCGGCGAACTCCAGCAGACGGGATGGCAGGACGACGACGCCTGCCATCGCACGTGCCTTGCCGACTTCCTCCACGAGCGCCTCGGCGACCACCTTCTGGCTCTGCTCGCGCACGGTCTCGCTGCGCCGCAGGTAGTGGTCCCGAAGAGTGTTCCGGGTGTGCGACACAGGTCGACGCTGGACCTCCAGAGCGGTCTGGCGGACGCGGCGTACGTCGATGCCGGGCAGCCCGCCCTGGCCTTCGTGGTTGACGGGCGGAAATCCCCGGGTCCGGGCCCACCGTTCGACCCGGATCTCCTGAGACCAGAGTGAGGCCCGCCCGGCCGGGTTCGACAGCCTGCGGTGGACGAAGGCTCCCGTCAGGCCGCTGATCAGCCGGGCCGGCGCCGTCAGCTCCAGGAGCAGTTCGTAGACGCGCAGCGGTGAATGGAACAGCGGCTCGCTTCCGTACGCCCGTTCAAGCACGGACCGGAGGGACACCGGGAGATCCTCCACGGCGACGACACGGTGCTCACGGTCCGGGCCACGTCGGGGTTTGCGCTGCTCCACCAGCGCAACGGGCAGGTTCTCCGAAGCACCGTCCGGCCGACGATGCAGGGCGGGCCACCTGGCGACAGTGCCCACGTTCTCCGCCGTCAGGGCGGCCAGCAGCAGGGCGAAAGCGCTGGCCTCCTGCTGAGACAGCGTCAGCATGCGCACCACGGCGGTCACGCCGCCGCACCGCTTCACGATGTCGGTACCGCCGCCGTCGCTCTGCCGGGGAAGGTCGCCGGTCCGCATGAGACAGTCCAGCAGGAGACCCAGTTCAGCGGCGCGGGTGCCTTCTTCCAGGTCGCCAGCACGGAAGCGATCGAGGAGCCGGATCCCGGACCGGATCCGATCGCGGCACAGCCGTACGTCGCGTCGCAGCACGGTCATGACTTGCTGCCATTCGAGCTCGGAGTAGGCCGTGACCTGATCCGACACCTTCTTCGTGGCGACTCTGGTGCCGAACAACTCGCGCCGCGCCGCCTCTGGGAGGTCCGTACGGTCGCGCAGGACGACGCGCAGGCGCTGTACACAGGTCCGCTGGGCCTGCGGATCCGGGAACAGAGAGCGGAGCGCCTTCATGTGGACGGCGCCGATGTCCGAGGGGAGAGCCGGCGGTTGTTCACAGGAACCGAGCGCCCTGGCGAAATCACGGACTGTCTGGAAGCTGCTGCGGAAGGACTTGGCGCGCTTCACGCCGCTGCGTGGTCCGGCCCGTTCGGCCAGGACTTCCACCAGCCATCGCCGTACCGGTTCCGTGACCGGCAGATCCGAGCAGTCGAACCGGACGGCCCGGCCGGTGCCCTCCTCGTGGAAGATGACCACGGCACCCGAAGTTCCCTCAGGCAGCCGCTCCGGAGGCGACCAGCCGGGGGCAGGCAGCGAAGCCCGTCGACCGCCCCTCATTGCGGCGCCCTCGCTGCGGCGACCGGGCCCACTACGGAACCGCCGTGCCGGGCGAAGATCCGTACCAATGTGTCCACGCCTGCCTTTTCGTCGTCGTCGAGCAGTGCCACCAGGTAGGAGATCTGCAACCCGGTGAAGGGCTCCAGGTAGTGCTCCCGAGTGGTGTCCGGGTGGCGGTGCCCGAGCAGGACGGCGAGCTGGAGCCAGATGTCGCCGAGCTGGTCGCGGAAGTCCTCGATCTCGTCGGGGGAGAAACCCTCGATGCGGCGCTCCTCCAGCAGCGAAAGGATCGAGAACCATTTCAATGCGAAGGAGTGTCGGCACATGTGGGGCGTCATCCACAGCGGGCACTCGCGCCGCAGCTGCTCGCGTTGTGCCTCGTCCAGTCGCCCTTGCGGATCGTCCTTCAACAACCACGCGTCGGCGATCCGCCGGTTCGCCGCGTCGAAGGTGTCCTCCCAGCTGTGAGGCTTCTTCGGCAATCCGTTCACCGACAACCACACCCACAGCGGTTCGAGGCCCTGCGGGGTACGGCGGAACAGCAGACGTCGGTCGTCCGGCGAGAGCCCGTCCAGCGCCACCGGCTGGGAGCCGTCGGCCGAGGCGACGTACACCTGCCGGGTGCGGGGATCGTGGCCGGTGACGATACGTACCCCGTGCAGCCGCTCGTAGCGCCCCTGCTGCTGCGCGCGGCGGACGACCTCCGTCCTGGACCCCTCCAGTGGATCCAGGTACCCCTCGACGGACTGCAGCACCCGCCGGGGAATCCAGTACGTACGCCCCTCCCTCCCGCCCTTGATGCACTTCGCCGCGAGCCACGCGGTCCCCATCCGCTCGCTGCCAGCGGCGGGAAGCTCGACGTCGAGGATGCTGGCCCACTCGCGCAGTCGGAGCCCGGTCCCGTACAGGCCGTCGACGAAGGCGGTGTCCCGGTCCTCGTTGAAGCCTGCTCGGTAAGAGGGACGACGCAGTTCGTCGAAGCCGTATCCACGCAGGCCGATGTCCCGCCATTGCTCCAGGGCATCCCGTAGCAACCACTTGACCTGCCGGTTCGTCGACCCTGCCGGACGCAGCGGGTCTCGTCGTGCCCGGCCGTACGCCTGCCGGGCCGGCGCCTCCTCGTCGGCGCGCACGGTTGCGACCGGGTTCGTGATGCCGAATCGGGAGCTTGCCCAGGTGTAGAAGCTGTTGAGCCCTGCACGGTCGGTGTCGAAGGAGGTGGCCTTCACACGCTCCTCGTTGCGTGCGTCGGTAATGCGCCAGTCCTTGAACGCCTCGACGTCGCGCACAGTGGCCCGGTCCCACGTGGCGCCGATGGCATCGAGGAAGTCGAGCCACACCACGAGCGTGTACGCGTAGCGCCGCCAGGTCCCCGGCTGGGACGTCGCCATCCGCCCCTCTCGGAAGAAGAGGTTGATGCGGGTGTCCGGGCGGCCCGACGGCGACAGGACGACGGGTGTGCCGTGACGGGCTCCGTTGCGGATGGCCCTGGCGTGTAGGTCTCCGAAGTCAGGAAGCCCAGGGTCTTCGGTGACAGGCGGTGGGGCGGTGAAGTCGTAGAAGTCGACGGTCCAGTGTTCCAGGACGTTCATGTGCACAGCTCCGTGCATGGAGAGTAGCGAACCAACAGCAGAGAGTAGCCTAGAGAACCGGCGGCAAGGTCGAGGAGGGCGAGGCACCCGACGCCGCCCTCGTGCGCGAACTGCGCGAGGAACTCGGCGCCGAGACCGCGGCCGGAGAGCGGGTCCGGGGGCAGTGGCCGCTGCGCGCCCCGTACGTCCTGCAGGTGTGGACCGCCCGGCTGCTCCCCGGATCGCCCGCGCCCCGGCCGCTCCAGGACCATGACGCGCTGCGCTGGCTGACACCCGCCGAGATCTGGGACGTGCACTGGCTCGACCAGGACGTGTCCGCCGTCCGCGCGGTCGTCGGCCACCTCACCCGCTCCGGTCACCTGGGCGACTCCGGCCGCCTCCGCCGGGAGACCGCACCCGGAGCATGACACGGCGCACGGGAGCGCGTCCCGTACGGCGAGCCCGGCGCGAGCAACCCGTACGCCGTTCGTGCCACAGTGCGCCGCCCCATGCGGTACCCCGACCCGGATATCGGGTATGTGCCCATTAACCCCATGAAACCGGACATGGAGTGGGCCCGCTGGCCGGGGAAGTGATCGGCGTGATCGAGACCGACGGCGACTGCGCCGAGTGGACCTTTCCCGCGGAGCCGGACGCCGTACGGACCGCCCGCTCGCTGGTCCGCGGCCGGCTGCGCGGCTGGGGGCTCGAGGCGGTCGGCGACATCGCCGCGCTGCTCGTCAGCGAACTGGTCACCAACGCCCTGCGGCACGCCACCGGCCCCATCGGTGTCCGGCTGGTGCGCCCCTCCGGGGTCAACGGCGTGCTCCGCGTGGAGGTCTCCGACCCGCTGCCCGACCCGCCCCGGGAACGCGTCGCCCACCTCGAGGACGAGAGCGGCCGGGGGCTGCAGTTGCTCGCCTCCTCCGCCCGCCGCTGGGGGACCCGGCCGGGCGAGACCGGAAAGACGGTGTGGTTCGAACTCGCCGTGCCCCGTTGACGCCCCCGCGGCATCGGCCGACAACCATTGTCCGCAACCGTGATTCGAGGGCGTGTCCGCTGGTTAGAAGACTGGAAGTGTTGCCACGGTCCGGTCTGAAAACCATCGGGACCGTGCTGTGATCGTGAACACCGTGTTGCGCGGCGTCGTAGTGCTGGATACTGCGGGCAGCCGCCTTTCGGTGACCGGTGCCGAACGCGGTGAGCTGGAGGGGACGGTTCGCGTGAGCGAGATACCAGCGAGGGCCACGGAGTCCGACGGCATGTCGGCCCAGGACGCGACGTGGCAGAGCAACCCGCCCGGCTCCATCTACGACTACATCAAGGTCGCGTCCTTCTCCATCGGCCCCGACGGCCTCGTCGACCAGTGGAGCCGGCGCGCCGAGCAGCTCCTGGGGATCAGCGCCGAACGCGCGGTCGGAGCGGATCCGATCGAGGTCCTCATCGACCCCGACCTCCGCGAGCACGGTCAGCGCAAGATGGCCGAGATACTCGACGGACGCGAGTGGACCGGAGTGATCCCCGTCCGGCTGCCGTCCGACCCGCCCTGCGAGCGCGGGGAGAACGGCGAGTACGGCGAGTACGCAGAGCGCGGAGGGAGCGCCGCCGGTGGGCGTGGGACCCGCGGCCTCGCCGAGGTCTACGTCATGCCGACCCGCACCGAGGACGGCGAGAAGGCCGCCGTCTGCATCGTCGTCGACGTCCGGACGCTGCGAAGCATCGAGACCGACCTCGCCGCCTCGCAGGCCATCTTCGGCCAGTCCCCCTTCGGCTTCCTGCTGATCGACACCGAACTGCGGGTGCGCCGCGCCAACGAACGGTTCGCCTCCGTCTTCGGCGGCACCCCGGACGACCACCGCGGCAAGGGCGTCCACGACTATCTGCCGCGCGGCGAGGCCGACCGGGTCGCGGCCACCCTGCGGCGGGTGCTGGAGACCGGCGACTCCATCACGGACATGCACATCACGGGCTACGTCCCGGACTCCGAGGAACGCCGCCACTGGTCCGTCAACCTCTACCGCGTACACAGCGGGACCGGCCGGCCCATCGGCGTCGCCTGGCTCGGCACCGACATCACCGCCCGCCGCGCCGCCGCCCGCGAGGCCGCCGCCGCCCGGCGGAACCTCGCCCTCCTCAACGAGGCCGGTGCCCGCATCGGCAACTCCCTCGACCTGGAGACCACCGCCCGTCAGCTCCTCGACGTCGTCGTCCCCGGCTTCTGCGACCTGGCCACCGTCGACCTCTACCAGGGACTCCTGGCCGGCGACGAGACCCCGCCCGGCCTCGCCGACGGCAGCGCCGAACTGCGCCGTGTCGCCTTCGCCAGCGCCGTGGCCGCCGCGCCGTTCCACGGCACCGGTGAGCAGATCGCCGTCGGCGCCGTCCACCACTACCCGTTCAACTCGCCCTGTGCGGACGCGCTGCGCACCGCGCGCCCGCGCAGCGTGCCCGCCGAGGACGGCGGGCTGGTGCAGTCCACGCTCGCCGTGCCCATGGTCGCCCACGACACCGTCGTCGGACTGGTGCAGTTCGCCCGGGTCAAGGGCAGCGAGCCGTTCGGCGACCGCGACCGGGACCTCGCCGTCGAACTGGCCGCGCGGGCCGCCGTCTACATCGACAACGCCCGGCTGTACCGGCGCGAGCACGAACGCGCCCTGATACTGCAGCGGTCCCTCCTCCCGCCCGGCGACCCGGAGGCCTCCGGCCTCGACATCGCCTGCCGCTATCTGCCCGGCAACGCGGCCACCGGCCGGCCCAGCGAGGTGGGCGGCGACTGGTTCGACGTCATCGAACTGCCCGGCCACCGCACCGCGCTGGTGGTCGGCGACGTCATGGGCCGCGGGCTGCGCGCCGCCGTCGCCATGGGCGAACTCCGCACCGCCGTCCGCACCCTGGCCCAGCTCGACCTCGAACCCGCCGAGGTGCTCTCCCACCTGGACGAGATCGCCCGCGGCCTCGGTGCCCCCGGGGGCGTCCAGCAGGCGACCCGCGCCGCCCGCCGCCCGCGCGAGGCCGACCTGTCCGAGGTCTACCTGGCGACCTGCGTCTACGCCGTCTACGACTCGGTGACCCGGCGCTGCACCTTCGCCAACGCCGGCCATCTGCCCCCCGTCCTGGTCGAGCCGGGCGAGACCGCGCTGATGCTGGACGTGCCGCCCGGCATGCCGCTCGGCGTCGGCGGGGAGCCCTTCGAGGAGGTCGAGGTCGAACTGCCGGAGGGCGCCCTGCTCGCGCTGTACACGGACGGCCTGGTGGAGAGCCGCGACCACCCCCTGGACGAGGGCCTGCAGGCGTTCGTCGGTGCGCTCCGGGATCCCGTGCGTCCCCTGGAGGACGTCTGCGACCACGTCCTCAACACCCTCGACACCCACCACGGCGAGGACGACATCGCGCTGCTGATGGCCCGCGTCCAGGGGCTGCCCGCGGAGTCCGTGGGCGACTGGACGCTGCCGCGCGAGCCGCGCAGTGTGGGCCGGGCCCGCGAGTTCGCGCGCGCCCAACTGCAGGGCTGGGACCTGGAGCCGCTGGTCGACACCACCGAACTCCTGGTCAGCGAGCTGGTCACCAACGCTCTGCGGTACGGCGAGGGCGAGATCAGACTTCGGCTGCTGCTCGACCGCACCCTGGTCTGCGAGGTCTGGGACTCCGGCCTGGTCCAGCCGCGCCGCCGCCGCGCCCGCGACACCGACGAGGGCGGCCGTGGCCTGCAGCTCGTCGGGCTGCTCAGCGCGGCCTGGGGCTCCCGTCGCACCCATCGCGGCAAGACGGTCTGGTTCGAACTCCCCCTCCCGGGCGGCGAGACCGGCCTGACCGACCCGGCGGAGGCGCTGCTCAGCCTCTTCTGAGCCGAAACCCGGCCCTGCCCGGCCGGCTCCCGAGCACTCCGCCGAGCCCGTCCCGGACGCCTGCGCGGAGCTGCTCGACGCCGCCCCGGGGGACGCCCGGCGGCTCGTCGGGCTGCTCCTCCAGAGGCTGTGGCGGCCGGGTCGGGGTGACGGCGGCGACGGCTGTCCGCTCTCGCGGGACCGCGATCCCGCGAGAGCGAATGCCGGTGCCTGGGGAACCGGTCCTGTCCGGCCCCGTCAAGTCACCCGCCCGGTGGGCGGATCCCTGCTCAGCCGGTGAGGCGGCGCTGAAGCTGCCCGCACAGCAAGGCTGCCGCGGCGCCGATTCCGGTGGCCTCCACCAGGACGATCGTCCCCTCCAGCCGGTCGCTCGCGTGCAGGGCGAAGGACCCGATGAGTCCGAGGAACCAGGCCACGGGGTTGTCCAGTACCGGGGCCGAGCGCAGGCCGACGACGAGCGTGGCCACCGCGAACACCGTGATCGGCAGGGCGGCCTGCCCGACGACGGGGGCCAGAGAGGCGATGGAGAGCTGCGCGGCTACGGCGAGCGCCAGACCGCACCAGAGGCAGACGACGGAGTACGCCCCCTGCCGGACGGAGGCGGGCCGGGTGAACCACGTCACCCATCCGACGAACATGGCCCACGGCGGCAGCCCTGCGAGCGCGACCAGGAACACCGCGACGGAGGCGACGGCGGCGGCGATCAGAGTGAAGCCGATGCCGCCGCCGTTGCCCGCCGCGGGTGTCGCGGCTGTGTCCGGGGTCAGGTCGGTGACGTGCGCGTGTGACATCGCAGGGCTCCTTACAGCGTGGCAGAGGCGGCGCTCACCGGGGTCACGGTGAGCAGGTCGGCGAGGTCGATCCGGGCGAGGAACTCGCGCCGGACGCGGTCGGCCACGCTCGAGACCTCCTCGGAGCCGTCGTCGACCGGGTCGACGGTGACCCGGTAGGGGCGCCCACCGGCCGGGAGGGCCACGAGGCGGGCGATCTCGGCGGAGACGAGGGAGGCGTCGGCTCCTTCGGGGGTGAGGCCGGCCAGCTTCTCGCCCACCTGGTCCATCAGGCCGGCGTACCTGGACTCGTAGGCCGCGGCGACGTCCGTGTCGGCCGGGCGGCCGGAGTGGGCGAAGTGGTTGGTGCCGCTGGTGAACACGCCGGGAACCACGATGGAGGTCTCCACACCCCAGCGGGCCAGCTCGCCCGCGTAGGAGACGGCAAGGGAGTCCATGGCGGCTTTGGCCGCGAAGTACGGAGCCAGGTAGGGGGGAGTGCCGCCCTTGACGCTGGTGCTGGAGACCCAGATCACCAGACCCCGGCCGGCCTTGCGCATGCTGGGCAGCGCGGCGCGGTTGACGCGCTGGGTGGACAGCACGTTCACGTCGTACAGCTCGGCCAGCTGCTCGGGCGTGAAGGCCTCGCTGGGGCCGGTGACCATGTGTCCGGCGTTGTGGACGAGGACGTCGATACGGCCGTGCTCGGCGACGATCCCGCCGATCGCCGCGTCGACGGAGTCCTGCGAGGAGACGTCGAGTTCGACGGGGCGCAGATCGACCCCGTACTGCCTGCTGTACTCGGATGCCGCCTCGACCTGCTGGGCGTTACGGGTGGTGGTCTGCCGCATGCCGGCGTAGACGGTGCTGCCGGTGTCGGCGAGGGCCCGGGCGGTCAGCGCGCCGAAGCCGCTGGACGCACCGGTGATCACAACAATGCTGCTCATGGCTTTGCTCTCCTCGGGGTGGAACCCGGATATCCGGGTGAGACGTCAGGCCAGGCCACCGTTGGTGTAGAGAACCTGGCCGTTGATCCAGCGGGCCGGGCCGGCCAGGAAAGCGACCGCTTCGGCGATGTCCTGCGGGGTGCCCAGACGCTCCAGCGGGGCCGCCCTGGACAGGTTGTCGATCGTGGCCTGGTCCTTGCCCTCCAGGAACAGCGGCGTGGCGGTGGGGCCGGGGGCCACGGCGTTGACCGTGATGTCCTTGCCGCGCAGCTCCCGGGCCAGGATGAGCGTCATGGCCTCCACCGCGCCCTTGCTCGCCGCGTAGGCCCCGTACGCCGGGAACCGGAGGCGGGTCACGGAGGAGGAGAAGTTGACGATCGCGCCGCCGGCCCGCACGCGGCGGGCCGCCTGCTGGGAAACCACGAAGGTGCCGCGGATGTTGGTGCGGTGCATCCGGTCGAGGTCGTCGAGGTCCAGGGTCGTGATCGGCGACAGCTCCATGACGCCGGCGGTGTGCACGACGACGTCGAGAGCGCCGAACTCCCGCTCCACCGCGTCGAAGGCGTCGGACATGGCGTGCTCGTCGGCGACGTCCCCGCCGACCGCCAGGGCCCGGCCGCCCGCGTGCGTCACCTCCGCGACCGTCTGCTCCGCCCTGGCCTTGTTGCCCGCGTAGTGCACGCCGACCGCGAAGCCGCCGCGCACCAGACGCTCGACGACCGCCCGGCCGATACCGCCGGAGCCGCCGGTGACCAGGGCGACACGGGGCCGGTCGGCACCGCGGGAGGACACGACGGGGCTCTTCGAAAACTCCTGGGATGACATGAGGCTCCTCGAGAAGGCGGGAATCGGAGGGCGCCACGACGACTGGATCGCGGAGCGAGATGCAGGGCTCGCCGTCGATGGCGCTCCTGACTGCCTCTTCAGCCTGAGCCGGGCCCCCGGGGCGAGCCAGGGCTCTCGCCACCCTGGGGTCGCCGCCCCCTGGCTCGGTCGCCTCAGCCCGCGCGAGGATGGGCGGCATGAAGCACGCCGAACTCGCCGCCTTCCTGCGGTCCCGCCGCGACCGGATCCGCCCGTCCGACGTCGGGCTGCCGGCCGGCCCCCGGCGGCGGGTGCCCGGTCTGCGGCGCGAGGAGGTCGCCCAACTGGCCGGCCTGTCCGCGGACTACTACACCGAGCTCGAACGCGGACGCGGCGCGCAGCCCTCCGCCCAGGTCCTGGCGGCCCTCGCCCGGACGCTGCGGCTCGACGGCGACGCCCGCGATCACCTCTTCCACCTCGCCGAGCGCCCCGTTCCGCCCACGGCCCACGGACCGGCCGCACACGTTCAGCCCGGACTGCTCGCCCTGCTGGACCGGCTCACCACCACGCCCGCCCAGGTCATCACCGACCTGCATGAGGTCCTCGTCCAGAACCCCCTGGCCGCCGCGCTCGTCGGCCGGCCCCCGGTGACACGAGGCCGCGAGGCGAGCTTCGTCCATCGCTGGTTCACCGATCCCGGCACCCGCACCGTCTATCCCGCCGAGGACCACCCCCACCACTCCCGGGTCTTCGTCGCCGACCTCCAGGCCGTCGCCGCCCGGCGTGGACGTGACACCGAGGTGAAACGGATGGTGGACGACCTGCGGAACCGCAGCCAGGAGTTCACCGCCCTCTGGGACACCCACGACGTCGCTCTCCGGCGGACCGACCACAAGCGCATCGCCCACCCGGCCCTGGGCGTCATCGAGCTGGACTGCCACAGCCTGTTCAGCGAGGACGGCTGCCAACGCCTGCTGTGGTTCACCGCCCCACCCGGCACCGAAGGCGCCGGCAAGCTGGAACTCCTCTCCGTCATCGGTACACAGGACATGGCCGACGCGGACGAATCCGGGCGGCTGCGAGCCTGACCAGAACCGGCGACGCAAGGCAAGGTGCGACATCCATCACGGACGTTCACCGGCGCGCTGGTCGACCCAGTCCTTCGTGTAGGCCGCCCAGTCGTCCTCCGTCGCCGCGAAGTCGATGTACAGGGCCACGCCGAAGCGGGCCCGGTCGGCGTCGGTGCGGGACAGTCCGAGCCGGACGCCGCGGACGGCGGCGGGGACGGTCTCGGCGTGGTTCCAGTGGCCGAAGCGGTTCTCGTGGAAGAAGGGCAGGCCCATCAGCAGCTGGGTGGTGGGCGGGGTGGCCTCCAGGGCGAGGGAGGTCTGCTGGGCGACGTAGCCGCCGTAGGTGGTCTCCAGGGGCTGCATGGTGTCGTACGACATGACGGCGATCTGGTCGACGCGGCGGGCGACCTGTCCGAAGAAGCCCTGGGACCACCACTTCGGGTGCCCGGTGAAGGTGCCCCAGACGGAGTGGAAGCCCGGCAGCGGGTCGATCTGGTGGGCGGCCACGGAGAGCAGGGCGCCGCGCTCCCGGGTGACGTCGCGCAGATGGTCGAGGAGGCCGAGGTAGTGGCGGTCGCCGGAGTGCAGCGGCTCCAGGTCGAGGTGGACGCCGTCGAAGCCCGCGTCCAGGACCTGCCGGGCGGAGCCGACGACGGCGGCCCGGGTGGCGGCGCGCTCCAGCCGCATGCCGTCGGGGCTCTCGGTGGCGAGGACGTGGCCGAGGAAGGCCTGGACACGGACCCCGGGGAGCTCCCGGTGGACGGCGTCGGTCAGCCAGCGCCCCCTCGGGTACTTCGACGCCGGCAGCGTGCCGTCGTGCTCCATGGGCCCGGAGTGGACGTACAGGTCGCGGATCCCGGTACCGCGCAGCCGACGTGCCAGGGCGGCGAGATCCGCGTCGTCCTTGCGCCCGTCGACCCAGGCGTGACCGAGCCAGAGCGCGTCCCGGTTCCTGGTGTACGTGCCGTCGGCGGGGTCGCCCGTGTAGTTGATCCGCAGGGCGGTCTCGGCGGCGAGCAGCGGAAGCAGCACGGCGAGGACGAGGCCGAGGGCACTGCGCCGGGCCCACGTCACCCACCGCCGGGGGCCCGCGGCGGCACCTCGGCCCCCCGGCGCCGTCTGCCCACCGGACCCCTCGCGACCGGCCGGGACGACGGCCGGCTCGAGGCTCGGCTCGGGGCTCGGCTCGGCGCCGGACGCGCCGGTCGGCGGCGCGGAAGCGGACGGGCCGGTCATCGGCGGCCCGGAGCCGGGTGCCCCGGGTGCCGAGGGACCGGGAGCCTCCAGGTCGGAGGGCCGCGGCCCGGGGACAGCCTCGGAAGCCGGCGAGCCGGCGGGTGACTCGGGAGCCGGCAGGTCGGTCGGCGGCGCGGAAGTGGACGGGCCGGTCGGCGGCGGCCCGGAGCCGGGTGCCCCGGGTGCCGGTCCCTCAGGAACCTTCACGTCCGCCAACCGCGGTCCGGAGCCGGCCCCCTCCGCAGCCGGCGAGCCGGCCGGCGACTCGGAAGCGGACGGCGCGGTCGGCGGCCCGGGAGCCGACGTCTCGCCGGGCGGCCCGGACGCGGGTGCCCCGGGAGCCGGTCGCTCGGGGACCGGTCCCTCGGGTGCGGGTGTCTCGGGAGCCGGCGATCCCGAGGCCGACGATCCCGAGGCCGGCGATCCCGAGGCCGACGGGGCCGTCCGCCCGTCAGGCACCGCGGACGGCCCCGTCGACGGCCCGTCGGACGGCCCCGCGGAGTCGTCCCGTGCCGGGTCCTGGTCCGGTCCCGTCCGTGTCTCCGGCTCGTTCATCGGCGTACCTCTCGTGTCGGCCACCCCCCTCCGGTCGCGATGCCGTGTTTCTGCTCATACGCTCCGGTATGTGACGCCATCCTTGATCCGGGGCCGGCCACGGACTGCCACCGGGCACTTCGCCGTGCGGGTGGCACACGTTGTGCTGGGGGGCGCGGCCGGGTTGGTGTGGTTGGTGTTGCCCGCGA
Organism: Streptomyces poriticola; assembly: GCF_036689765.1. Classification (NCBI taxonomy): domain Bacteria; kingdom Bacillati; phylum Actinomycetota; class Actinomycetes; order Kitasatosporales; family Streptomycetaceae; genus Streptomyces; species Streptomyces poriticola. The sequence continues at coordinate 80,629 of NZ_JBAGKH010000013.1, forward strand.
TGACGACGCCCACCGGGGGGCCGGTTCCGGTCAGGGACGCCGTCCCGGTGGCGAGCGCCCCCGCGCAGGACGACCCGGTGGACGACGGCACGGCCACCGCCGACCTGGTGCTGCCCCTGGTCGCGGTCGGCGCGGCGGCCGTGCTCGCCGGGTACGGCTACCTCCGCCGCACTCGGCGCGCCCGGACCCGTACCACTCCGGGCGGGGCGGAGGCCGGGTCGGCGGGTCCGCCGTACGACGGGCTCGACGCCCTGGACCGGCAGGCCGGAGCCGCGCTGACCGAGGCCGACGACTGCGTGCGCGCCTCCCGCGAGGAACTCGGTTTCGCCGGGGCGCTGCACGGCACCGGCGCCGTGGAACCGTTCGCGCGGGCGCTGCGGGAGGCGGAGTCCGAGCTGGCGGCAGCGTTCCGGATGCGGCAGCGCTACGACGACGGCGTCCCGGAGGAGCCCGCGGCCCGGCGGCACGCCCTGGCCGGGATCGTCGGCCGGTGCCAGGAAGCGGGCCGACGGCTGGACGCGGAGGCGGCCGGGTCCGACCGGCTGCGCGGCCTGGAGGCGGGCGTCGGACCGGCGCTTGCGCTCGCCGAGGCCCGCTTCCGGGAACTGACCGCCCGGACGGGGACGGCGCAGGGCGCTCTCGCGGACCTGGGCACCCGGTACCCGCCGTCCGCGACCGCCCCCGTTGCCGGGGCCGTCGAACAGGCCAAGGACAGGCTGGTGTTCGCCACCTCGCGGCTCAACCTCGCCCACCAGGCAGCCGATGCCGGGGACCTTCCGCGTGCGGCGGCGCAGTTGCGGGCCGCCGAGGGTGCGATCGCCCAGGCGGACGTCCTGCTGACCGGGGTGGAGCGGCGGGCCACCGCGCTGAGGGCCGCGGCCCGCCTGGTGCCGGCTGCGCTCACCGGCGCTGAGGCGGCCCTCGCCCGGGCCAGGCACCGGGTGGACGTCCCAGCGGCCGGGGCGGATCTCGACATGCCCGTCGGCGAGGCCCGGGTGCGGCTGCGGTACGCGGACGACGTGCTGGCGGCCGTGCGGGAGGAGCTGACGGGCGGCCCGTACGATCCGCTGGCCGCGCTGCGCCGGATCGTACGGGCCCTCGCGCCGACGCCCGCGCCCGAGACCGGCGTACTGTCCGCCGCCGCGCTGTTCGTCGCCCGGGACAGCACCGCCGCCGCGGCCGACACGGTCACGACGCACCGGGCGGCGGTGGGCGCCGCGGCGCGCACCCGGCTGGCGGAGGCCCAGCGGCTGCTCGGCGCGGGGCCGCCTGATGCGCCTGACCCGGTCGCCGCCGACGAGTTGGCCGGCCGGGCCCGGGAGCTGGCCGAGCAGGACGTACGGCTGTACGGCCACCCCGCAGCCGGTGCGGCCGGGGAGGAGAGCGGCGCGGCGGGTGCTCTGCTGGGCGGGGTGCTGCTGGGCAACGGTCCGGACGGCGGCCCGCCGCCGAGCTTCGGCGGCCCGGACACCCGCGCCCGACGCTCGGACTAGGCACCGGTCCAGGCGGGCCCGCCGGCCCCGCTGATCCGCCCTGCGGGCGTCAGGAGGCCGGGGACCTGCGGCGGATCTTGCTGCCGAGCCAGACGAGCGGGTCGTACTTGCGGTCCACGGCCCGCTCCTTCAACGGGATCAGGGCATTGTCCGTGATCCTGATGCCCTCGGGGCAGACCTCGGTGCAGCACTTGGTGATGTTGCAGTAGCCCAGGCCGTGTTCGTCCTGGGCGGTCCGGCTCCGGTCCAGTCCGGAACCGGCCGCGGAGTCCAGCGGGTGCATGTCCAGTTCGGCGACCCGCATCAGGAACCGCGGGCCCGCGAACGCCGGCTTGTTCTCCTCGTGGTCGCGGACCACATGGCAGGTGTCCTGGCACAGGAAGCACTCGATGCACTTGCGGAACTCCTGCGAGCGGTCCACGTCCTCCTGCATCATCCGGTACTCGCCGGGCCCCAGCCCGTCCGGCGGGACGAACGACGGGACCTCGCGGGCCTTGTCGTAGTTGAACCCGACGTCCGTCACCAGGTCCCGGACCACCGGGAACGCCCGCAGCGGGGTGACGGTGACCGTCTCCTCGCGGGTGAACACCGACATCCGGGTCATGCACAGCAGCCGGGGCCGGCCGTTGATCTCCGCGGAGCACGAACCGCACTTGCCTGCCTTGCAGTTCCAGCGCACGGCGAGATCCGGGGCCTGGGTGGCCTGGAGGCGGTGCACGATGTCGAGGACCACCTCGCCGTCGTTCACCTCGACGGTGAAGTCCTCGAGGCCGCCGCCCTCGGCGTCCCCCCGCCACACCTTGAAACGGGCCTCGTAGCTGCTCATTCGTACAGCTCCTCTTCGGCGAGGTACTTGACCAGCTCCTCCTTGTCGAAGAGGGCGAGCAGGTCCGGGCGGATGGGTTCGGTGGTCTGCCGCTCCAGGGCGATCCGGCCGCGCGCCGGTCCGGCCGCGGTACCGCTCTCCGGGGCGGCGGCCGTGTCGTCCGGGTCGGCCAGGGTGCACAGCAGATTGACGTTGCGCCAGGTGCGGTCCATCGACGGGTGGTCCTCGCGGGTGTGCCCGCCGCGCGACTCCGTGCGCTCCAGCGCGGCCCGCGCCACGCACTCGCTGACCAGCAGCATGTTCCGCAGATCCAGGGCGAGGTGCCAGCCCGGGTTGAACTGCCGGTGCCCCTCGACACCGGCCCGTCGGGACCGTGCCCGCAGCTCCGCCAGCTTCCGCAGGGCCTGCCGCATCTCCGGCTCCCGGCGGATGATGCCGACCAGGTCGTTCATCGTCTGCTGGAGCTCCTGGTGCAGGGTGTACGGGTTCTCCGGCGCGCCACCGGAGGGCGGCCCGACGGCTTCGGCCCCGGCTCCGGTCCCGGCAACGGCTCCGGTCCCGGCTCCGGCCTCGGCCTCGGCGGAGAACGGCCGCAGCGCCTCGGCGGCGGCGGCGTCGACCTGCGCGTCGTCCACCCGGGGCCGCGCCCCGGCCGCGCCCGCCGCGTGCTCGGCCGCGTACCGGCCCGCGCGGCGGCCGAACACCAGCAGGTCGGACAGCGAGTTGCCGCCGAGCCGGTTGGAGCCGTGCATCCCGCCGGCCACCTCACCGGCCGCGTACAGTCCCGGCACCCCGCGCGCGGCGGCCGTGTCCGAGTCCACGGCGATCCCGCCCATCACATAGTGGCAGGTCGGCCCGACCTCCATCGCCTCCGCGGTGATGTCGACGTCCGCCAGCTCCTTGAACTGGTGGTACATCGACGGCAGCCGACGCCTGACCACCTCGGCCGGCATCCGGGTCGACACGTCCAGGAACACCCCGCCGTGCGGGGAGCCCCGGCCCTCCTTCACCTCGGCGTTGATCGCCCGCGCCACCTCGTCCCGGGGCAGCAGCTCGGGCGGGCGGCGGTTGCGGTCCGGGTCGTCGTACCAGCGGTCGGCCTCGGCCTCCGACTCGGCGTACTTGTCCTTGAAGACGTCCGGGACGTAGTCGAACATGAACCGCCTGCCGTCGCTGTTGCGCAGCACGCCCCCGTCGCCGCGCACCGACTCGGTGACCAGGATGCCCTTCACCGACGGCGGCCAGACCATGCCCGTGGGGTGGAACTGCACGAACTCCATGTTCAGCAGTGGCGCCCCGGCCAGCAGGGCCAGCGCGTGCCCGTCGCCGGTGTACTCCCACGAGTTCGACGTCACCTTGAACGACTTGCCGATGCCGCCGGTGGCGATGACGACGGCGGGCGCCTCCAGGACGAGGAAGCGGCCGGACTCGCGCTCGTAGCCGAAGACCCCGGAGACGCGGTCGCCGGACTTGAGCACCCGCGTGACCGTGCACTCCTGGAAGACCTTCAGCCGGGACTCGTAGTCACCGGTCGCCCGGTGGTCTTCCTGCTGCAGCGCCACGATCTTCTGCTGCAGGGTGCGGATCAGCTCCAGTCCGGTGCGGTCGCCGACGTGCGCCAGGCGCGGGTACTCGTGGCCGCCGAAGTTGCGCTGCGAGATCCGGCCGTCCTTCGTACGGTCGAACAGGGCGCCCCAGGTCTCCAGCTCCCACACCCGCTCGGGCGCCTCCCGGGCGTGCAGCTCGGCCATCCGCCACTGGTTGAGGAACTTGCCGCCGCGCAGGGTGTCGCGGAAGTGGACCTGCCAGTTGTCACCGGCGTTGACGTTGCCCATGGCCGCGGCGATGCCGCCCTCGGCCATCACGGTGTGCGCCTTGCCGAACAGCGACTTGCAGATCACGGCCGTACGGGCGCCCCGCTCGCGCGCCTCGATGGCGGCGCGCAGGCCCGCGCCACCGGCCCCGACCACGACGACGTCCCACTCCTGTCGGTCGACCACGGACATGCAGTCAGTCCTCACTCGGTTGTCGGGCCAGCGGTCAGAAGAAGCGCGGGTCGTCGAAGACGCCGGACGCGACGAGGTAGACGTAGAAGTCGGCGAGCGCCACGCTCACCAGCGAGGCCCAGGCGAGCAGCATGTGCCGCTCGTTCAGCCTGCCCACGGCCCGCCACATGCGGTAGCGCACCGGGTGTCGGGAGAAGTGCTTCAGCTGCCCGCCGACGATGTGCCGGCAGGAGTGGCAGGACAGCGTGTACGCCCAGATGAGCGCGATGTTGGCCAGGAACACCAGCGTGCCCAGGCCCATGTGGCCCCACTCGTAGCTCTCGTCGCGGAACGCGAGCGCCGTGTCGTAGGTCAGGATGACCGCCACCACCAGCGCGGCGTAGAAGAAGTACCGGTGGATGTTCTGCAGGATCAGCGGGAAGCGGGTCTCACCGGTGTACTTCCGGTGCGGCTCGGCCACCGCGCAGGCCGGCGGGGACGCCCAGAAGCCGCGGTAGTAGGCCTTGCGGTAGTAGTAGCAGGTCAGGCGGAAGCCGAGCGGGAAGATCAGGATGATGATCGCGGGCGAGATCCCCCACCAGGAGCCGAAGATCTCCCAGTTGGGGCCGCCCCTCATCGGCTCGCAGTTCTCCGCCAGACAGGGGGAGTAGAACGGCGAGACGTACGGTGCCGCGTAGTAGTCGGCGTTCGCGAACGCCCGCCAGGTCGAGTAGACGACGAAGGCCAGCAGCCCGGCCGCGGTCGCGGCCGGGGCCAGCCACCAGCGGTCCGTCCGCAGGTGCGGGGCGGCGATGGCGGCGCGCGTCGGAGTGCGGACGCCGCCGCCTCGAGGATGGGGTTCTGTGGCGGGGGGTTCCGTACCAGTTGCCACGGGCGACTCCGGGTCGGGTTCAGGGGGCGTGGCGGTCGCGGGCGCCGAGGCCCTCGTCGTCCGAGTCCGTCCACAGCGAGAAGTCGTACGGAGCGTCGGAGATGGTGACGAGGTCGGGCCGCTTCTGCGTCTCGGGCGCGTCCGCGGAGGCCTCCCGCAGCAGCGCGACGCTCTCGCGCAGGTGGTCGGCGTCGGTGCGGACCCGGCGGATCTCCAGGCCGCCGCTGCCCAGCTGCTGTTCCAGCCGGCCCAGCGAGCGCCTCAGATCGTCGAGGCTGTGCTGCATCCTTGTCAGTTCGTCGTGCACGGACATGACGTGACCTCACTTCCGTCGGACACGGCCATGGGCCGGCCTTGGGCGGCGACGTTCATGCGCCTGCGAGTGTTGCGCGTCACACCGGGTGGTGGGAAGGGATGTGCACCGATTGGCTGAGGCCGGTCGGTGCATTCCCCGGTGCGTTGCGCCGCACGGGTGGGCTTACGAGGAGTCGTCGCCGTGTCGCCCGGTGTTGCCGAACCCTTTCCTCTTCAGTGGCCGCATACATCTGGATACAAATGATCAACTCCAAATACCGCCAAAAGTGATCATAACGCCCCGCGGCCTTCGGAGGTAGCAGAGATGTCCCACGTCGGCGTCGGACCCCGGGCGGTCAAGCGCTCGGTCGCCTTCCTCACCGCGGGGGTGCTCGCGGTTCCCGTGCTCGCCGGGTGCAGCTCCGAGGATCCGGCCGGTGCGCCGCTGGCCGGACCGGACATCGCCGCGGTCGCCCGCGCCCGGGTGGCCGACGGCGGCACCCTGCGCTGGGCCGTGGACTCCCTGCCGGACACCCTGAACACCTTCCAGGCCGATGCCGACGCGACCACGACCCGCGTCGCGCAGGCGGTGCTGCCGTCGATGTACCGGATGGACGCGTCCGGCCGCCCGGTGCGCAACGCCGACTACCTGGAGTCGGCGGAAGTGGTGGAGACCGAGCCCAAGCAGGTCGTCCTGTACAAGCTCAACCAGCAGGCCGTCTGGAGCGACGGGCGGGAGATCGGTGCCGCCGACTTCGCCGCGCAGTGGCGCGCCCTCTCGGGGCGGGACACCGCTTACTGGACCGCCCGCAACGCCGGCTACGACCGCATCGAGAAGATCGAACGCGGTGCGAACAACCTCGAGGTCAAGGTCACCTTCAGCCGGCCCTACGCCGACTGGACGTCGTTGTTCACCCCGCTGTACCCCAAGGAGGTCATGGGCACGCCGGACGCGTTCAACGACGGCGCGCGGCGCAAGCTGAAGACGACCGCCGGTCCGTTCGGCGTCGGGAAGGTCGACCGGGACGCCGAGGAGGTCGTCCTCACCCGCAATCCGCGCTGGTGGGGGGAGCCGGCCAAGCTGACGAAGATCGTGCTGAAGGCCGTGCCGAGTGATGAGCGGGTCGAGGCACTGGTCGAGGGCACGGTCGATCTGGCCGAGATCGGCCCCGGTGCGGCGCGGAAGGTCCGGGCGTCCTCGGCGCCGCGTGGCGCCAAGCGGTCCCGTACGCCTCTGAGCAGCACCCCCTACATGGGTCCAGGCGGCAGCGCGGCTGCGGAGGCGCTGCGGTCCTGGGCGGTGGCGAACGGTTCCGACGCGGATGCCGCACACGAGGAGAGCCTCGCCCGTGAGGAGCGGCGTGCGGCCGTCGCGCGGGCGGACGCCCGCAGGGAGGAGCTGCGGCGGTTCGAGGTCCGTAGCTCCCTGGAGCCCGCGTACACCCAGCTCGCCCTGAACGGGGCGGACGGGCCGCTCGCCGACGAGCGGGTGCGGCGGGCGGTGGCCAGGGCCATCGACCGGGAGAAGCTGGCCGAGGCCGTCCTCGGGCCGCTGGGGCTGCCCACCGAGCCGGTCGGCAGCCATCTCGCGCTCTCCGGGCAGGCCGCGTACGCCGACGGCAGCGGGGCGCTCGGCGGCCCCGACGTACAGGAGGCGCGGGCGCTGCTCGCGGATGCCGGGTGGGTGCCCGGGGGGCCGGTCAAGGAGCAGAAGAAGAGTGAGGGCGAGGGCGAGGATGCGGCCGGGGCGGAAGGGGAAAGGGACGCGGAAGGGGAGACGGAAGGGGAAGGGGGAGGGGAGGAGGCGACGGCCGGGGACGAGTCGCCCGGGGGCGACGACGGTACGTACATCGTCGGCCAGGACGACAAGCCCGGAGACGGGAAGCCCGAGGGCGAGGGCGAGGACAAGGCGCAGGGGAGTGCTCCCGGGGCGTACGCCCCGAAGGGCACGGCCGCTCCCGGCGGCGGGCCGCAGGCCGCTCCGCTGGCCAAGGACGGGCAGGCGCTCACCCTCCGCTTCGTGGTGCCGTCGGGACCCGGGTCGGAGTCGCTGCGGACCGTGGCCGAGCGGATCTCCCGGATGCTGAAGCGGGTCGGTATCAGCACGGACCTCACGAAGGTGGCGGACGCGAGCTACTTCAAGGACCACGTGGCGTCCGGCCAGTACGATCTCGCGCTGTACTCCTGGCCCGCCTCGGCCTACCCGGCGACCGACGCCCGTCCCATCTACCGCAAGCCCGTCCCGGCCGCGGACGGTTCGCTGAACGTGGGGCAGAACTACACGCGGGTCGGGACCGACCAGGTCGACCAGCTCTTCGAGCAGGCGCTCGGCACGCTGGACGAGGGCAAGGCGCGCGATCTGCTCCGGAAGGCCGACTCCCGGATCTGGGCGGCGGCGGGGTCGCTGCCGCTGTACCAGCGCCCCCAGCTCTCGGCGGCCCGCAAGAACCTCGCCAACGCGGGCGCGTTCGGGTTCGAGACGCCGGTGTACGAGGACATGGGCTTCCTGAAGAAGGGCACGGCGGGCTCGAGGCCCAGCCCCGCCGACGACTGACGCCGGGTGCGGGTGCCTCCCGCGGTTCGGTGGGGGGCCGGGTGTGGGTGGTGTCTGCGGTGCGGGTGGTGCGCGGTGCGGGTGGGGTGCCCGGCGTGCCGCCGGGACGGCGCCCCCCCTCGGCCAACCGCGGGCAGCCGTGCCTCCCCCAGTGACTCAACGGCCTGGTAGGTACCCCCAGGGGCGGCACGGGTGGGCGCGGGCGGCACCCCGGTAACGCCGGGCTGCGCACCCCACCCCCGCGGTCACCGCAGCGCCGGGCGACCTGTCCACCCCCGGAGGGCACCGCAGCGCCGGGCGGACTGCCCGCGGCGGTCACCCCCGGGGGCGTGGACCCCGGCCCGGGAGACGGCGAGGCCGGAGCCCGCGGGCGTATCCGCACCGCGTGGACCGGTGACGATCGAGCCCGTACCCTCCCGCGCGGGCCCGAGCCGCGGCGGCCCCGTACCATGGGGTGAGGCCGTGGCACGTTCCGCCCGGCAGGGCCCGCGTAACACCGACGTACGCAGCAGGGCCGTCCTCACCACTCCGGGAGTACGCCGCACTATGGCTGTGACCTCAACGCGTCACGACATCCGCAACGTCGCCATCGTCGCCCACGTCGACCACGGCAAGACGACCATCGTCGACGGCATGCTGAAGCAGGCCGGCGCCTTTGCCGCCCACCAGCTCGACTCCGTCGACGACCGGGTCATGGACTCGAACGACCTGGAGCGTGAGAAGGGCATCACGATCCTCGCCAAGAACACGGCGGTGAAGTACCACCCCAAGGACGGCGGGGACCCGATCACCATCAACATCATCGACACCCCCGGCCACGCCGACTTCGGCGGTGAGGTCGAGCGGGGTCTGTCGATGGTGGACGGGGTCGTGCTGCTCGTCGACGCCTCCGAGGGGCCGCTGCCGCAGACCCGGTTCGTGCTGCGCAAGGCGCTCCAGGCGCGGCTGCCGATCATCCTGTGCATCAACAAGACCGACCGCCCGGACGCCCGGATCGACGAGGTCGTCAACGAGGCCTACGACCTGTTCCTGGACCTGGACGCGGACGAGGACCAGATCGAGTTCCCGATCGTCTACGCCTGCGGCCGGGACGGCGTCGCCTCGCTGACCAAGCCGGAGGACGGCACCGTGCCGGGCGACTCCAGCAGCCTGGAGCCGTTCTTCTCCACGATCCTGGAGCACATCCCCGCGCCGACGTACGACGCGGACGCGCCGCTGCAGGCCCACGTCACCAACCTGGACGCGGACAACTTCCTCGGCCGTATCGCGCTGCTCCGGGTGCACCAGGGCGAGCTGAAGAAGGGCCAGACGGTCGCCTGGATGAAGCGCGACGGGTCCGTCGCCAACGTCCGGATCTCCGAGCTGATGATGACCGAGGCGCTCACCCGCAAGCCGGCCGAGAAGGCCGGGCCGGGTGACATCTGCGCGGTCGCCGGTATCCCGGACATCATGATCGGTGAGACGCTCGCCGACGCCGAGAACCCGGTTCCGCTGCCGCTGATCACCGTGGACGAGCCGGCGATCTCGATGACCATCGGGACCAACACCTCGCCGCTGGTGGGGCGGGGCGGCAGCGGCAAGGGCGCCGAGGCCAAGGCGGCCGTCAAGGACCGCAAGGTCACCGCCCGCCAGGTCAAGGACCGGCTGGACCGCGAGCTGATCGGCAACGTCTCGCTGCGGGTGCTGGACACCGACCGGCCGGACGCCTGGGAGGTGCAGGGGCGTGGTGAGCTGGCCCTGGCGATCCTGGTGGAGACCATGCGCAGGGAGGGCTACGAGCTGACCGTCGGCAAGCCCCAGGTCGTCACCAAGGAGGTGGACGGCAAGGTCTACGAGCCCGTCGAGCGCATGACCATCGACGTGCCCGAGGAGCACATGGGTGCCGTCACCCAGCTCATGGGCGTGCGCAAGGGACGGATGGACAACATGTCCAACCACGGCTCCGGATGGGTGCGGATGGAGTTCGTGGTGCCCTCTCGCGGCCTCATCGGGTTCCGGACCGAGTTCCTGACCCAGACGCGGGGCACCGGTATCGCCCACTCCATCCACGAGGGCCACGAGCCCTGGTTCGGGACGCTGACGACCCGCAACAACGGCTCGCTGGTCGCCGACCGTGCCGGCTCCGTCACCGCCTTCGCGATGACGAACCTCCAGGAGCGCGGCGTACTGTTCACCGAGCCCGGCACCGAGGTGTACGAGGGCATGATCGTCGGTGAGAACTCGCGGTCCGACGACATGGACGTGAACATCACCAAGGAGAAGAAGCTCACCAACATGCGCTCCTCCACGGCCGACGTCACCGAGTCGATCGTGCCGCCGCGCAAGCTGTCCCTGGAGCAGTCCCTGGAGTTCTGCCGGGACGACGAGTGCGTCGAGGTGACCCCGGAGGCGGTTCGCATCCGCAAGGTGAACCTGGACGCCCGTGAGCGGGCGCGTGCGGCCAGCCGCGCCAAGCACGGCTGACGCGGGGCCGGTGGCGTTACGTAGTCGATCACATACCGAGAAGGGCCCGGTTCCTCCGCCCGGCAGGGCGGGGGGCCGGGCTCTCGGCGTGTCGTCGGCCCGCTCGGAGGGGGGCGTTCAGGTACGACACGGTCACTGTTCGTATATCGGTGATCTGGTGATCAAGTTTCGGACATGTAAACAAAAAAACTTCCTTCGATGTCCGATTGGCGAAGTGTAAGCGCTAGCTGTCAAGCGCGCTCAGGTGTCGATAGTTGCAATTTTTGCTCAAAATATCGACGGTAGGGAGATCCCTGTGTCTTCCACCCTTGACGCGCGTTGAGTCGCTTGGCGAAAGTTCCCCCAAACCACAGAACCTGCCGGTATCTGTGCTGCGCTCAACTCTCCATCCCCCGGGGGAAGAACACTCATGACAAGTCCGACGAAGGCCGAGGGCTCCGGGTCCGTGGCCGCATTGGACCCTGAACTCGACGCGACCTCCGAGGTCGCCGAGGGCCCCAAGAAGCTCGAGGGGCGCTCTCCCGGGCAGTTGATGTGGCAGCGCTTCAAGCGTGACCGTACAGGGATGATCTGCGCCGGCGTAGTGATTTTCTTCTTCGTCATCGCGCTGCTGGCGCCCGTGCTCACGGCGATCAGCGGGACGAACCCGTACACCCTGTACGGACAGGACCCCACCTTTGCGGACAAGCCCGTACTCGACGAATTCGGTCTTCCGCTGGGCTACTTCGGCGGCGTCTCGGCCGACCACTGGTTCGGCGTCGAGCCCCAGTACGGCCGTGACCTGTTCGCCATGATGATGTACGGCATGCGGACGTCGCTGTACATGGCGGTCGCGGTGTCCACGCTGCTGACGGTCACCGGCGTGATCATCGGCGTCGTCGGCGGCTACTTCGGCGGCCGTACCGACTACTGGCTCGGCCGGGTCACGGACTTCTTCCTGTCCTTCCCGTCGCAGCTGTTCTTCATCGCCTTCATGCCCGTCGTGACCGCCTTCTTCGTGGACCCCAGGGAGGAGACGCCCACCTACTTCCGGGCGCTGGCCATCCTGATCGTCCTGTGGGTCCTCGGCTGGATGGGCATGGCCCGCCTCGTCCGCTCCGTCGTGCTGGCGCTGCGGGAGCGCGAGTTCATCGAGGCCGCCAAGGTCTCGGGGGCCTCGCCGGCCCGGATCATCCGCAAGGAGATCCTGCCGAACATCGTCACCCCGGTGCTGGTCCAGTACACGTACCAGCTGCCCAGCACCATCCTGACCATCGCCTTCCTGTCCTTCGCGGGTGTCGGCTTCGTGGAGCCCACCCCCGACTGGGGCCGACTGTTCGCCGCCGGCGCGCAGTACACCCAGCAGGACCCGGCCTTCATCTTCTTCCCGGGCGTGGCGCTGGTGATCTTCATCCTGTGCTTCAACCTCCTCGGAGACTCGGTACGGGATGCCTTCGACCCCAAGTCCGGGCGCTAACCGTCCATTGGTGGGGGGTGGCTGCCGCCCCCGCGTCGGCCTACCAGCCGCGTCAGGCAGTAATCACGGATATCAACGACAGGTAGGTGCATACGCCTCATGAAGTCGCTCAACTCGCGCAGAGCGCGCGCCATTCTGGTCGCGATCGCGGCCGGCTCACTCGCGCTCACCGGCTGCTCGGAGAACACCGGCGGCAGCTCGGGCAAGGACTCCAAGGAAGACCAGAAGAAGGCCAAGGAGCAGTCCCAGGGCGTTGCCTACCTGGACGCCGCGGCGTCCAGCGGTCCGGCCGAGGAGGTCCCGGGTGCCAAGTCCGGCGGCACCGTCACGGTCTACCAGGAGTCGGCCCTGACCCACATGGACCCGGGTCAGATCTACGTCTCCGACGCCGGTCAGTTCTCCAACCTGGTCTTCCGCGGCCTGACCAACTTCCAGGAGGACGGCAAGGGCAACGTCGCGGTCGTCGGTGACCTCGCGACCGACTCGGGCAAGGCGTCCAACGACAACAAGACCTGGACCTTCACGCTCAAGGACGACCTGAAGGACCAGAACGGCAACCCGATCAACTCGGCCGACGTCCGCCACACCATCGAGCGTCTGTACGCCGAGTTCATCTTCGACGGCCCGACCTTCCTGCAGTCCTGGCTGAGCGGTGCCGACTACCGCAAGGCCCTGCCGGACGGCGGCTTCGGCGACAAGCACCTGCCGGACAGCGTCCTGGAGACCCCGGACGACAAGACGATCGTCTTCCACTTCGACAAGCCGCGTCCGGACCTGCCGATGGCACTGGCCATGCCGGGCTACTCCATCGTGCCGGAGGAGACCGACACCAAGGAGAAGTACGACCAGGCCCCCGTCGCCACCGGTCCGTACAAGATCGCCGAGTTCAAGGCCGGCAAGTCCCTCAAGCTCGTCAAGAACGAGAACTGGGACCCGAAGACCGACGCCGTGCGCCACCAGTACGTGGACGGCTGGAACTTCCAGTTCGGTGTCACCGAGTCGACCCAGACCAAGCGTCTGATCGCCGACCAGGGCGACTCCAAGAACGCCATCCAGTTCACCGGCACCGTCGACGCCACCCAGATCCAGGACGTCATCGGCGACCCGGAGGTCAAGAAGCGCACGATCCAGGGCTACGCGCCCTACGTCATGCAGCTGTCCTTCAACATGGACCGCGTCAAGAACAAGACGGTCCGGGACGCCATCACCTACGCGGTGAACTCCAAGTCGCTGATCGCCGGTGAGGGCGGTGCCTACGGCGGCGACGTCGCCCCGAACCTGTTCGCCCCGACCCTGCCGGGCTACGACGCGACCTACGACCCGTACGGCCGTCTGAAGACGCCGCAGGGCAACATCGAGAAGGCCAAGGAGCTGCTGGCCGACGTCCCGGCGGCCGAGAAGAAGCTCGTCTTCGCCTACGCCAACTCCGAGGCCGGCCAGAAGCGCAAGGTCGCCATCGAGGACGCGCTGGGCAAGGTCGGCATCGACGTGGTCTCGAAGGAGGTCGACTCCGCGAGCTACTACGAGCAGATCGGCAAGGTCAACAACCCGTACGACATGTACATCACCGGCTGGGGCCAGGACTGGCCGTCCCCGGCCACGGTCGTCACCCCGGTCTACGACGGTGAGCTGATCGGCGACGGGCAGTCGAACTACTCGCACATCAACGACGCCAAGGTCCAGGAGCTGATCAACAAGGCGATCACCCAGCAGCCCGAGGAGGCCGCCAAGACCTGGGATGAGGCGCACAAGCGCATCCTCGAAGAGGTCAACCCGGCCGCTCCGCTGTGGTACGTCAAGCAGTTCCAGCTCTACGGTTCGAACATCGGCGGTGCCCGCTACAGCACCGAGTCCAGCTACATGGACATCACCCGAGTGTTCCTGAAGTCGTAACTCTCTACGGCTGATCGCGGGAGCGCGCACCAGGCGGAGCGCGCTCCCGCGGATCCGTGAAACCGTCCACCGTCTCCGCAGAGAGCAGCCCCCACCGCCATGCTTCAGTTCATCATCCGGCGCTCAGTCGGTGCCGCAGCCACCCTGATCCTCATCGGTGCCGCCACCTTCTTCCTCTTCGTCGCCGCGCCGTCCGACTACGCCTCCCTGGCCTGTGGCAAGGACTGCTCGCCCACGAGACTGGAGGACATCCGGCACGCCCTGGGCCTCGACCAGCCGCTCGCGCAGCAGTTCTGGGAATTCATGTCCGGCATCGTCGCCGGCCGTGACTTCCCGCAGGGCGACTGCCCCGCCCCGTGCCTGGGACGGTCCTTCTACTTCAACGAGAACGTCTGGGACCTCATCGTCGACCGGCTCCCGCTGACCCTGTCCCTCACCGTCGGCGGCATCGTCTGCTTCCTCACCGTCGGCATCGGCGCCGGCATGCTGGCCGCCTACCGGCGCGGCACCCTGGTGGACAAGGTCGCCACCGGCACGTCCATGGTCCTCAGCTCCTTCCAGATCTACTTCCTCGGTCCGATCGCGCTGCTGGTCTTCGTGTACAGCACGGGCTGGATGGACGACCCCAAGTACGTACCCTTCACCCAGGACCCGGTGGGCTGGCTGGTCGGGCTCTCCATCCCGATCCTGGTGATGTCGACGATCTTCACCGCGCAGTACACCCGTATGTCGCGCTCCTCGATGATCGAGCAGCTGCAGGAGGAGCATGTGCGCACCGCCCGGGCCAAGGGCATGTCGCGCAAGTACGTCTTCTTCCGCTACGCCTGGCGCGGCTCGCTGATCCCGATCGTCACCGTCCTGGGCATCGACATCAGCGCCCTGCTCGGCGGCGGTGTGGTCACCGAGCTGACCTTCTCCCTGCAGGGCATCGGCCGTCTCGCCGTGGACGCGGCGACCAACAAGGACCTCCCGCTGACCATGGGCGTCATGCTGGTCGGAGCCTTCTTCATCCTGCTCATGAACATGCTCGTCGACATCGCGTACGCCTGGATCGACCCGCGCGTCCGGCTCTCCTAGGAAGAACCCACCACCGTGACCACACAGACCACCACCGAGAACGCCCCGGCCCCGACCGGGTCCGAGAGCTTTCTCTCGGTCCGTGACCTGAGGGTGCGGTTCTCCACCGAGGACGGCATCGTCAAGGCCGTCGACGGCCTCTCCTTCGACGTCGAACGCGGCAAGACCCTGGGCATCGTCGGCGAGTCGGGCTCCGGCAAGTCCGTCACCAACCTGACGGTCCTGGGCCTGCACAACCCGCGGACCACCACCATCGACGGCGAGATCGTCCTCGACGGCAAGGAACTGCTCACCGCCTCCGAGAAGGAGCTGGAGAAGCTCCGCGGAAACAAGATGGCGATGATCTTCCAGGACCCGCTGACCGCCCTCTCGCCGTACTACACGGTGGGCCGCCAGCTCTCCGAGCCGTACATGAAGCACACCGGCGCCTCCAAGAAGGAGGCCAAGGACCGGGCCGTGCAGATGCTGGAGAAGGTCGGCATCCCGCAGCCCAGGACGCGCTTCGACGACTACCCGCACCAGTTCTCCGGCGGTATGCGCCAGCGCGCGATGATCGCCATGGCGCTGATGTGCGACCCGGACCTGCTGATCGCCGACGAGCCGACCACCGCGCTCGACGTGACCGTGCAGGCCCAGATCCTCGACCTGCTCAAGGACCTCCAGCAGGAGTTCGGCTCCGCGATCATCTTCATCACCCACGACCTGGGCGTCATCGCCAACATGGCCGACGACCTGCTGGTGATGTACGCGGGCCGGGCCGTCGAGCGGGGCACCACCAAGGAGGTGCTGGGCACCCCGCAGCACCCCTACACCTGGGGCCTGCTCGGCTCGATGCCGCGCCTGGACGGCGACGTCGACGAGGAGCTGACACCGATCCCGGGCACCCCGCCCTCCCTGCTCAACCCGCCCACCGGCTGCCCCTTCAACCCGCGGTGCGCCCACCGCGGCAAGGTCGCCGGCACCCTGTGCACGGACACCCGGCCGCCGCTCGCCGAGGGCCGCGCCGCCGCCTGCCATCTGACGGCCGAGCAGAAGCAGACCATCTTCATCGACGAGATCCAGCCCCGGCTGCGCTAGGGAGAACCGAGATCATGAGCGAGAACCTCACCCTCCCCGCACAGCAGAGCTCCACCGGTGCCGGCACGGAACCGCTCCTGGAGGTCAAGGGGCTGACCAAACACTTCCCGATCTACGGCGGATTCCCGTTCAAACGCAAGGTCGGTGCCGTGCAGGCCGTCGACGGGGTGGACCTGACCGTCCTGCCCGGCGAGAGCCTGGGCGTGGTCGGCGAGTCGGGCTGCGGCAAGTCCACCACCGGGCGGCTGATCACCCGGCTGCTGGAGCCGACCGCCGGGTCGATCACCTACGCGGGCCGGGACATCACGCACGCCAGCCGCAAGCAGCTGGCCCCCGTGCGGTCCGAGATCCAGATGATCTTCCAGGACCCGTACTCCTCGCTGAACCCGCGGCAGACCGTCGGCAGCATCATCAAGTCGCCGATGGAGGTCAACGGGATCAATCCGGAGGGCGGCCGGGAGAAGCGGGTCCGCGAGCTGCTGGAGACCGTCGGTCTCAACCCGGAGCACTACAACCGCTTCCCGCACGAGTTCTCCGGTGGTCAGCGCCAGCGCATCGGCGTCGCCCGCGCACTGGCCCTGAACCCGAAGCTGATCGTGGCCGACGAGCCGGTCTCCGCGCTCGACGTGTCGATCCAGGCGCAGGTCGTCAACCTGCTGCAGAAGGTGCAGGAGGAGCTCGGCGTCGCGTTCGTCTTCATCGCGCACGACCTGGCGATCGTCCGGCACTTCTCGCAGCGGGTCGCGGTGATGTACCTCGGCAAGGTCGTCGAGGTCGGCGACCGGGAGGCGATCTACAACCGCCCCCGGCACCCGTACACCCACGCCCTGCTGTCGGCCGTGCCCGAGGTCTCCGTCGACGACGACGGCGAGGGCCGCGAGCGCATCCGGCTCACCGGGGACGTGCCCTCGCCGATCATGCCGCCGTCCGGCTGCCGCTTCCGCACCCGGTGCTGGAAGGCGCAGGACAAGTGCGCGACCGAGGAGCCGCCGCTGGTGCAGATCTCCGGAAACGGCGACGGCCATCTGACGGCGT
The DNA here is from genome assembly GCF_036689765.1 of Streptomyces poriticola. Lineage (NCBI taxonomy): Bacteria > Bacillati > Actinomycetota > Actinomycetes > Kitasatosporales > Streptomycetaceae > Streptomyces > Streptomyces poriticola. The sequence goes on from NZ_JBAGKH010000013.1 coordinate 97,674, forward strand.
GCCACTTCCCGGAGGACCCCACCACCCACGCCCGTCGTGACGTCGTGATGGACCCGGCCCTGACCTCGCTGGAGAAGGGCTCGGACGCCCGCTGACGTCCGCGGATCCCGACGGCAGGGGCCCGCTCCCGATCCGGGAGCGGGCCCCTGCCGTGCGCTGCGCCATCCGGATGCCGTGGCGCCCCGGACGGTCGCCGCCGGCGTGCGCGGCGGGTGAGCCGCCTCCATGTTGGCCTCTACGGACAGCGCACCCGAGGAGGCACTCCATGCGCGGAGCCAGGCCCGGCAAGTGGGCCGCATGTGCGGTGGCCGTCGTCCTCGCGGCGACCGGCTGCTCAGGAGGCGGCAGCGGCGGCGGAGACAGCGGTGCGGTGCTCAGCTCCTCCTGGGGGGACCCGCAGAACCCGCTGGAGCCGGCGAACACCACCGAGGTGCAGGGCGGCAAGGTCCTGGACATGATCTTCCGGGGGCTGAAGAGGTACGACCCGGAGACCGGCGAGGCCCGGGACATGCTCGCCGAGAGCATCGAGACGGACGACTCGCAGACCTTCACCATCACCGTCGAGGACGGCTGGACCTTCAGCAACGGCGAGCAGGTCACCGCCCGGTCCTTCGTCGACGCCTGGAACTACGGCGCCGGTCTGGAGAACAACCAGCGCGGGGCCTACTTCTTCAGCTACATCGAGGGCTACGACGCGGTCCATCCCGAGGACGGCGGCGAGCAGACCGCCCGGACCCTCTCCGGACTCGAGGTCACCGGCGAGCGGACCTTCACCGTGCGGCTCAGCCAGAAGTTCTCCATGTTCCCCGAGACCCTCGGCTACGCCGCCTACGCCCCGCTGCCCCGCGCGTTCTTCGACGACCACGACGCCTGGCTGGCCAAGCCGGTCGGCAACGGCCCGTACCGGGTCGACTCCTACCGGCGCGGCTCCCAGATGTCGCTGCGCACCTGGGAGGACTACCCGGGCGACGACGCGGCCCGGAACGGCGGCGTCGACCTGAAGGTCTACACCGACAACAACACCGCCTACACCGACCTGCTGGCCGGCAACCTCGACCTCGTCGACGACGTCCCGGCCGCCCAGCTGAGGAACGTCGAGAGCGACCTCGGCGACCGGTACATCACCGCACCGGCCGGCATCATCCAGACCCTCGCCTTCCCGTTCTACGACGAGGAATGGAACAGGAGCGGCTCCGAGAAGGTCCGCCGGGGCCTGTCCATGGCGATCAACCGCGAGCAGATCACCGACACCATCTTCCGGCAGACCCGCACCCCGGCCACCGACTGGACCTCCCCGGTGCTCGGCGAGGCCGGCGGCTACAAGCGGGGCCTGTGCGGGACGGCGTGCGAGTACGACCCCGAGGAGGCCCGGCGGCTGATCGACGAGGGCGGCGGGCTGCCCGGCGGACAGATCAAGATCACGTACAACGCGGACACCGGCTCCCACAAGCAGTGGGTCGACGCCGTCTGCCACTCCATCAACAACGCCCTGGAGAACGACCGCGCCTGCGTCGGCAACCCCTTCGGCACCTTCGCCGACTTCCGCAGCTCGATCAGCGACAGGAAGATGCCCGGCCCGTTCCGCGCCGGCTGGCAGATGGACTATCCGCTCATCCAGAACTTCCTCCAGCCGCTCTACTACACCAACGGCTCCTCCAACGACGGCAAGTGGTCCAACCGCAAGTTCGACGACCTGGTCGACCGGGCCAACGCCGAGACCGACGCCAGCAAGGCGACGGAGGCGTTCCAGCAGGCCGAGGAGGTGCTGCTGGCCCATATGGCCGCCATCCCGCTGTGGTACCAGAACGGCAGCGCCGGCTACTCGGAGCGGCTGTCCGACGTCCGCCTCAACCCGTTCAGCGTCCCCGTCTACAACGAGATCAAGGTCAGCTGAGGGGGCGACCCATGGGACGGTACGTCGTCCGGCGGCTGCTCCAGATGATCCCGGTGTTCCTCGGGGCCACGCTGCTGATCTTCCTGATGGTCAACGTGATGGGAGACCCCGTCGCGGGCCTGTGCGGGGACCGGGAGTGCGACCCGTCGACCGCCGCCCGGCTCAGGAAGGAGTTCGGCCTCGACCGGCCGGTGTGGCAGCAGTACCTGACCTACATGGGCAACGTCCTCGCCGGCGACTTCGGCACCGCCTTCAACGGCCGGCCGGTCACCGAGCTGATGGCCGACTCGTTCCCGGTCACCGCCCGGCTGACCGTCGTGGCGATCCTCTTCGAGCTCGTCGTGGGCATCACCCTGGGCGTGATCACCGGGCTGCGCCGCGGCCGGCCCGTCGACACCTCGGTGCTGGTGCTCACCCTCGTCGTCATCTCCGTCCCCACCTTCGTCACCGGCCTGCTGCTCCAACTGCTGCTCGGCGTCAAGTGGGGCTGGATCAAACCGTCCGTCTCCGCCGAGGCCGGCTTCGGCGAACTGATCGTCCCCGGCCTGGTCCTCGCCTCCGTCTCGCTCGCCTACGTCACCCGGCTCACCCGCACCTCCCTCGCGGAGAACCGGAGCTCCGACTACGTCCGTACGGCGATCGCCAAGGGCCTGCCGCGCCGCCGGGTGGTCACCCGGCACCTGCTGCGCAACTCCCTCATCCCGGTCGTCACCTTCATCGGCACCGACATCGGCGCGCTGATGGGCGGCGCCATCGTCACCGAGCGGATCTTCAACATCCACGGCGTCGGCTACCAGCTCTACCAGGGGATCATCCGGCAGAACACCCAGACGGTCGTCGGCTTCGTGACCGTCCTCGTGCTGGTCTTCCTGGTGGCCGGCCTCCTCGTCGACCTCCTGTACGCCGTACTCGACCCGAGGATCCGCTATGTCTGACGAGCACCCCTACGAGCTGCGGAGCGCCATCGCCGGCGCCGGCACCGTGGGACACCCGGATCTCGCCGCGAGCGGGGCGGAGACCCTGGAGCAGCCGCCCGCACCCGCCGGTGGCGCCCCCGGGGAGCCGGACCCGTCGGCCGCGCCCGGCGGACGGGCCCGCAGCCTGTGGTCCGACGCCTGGCACGACCTGCGCCGCAACCCGGTCTTCCTCGTCTCCGGGCTGCTGATCCTGTTCCTGGTCGTCATCTCCCTCTGGCCGTCCGCGATCGCCTCCGGCAACCCGCTCCACTGCGACCTGTCCAAGGCCCAGGAGGGCTCCCGGCCCGGCCATCCCTTCGGCTTCAACGGCCAGGGCTGCGACGTCTACACCCGCACCGTCTACGGCGCCCGCACCTCCGTCGCGGTCGGCGTCCTCGCCACGCTCGGGGTCGCCGTCCTCGGCAGCGTCCTCGGCGGGCTCGCCGGGTTCTTCGGCGGTGTCTGGGACTCGTTCCTGTCCCGGATCACCGACATCTTCTTCGCCGTCCCCGTCGTCCTCGGCGGGCTGGTGCTGCTCTCCGTCATCACCAGCAACGCCCTCTGGCCGGTGATCGGGTTCATCGTGCTGCTCGGCTGGCCGCAGATCTCCCGTATCGCCCGCGGCTCCGTCATCACCGCCAAGCAGAACGACTACGTCCAGGCCGCCCGCGCCCTGGGCGCCTCCCCCTCCCGGCTGCTGCTGCGGCACATCGCGCCCAACGCCGTCGCACCGGTCATCGTGGTGGCCACCATCGCGCTCGGCACCTACATCGCCCTGGAGGCCACCCTGTCCTTCCTCGGCGTCGGACTGAAACCGCCCAGCGTCTCCTGGGGCATCGACATCTCCTCGGCCGCCCCCTATGTCCGCAACGCCCCGCACGCGCTGCTGTGGCCCTCCGGCGCCCTCGCACTGACCGTGCTGGCGTTCATCATGCTCGGCGACGCGGTGCGCGACGCCCTCGACCCGAAGCTGAGGTGAGCCGCCGTCATGCTGCTCGACGTACGCGACCTGCACGTGGAGTTCCACACCCGGGACGGCGTCGCCCGGGCCGTCAACGGCGTCAGCTACCACGTGGACGCCGGCGAGACCCTCGCCGTGCTCGGCGAGTCGGGCTCCGGCAAGTCCGTCACCGCCCAGGCGGTCATGGGCATCCTCGACACGCCGCCCGGCCGGATCACCGGCGGCGAGGTCCTCTTCGAGGGACGCGACCTGCTGACCCTCAAGAGGGAGGAGCGGCGCAGGGTCCGCGGCGCCGAGATGGCGATGATCTTCCAGGACGCGCTGTCCTCCCTCAACCCCGTGCTCACCGTCGGCGACCAGCTCGGCGAGATGTTCGTCGTGCACCGCGGCATGTCGCGCAAGGACGCCCGGGCCGAGGCCGTCGAGCTGATGGACCGGGTGCGGATCCCGGCCGCCAGGGAGCGGGTCGGACAGTATCCGCACCAGTTCTCCGGCGGCATGCGCCAGCGCATCATGATCGCCATGGCGCTGGCCCTGCGGCCCAAGCTGATCATCGCCGACGAGCCCACCACCGCGCTCGACGTCACCGTCCAGGCCCAGGTCATGGATCTGCTCGCGGAACTCCGGCGGGAGTACCACATGGGCCTGATCCTCATCACCCACGACCTCGGGGTGGTCGCCGACGTCGCCGACCGGATCGCCGTGATGTACGCCGGAAGGATCGTGGAGTCGGCGCCGGTGCTCGACCTCTACAAGGCGCCCGCCCACCCGTACACACGGGGCCTGCTGGACTCGATCCCGCGCCTGGACCACAAGGGCCGCGAGCTGTACGCCATCAAGGGCCTGCCGCCCGGCCTCACCCGCATCCCGCCCGGCTGCGCCTTCCACCCGCGCTGTCCGGCGGCCCGGGACGAGTGCCGCACCGACGAGCCGGCGCTGTACGAGGTCACCGGGCCCGAAGGGGCCGCGGCCGGCCGGGGCAGCGCCTGCCACTTCTGGAGGGAGTGCCTGCATGGCTGAGCCCGGCGCCGAGCCGATCCTCGAGGTACGCGGCCTGGTCAAGCACTACCCGCTGACCCGCGGCGTCCTGTTCCGGAAGCAGGTCGGCGCGGTCAGGGCGGTCGACGGTGTGGACCTCCGCCTGGAGCGCGGCCGGACCCTCGGCATCGTCGGCGAGTCCGGCTGCGGCAAGTCCACCCTGGCCAGGATGCTGGTGCACCTGGAGCGGCCGACGGCGGGGGAGATCCGCTACAAGGGCGAGGACATCACCCGGCTGTCCGGCAGGGCGCTGAAGGCCGTGCGCCGCAACATCCAGATGGTCTTCCAGGACCCGTACACCTCCCTCAACCCCCGGATGACGGTCGGTGACATCATCGGCGAGGCCTACGAGATCCACCCCGAGGCGGCGCCGAAGGGCGAGCGCCGCAGCCGGGTGCAGCACCTGCTGGACGTGGTCGGCCTCAACCCCGAGTACATCAACCGCTATCCGCACCAGTTCTCCGGCGGCCAGCGCCAGCGCATCGGCATCGCCCGCGGCCTCGCCCTGCGCCCCGAGATCATCGTCGCCGACGAACCGGTCTCCGCGCTCGACGTCTCGGTGCAGGCGCAGGTGATCAACCTGATGGGGCGGCTGCAGAGCGAGTTCGAGCTGTCCTACGTCTTCATCGCGCACGACCTGTCGATCGTCCGGCACATCTCCGACCGGGTCGGGGTGATGTACCTGGGCCGGATCGTGGAGACCGGCAGCCACACCGAGATCTACGACCACCCCACACACCCCTACACCCAGGCGCTGCTCTCCGCCGTCCCGGTGCCCGACCCCCGGTCCCGCGAGCACCGCGAGCGGATCATCCTGGCCGGCGACGTGCCCTCCCCGACGGACATTCCCTCCGGCTGCCGTTTCCGCACCCGCTGCTGGAAGGCGCGGGAGCAGTGCGCGCTGGAGATCCCGGCGCTGGCCGTGCCCGCCGGGTACCGGCTGACGACGGGCCCCACGGCGCACGCCTCGGCCTGTCTGTTCGCGGAGGAGAAGCAGGTCGCGCGGGCGGGAGCGGCGAGTGAGAACGGGCCGGGGTGACATGGCGCACCCCGGCCCGTCTACGGCACCCGCACGGCCGTACGCTGTACAGCCTTCCGCGTCCGTATATCGGAACCGCGTCGGTCAAGTTGCCTGGGTGTTAAAGAGGTTCGGGCATCTTCGTGGCGCTAGGCCGGCGCCAGCGAACGCCTGAGGAAGTCGAGCTGAAGCCGCAGCAGGTTCTCCGCCACCTCCTCCTGCGGGGTCATGTGGGTGACCCCGGACAGCGGCAGCACCTCGTGCGGCCGGCCGGCCGCCAGCAGCGCCGAGGACAGGCGCAGCGAGTGGGCGACCACCACGTTGTCGTCCGCGAGCCCGTGGATGATCATCATCGGCCGGTGCGGTGCGGCCGCGTCGACCAGGCCCGTGTCGTCGATCAGCGAGTTGCGGCGGTAGACATCCGGCTGCGCGTCCGGATGGCCCAGATAGCGCTCCTGGTAGTGGGTGTCGTACAGCCGCAGGTCCGTGACCGGGGCGCCCACCACGGCCGCGTGAAAGACGTCCGGCCGGCGCAGTACCGCGAGCGCGGCGAGATAGCCGCCGAAGGACCAGCCCCGGACGGCCACCCGGCCCAGGTCGAGCGGGAAGTCGTCGGCGAGCGCCCGGAGCGCGTCCACCTGGTCCTGCAGCACCACCGCGGCGAGATCGTCCTTGATCTCCTTCTCCCAGGCGGGGGACCGGCCGGGGGTGCCGCGGCCGTCGGCGACGACCACCGCGAAGCCCTGGTCGGCGAACCACTGCGAGGTGAGGTGGGCGTTGTGCGCGGCGGCCACCCGCTGGCCGTGCGGACCGCCGTAGGGGTCCATCAGGACGGGCAGGGGAGTGTCACCCCGGTAGTCCGTAGGCATAATCACGGCGCACGGGACACGTCGTGCGCCCCCTTGGGTCAGGGTCACGCGCGGGGACAGGCCGGGATCCTCGGCGTACGAGGCGATGGCCGCCGCCGTCTTCCCGTCCCGCAGCACCTGGACCCGCGCTCCGGGCCGGTCGAGGGCGGCGGACGCCAGGACGGTCGTGTCCCCGGCGCGCACCGCCGAGTGCACGCCGGGCTCCTGCGACAGCCGCTCCACGCCGAGTTCGTTGACCCGGTAGACATGCACCTCGCCGATCTCGGGAGCGACCGCCTCCTCACCTGCCGACGCGGTGACCAGCACATCGTCGTCCGAGACGTCCAGCACCGCCCGCAGCTGCAACTGCGGCCCCGTCAGCGGGCGTTCACCGACCGCCAGCACCCGTGCGCCGCCCTCGTCGGCGATCCGCACCAGCTGCCCGGACGGACTCCAGCAGGGCACCCCGGGGAAAAGTTCCAGCCAAGTTGGATCTTCGTCCGCGTGCACCATCCGGGTCGAGCCCGACTCCGGGTCCACCGCCAGGAACAGCTGGCTGCACTGGTCGCGCGCCTGTACCAGGAGCAGCGGCGCACCCGCCGCTGACCAGTGCACCCGCGCCAGGTACGGGTACCGCTCGCGGTCCCAGAGCACCTCCGTGCGCGCCCCGTCCAGACCGATCACGAACAGCCGCACGTCCGCGTTGGCGGTGCCGGCCGCCGGATACGCCACGTGCTGTGGGTCACGCTCGGGACGGGCCGGGTCGGAGATCCACCACCGCTGCACCGGCGTGTCGTCCACGCGTGCCACCAGGAGCCGGTCCGACTCCGGAGACCACCAGAAGCCCCGGCTGCGGCCCATCTCCTCCGCCGCGATGAACTCCGCCAGCCCGTAGGTGACGCCCTCCGCGTCCGGCTCGGCCAGCGCCCGGTCGCCGTCGCCCTCGGCGCCGACCACCCGCAGGGAGCCCCGCGCGACATAGGCCACATGGCGCCCGTCCGGCGCCGGACGCGGGTCGACCACCGGCCCCGACACCGGCAGTTCGCGGGCCGTCCCGACCCGCAGCTCGGCCGTGAAAAGCCGCCCTGACAAGGCGAAAGCGGCCACTTCCACGGCCGTGTCGGTGGCATAGCCGACGATGCCGGCGCCGCCCTCGCGGCTGCGCTCGCGGCGCGCCCGTTCCTCGGGCGGCAGCTGCTCCGCCGCATCGCCCAGCAGGGCGCGCGGGTCGGCGGCCGTGCGCTCCCGGCCGTCCGCTGTGTCCAGCACCCACAGCGCCCCCGCGGGGTCGGTGCCGGAAGCGGAGCGCAGGAAGACGACACGGGAACCGTCGGGAGCCACGGTGAACGAACGCGGCGCGCCGAGCGTGAACCGCTGGGTGCGGGCGTGCCGTCTGGGGAAGGAGTCAGGCTCAGTCGTCATGCCTTGACCATATTGGCCATGCGCCCCCTTGTGCGGCTGTGCGCCGATCGATGCACGCGTACGGATAGTTATGATCGCTAGCGCATAGTGGGTATCAACCGGCTGCCCCCTGTGTGGAGTTACGTACGTGGATCCGTCCCCCGCGGATCGACCGTCCGACCCCCTGTCCCCCCGGGCTCTTTGGAGGTGAGCCGCCGTGGCACTCTCGATTTCGGCGGTGGTGCTGCTGGCGATCATCGTCTTCCTGCTGATCAAGAAGTCAGGCCTGAAGGCCGGCCATGCGATCGTCTGCATGCTCCTCGGCTTCTACCTCGCCTCCTCCACGATCGCCCCCACGATCAGCGAGGTGACCTCGAACATCGCGGGGATGATCGGCAGCATCAAGTTCTGACGGCGTCACCGGGGCGCCCCTGACGGACGGGCCCCCGAGGACGACGGGACCGTAGGGTGGGGCCATGACGGAACAGCCCTCCCGGCGTCTGCTGCTGGTGCACGCGCACCCGGACGACGAGTCGATCAACAACGGCGCCACCATGGCCCGGTACGCGGCCGAAGGTGCCCAGGTGACGCTGGTGACCTGCACCCTCGGCGAGCGCGGCGAGGTCATCCCGCCCGAGCTGCGCCATCTGACCGGCGCCGCGCTCGGCCGGCACCGCCTGGGCGAACTGACCGCCGCGATGCGCGCCCTCGGCGTCGGCGACGTCCGGCTGCTCGGCGGGCCGGGCCGGTACGCCGACTCCGGGATGATGGGCCTGCCCGACAACGGCGACCCCGGCTGCTTCTGGCAGGCCGACGTCGACGAGGCCGCCGCCCTCCTCGTCGGGGTGATCCGCGAGGTACGCCCGCAGGTCCTGGTCACCTACGACGACAACGGCGGCTACGGCCACCCGGACCACATCCAGGCCCACCGCGTCGCCATGCGCGCCGCCGAGCTCGCCGCCGAGGAGGGCTGCCCGGTCGACCGCGTCTACTGGAACCGCGTCCCGCGCTCGGCCGGGGAGCGGGCCTTCGCCCGGCTCCACGACGACCTGCCCGGCCTGCCCTTCGCCGAGGCGGCCACCCTGGACGACGTGCCCGGTGTCGTGGCCGACGAGCGGATCACCGCCCGGATCACCGCCGACGGCACCCCGTACGCCGCCGCCAAGGCCGCCGCCATGCGGGCGCACGCCACCCAGATCACGGTCGCGGAACCGTACTTCGTGCTCTCCAACGAGCTGGCCCAGCCGCTGTTCACCACCGAGTACTACGAGCTCGCGGGCGCCGCCGCCCCGGCCGCCGCCCCGCTGACCGACCTGTTCGCCGGAATCGCGGAGACCGTGGCGTGACCGGCCGTACGACGTCGCCGCTCGCCCGGCCGCTGCGGCCGCCCTCCTTCGGAGGTGCCCTGCTCCACGTGGTCCTCTTCGCCGCGGGAGCCGTGGTCGGTGTGGCGGGTGCCCTGGTGCAGCCCGCGTGGTTCCCGGGCGGGCTGCTGCTCGCCCTCGCCGCGGAGGCCGGACTCTGCCTCGGCGCGGCCCGTGCCGTCGGCACCCGGGGTGCGGCCGTGTCGCCCGCCGCGGGCTGGGCGCTCGCGGTCGTCCTGCTCACCGTCAGCCGCCCGGAGGGCGACTTCGTCTTCGCCGCGGGAAGCGGCTCCTATCTCTTCCTGCTCGGCGGTATCGCACTCGCTGTGATGTGCGCCACCCTCGCCCCGGTACGGCAACCGGACGACGACCCCGTCCGACATGGCAAATGACGCACCAGTGCGCCGTGACGCGGGCGTGGGAGTCCGGTGTGGGTTTCCCCAGCGGTCCCGGGATACGCATGAGAAGCGGACAGTATGGTGGTGCGCGCCGCCGAGCCGCCCCCGAGCTCTCCGAGCAGGGGGATCCCCAGCTTGATGTAGTGCGGGCGGCGGAGCCAACCGGGAGAACCTGCCTTGAGTCGTGAAACTGACAGTCCGTCCTCCGGGCCCAACGGGCGCGGCGGAGCCGCATACCCGTCGGGCACACCGCCCTACGGAACGCCCATGGCTTCCGACGCCGGTGCGGACGCGGGTCGTTCGGCCACGCGCCCCGAGGAACGCAAGACCGAGACGACGCTGACGACCCGGATCCGGATCAACATTCCCGGGTCCCGGCCCATCCCGCCGGTCGTGGTGCGCCAGCCCGTCGACGGCGGCGCGGCCGGCGAGGACCGCGCGGCCGGCCCGGAGACCACCGCGGCGACGCCCGTCCCCGGGGCAGGCACGCCCGCCGGCCCCGGCGAGACCCCGGCGGAGCCCGCGCGTCCGGCCGAGGAGAAGCCGGCCAGCGACTGGTTCGCCCCCCGCAAGTCCCCCTCCACCAAGGGCGGCCAGGGCCCCGCCGCCGGCAACGGCGCAGGGGCGCCTCCCGGTTCGGCCACCGGCGCGGGAGCTCCCGGTGCGGGCGGCGCCGGAGCGGGTACCCAGGGCGCTCCCGGAATCCCCGGCACCGGCGGCGGCGCGCAGGCCGGTCCCCGGCCGGGCGAAGGCGGTGGCGGACGGCCCGGCGGCGTCGTCGGTTCCATGAACGCCCCCGGCGGCTCCCGGACCGGCGGCACCCAGGGCGCGGGCCTGCCCGGTGCGACCGGCGGCCCCGTGGCCCCCGGGCACGGCGGCGGCACCGGCTCCTTCGACGTGACCGAGGCCCTCGCGGCGGGACCGCGCGGCAACGGCTCCGCACCGGCCCCCGACGCCGGGCCCGAGACGCGCCGCGACGGGCTGCCGTACTTCCCGGACCACGGGCGGAGCGGTCCGGCGGGCCCCACGGGCGGCCCGGCCACCGGCGACGGACTGCTCCCCCCGCAGGCGGGCCGCGCCCCCGGCGGTCCGGGTGCTCCCGGGGCCCCCGGCGGTCCGGGTGCCCCGGGCGTCCCGTCCGGCCCCGGCACGCCCGGCAGGCCGGGCGCTGCCCCGGGCTCCGGTCCGTTCCCCGGTCCCAGCGGTCCCGGAGACCTGCGCGGCCCGGCGGGCCCCGGCACCCCCGGTCCCGCCGGTGGCAGCGGCAGGCTGAGCGACGACACCGCGATCCTCACCCCGCAGAAGCCCGCCCCGGAGCCCGGCACCCCCGGCTACGGCAATCCCGGAGGCAACGTCTCCGGCGACACCCTCAGCAGCGGTATCCCCGTCGTGCCGGGGGACCGGGGCGGCGCCGGCCCGTTCGCCCCGGGCGCGCCCGGCGACGGACCGCTGCCGCACACCCCCCCGAAGCTGCCCGAGCCGGTCTCGCCGCCCCCGGCGGGCTCGTCCAGGCCCCCGAAGAAGAAGGGGCGGAACAAGCTCGTCCTGCTCGGCGGCGGGGTGATCGCGGTCGCCGGTGTGGCCTACGGCGCCGGGCTGCTGATGAACCACTCCGACGTGCCCAAGGGCACCACCGTGCTCGGCGTCGACATCGGCGGCGGCACCCGCGACGACGCCGTCGAGAAGCTGGACGCCGCCTTCGAGGAGCGGACGGGCCGGCCGCTCGAGCTCACGGTGGACGGCGAGACCGTCTCCCTCCGGCCGGACCAGGCCGGGCTGCGCTTCGACATGCAGGCCACCGTCGCCGCGGCGGCGCAGAGCGACTACAACCCGGTCTCCGTGATCGGCTCGCTCTTCGGCAACGAGCGGGTCGTCGAGCCCGTCCTGCCCGTCGACAAGGAGAAGCTGCACGCCTCCCTGGAGCAGGCGGCGGGCGGCGCCGGATCGGTCACCGAGGGCTCGATCACCTTCGAGTCCGGCCGTGCGGTGCCCGTCTACCCCAAGGCGGGCAAGGGCATCGACGCCGCCAGGTCGACCGACGCCGTGACCGAGGCGTACCGCACCCAGATCAGGTCCGGCACCGCCACACCGGTACAGGTCCCCACCACCACCCGGCAGCCGAAGGTCTCCAAGGCCGAGGTCGACCGGATGATGAAGGAGTTCGCCGAGCCGGCGATGTCGGCCCGGGTGACCGTGCAGTCCGATGCGGCGCACTCCGTTCCGATGAGCCCGGAGAAGTCACTGTGGAAGTTCCTCAGGGTGGAGGCGGTCAACGGCAAACTCGTCGACAAGCCCGACCTGGCCGCCCTGGAGGAGCTCTACGGCAAGGCGTTCGACGGCGTGCTCATCGCCCGGGGCAACGGTGACCGGACACCCGTCACCCCCCAGGACGTGTACGCCGCCCTCCGCCCGGCACTGACCAGCAGGACCGACCGCGTCGGCGTCATCGACACCGACCCCAGCTGACGCCGCACCGGCCGAGGGGGTACCGGCACGCGCCGGCCGCCCCCTCGCCGTGCTCGCCCGGCAGGACGGCGAGCCGACGGCTCAGTTCAGGGTGGCCCGCGCCGCCCGGGCCTCCCCCCGCACCTGCTCCGCCGCCTGCTCGTCCACCGCGGCGGCGATCTCGGCGTAGGCCTCCAGCTCGGCCGCGCCCGCCAGGAAGTCGCCGCGCTGCACCAGCAGCCGGGCCCGCTCGTAGCGCAGCCGGGCCGGGTGGGACGGCAGCAGCAGGGACAGCTCCACGGCCCACAGCGACACGTCCGAGCGCTCGGGCCGGGCCGCGGCCCACGCCCGGACGTTGTTCAGGATCCGCAGGACCACGTCCAGCGGATCGGCGGGCGTCAGCATCGACGGATCCAGCGCCGCCCCCGTCGCCCCGGCCACCAGCAGCTCCGCGTCCGTCCCGGTCAGCAGCCGCCCCCCGTCGAACGGATCGGCCAGCACCTGCTCCTCGGGGAAGGCACCGGGCGAGGCTCCCTGAGGGGCGGTCGTCGGGTGACGGTCGGGACCGAACCCGACGACGAAGTGCCCCGGCAGCGCCACCCCGTACACCGGGGCCCCGGCCCGCCGGGCCACCTCCATCCACACCACCGACAGCAGGATCGGCAGCCCCCGCCGCCGCAGCAGCACCTCGTGCAGCAGCGACGACTCCAGCCGCCGGTATTCCGCCGCAGAGCCCCGGAACCCGTACCGCCGTCCGAGCAGCTCCCGCAGCGCCTCGGCCCAGGCGCGCGGTCCGCCGGGCCGGTACGGCAGCTGCCCGGCCAGCCGGTCCAGCTCCATCTGCGCGGCGTCGATGCCCGCCTCGTCCAGCGTCCCGTCGGCCACCCCGCCCACCAGCAGGCACAGCGCCGACAGGTCCGGCTGCTCGGAGCGCGCCTCCTCGGCGAACCGGTGCCGCAGCTCGGCGGAGCGCTCGGGCGGTGGGGGCCAGGGGGACCGCATAGCAGGTTCGTGCCCGTTCACGGCGATCAGTACCGCTCCGGCCCGGCTCCGGCCGGTTCCCGGTAGTGGTGGTACACGTGGTGCGCGGCGAAGCCCATCCCGGCGTACATGGCCCGCGCCGCCGTGTTGTCCGTCTCGACCTGCAGACAGGCCGCCGAGGCACCCTCGTCGAGCGCCCTGCCGGCCAGCGCGGCCATCACGATGGTCGCCAGCCCCCGCCGCCGCTCGGCCGGATCGACCTCCACGGCACCGAAGACGGCCCACCGGCCGTCGACGACACAGCGCCCGATCGCGGCCGGGGCGGTCTCGCCGGGCACCGTCGCGAACCACACCGACGGCCCGCCGCCCAGCACCTGCAGCGCCGCCTCCGGCACGCCCTTGCGCTGGTAGCGCGCCAGCCACGCCTCGTCCGCCGTCCGGGACAGCAGCACGCCCGCCCCCTCGGCCCGGTCGGCCACCGGTGCCAGGGCGCCGGTCCACAGCTCGGCGGTGACCTCCCGGACCCAGCCGCGCCGTTCCAGCTCCGCGCACAGCAGCTCCTCGGTGCCCTCGGCGCCGGTCGCGGTCTGCACCCGGGCGGGCAGCCCGCGCTCGCCGTACCAGCGGCGCACGGTGCCCAGCGCCTCGTCCAGGGGCATGCCCGGATCGCCCAGCGGCAGCACGGAGTTGGCGCGCCGGGTGAACCCGGACGCGGCCCGCAGCTCCCACTCGCCCAGCCGCGCGCTCTCGACCGGCGGCCAGGCCCGGGCGGCGACCCGGGCGAGCTCCTCGTACGAGGCGGCGGGGCCGCGCCGGCGCGCCGGCGCGGCCGGCACGACCTTGCCCGCGACGAGCGCGGATTCGGGAATCCGTACGGTCTCACCGCTCTTTCGTGTGATCACCAGCACACCCTGGTCCCACGATGTGAGAACACCGACCGTGTCGGTAAACCTCCCACCCGTGACCACAGGTTGCCTCAAGCAGCGCACGGAAACGCGTTTACCCACGTCAGCAGTGGTGATACGGACCTCGAGACGCCCAGCGGCAGAGATTTCCACGGGTCGGTACACCCCTCCTGTTCGGATCATGCCCCGGAACGGAGATACTAGGGGCGGGCATCGACGACGCCGCGCTCCCGCGCGCCAGGCGGCGGAGCCTGAGGTGGCCCCGCCAGCGCCCGTATCGAGGAGGAACGACAGCGTGACCTACGTCATCGCGCAGCCTTGTGTCGACGTCAAGGACAAGGCGTGCATCGAGGAGTGCCCGGTCGACTGCATCTACGAGGGCCAGCGGTCCTTGTACATCCACCCGGACGAATGCGTCGACTGCGGTGCCTGTGAGCCGGTCTGCCCGGTCGAGGCGATCTTCTACGAGGACGACACTCCCGAGGAGTGGAAGGACTACTACAAGGCGAACGTCGAGTTCTTCGACGAGCTCGGCTCGCCCGGTGGTGCCAGCAAGCTGGGGCTGATCGAGCGCGACCACCCCTTCATCGCCGCGCTGCCGCCGCAGGCCGACTGACGTCGAAAGCGGCCCGCACCCGCGCCGCCTCGGTCCCGCCTGCGCGGGACCGGGGCGTTTGCCGTATCAGAAAGTGAGCGAGTACCCGTGTCCGCAGTCTCCGACCGGCTGCCCACCTTCCCCTGGGACAAGCTGGAGCCCTACAAGAAGACGGCCGCCGCACACCCGGACGGCATCGTCGACCTGTCGGTCGGCACGCCGGTCGACCCGGTCCCCGAGCTGATCCAGAAGGCGCTGGTCGATGCGGCGGACTCGCCGGGCTATCCCACGGTGTGGGGCACCCCGGCACTGCGGGACGCGATCACGGGGTGGCTGGAGCGCCGGCTGGGCGCCCGGGACGTCACCCACCGCCACGTCCTGCCGGTCGTCGGCTCCAAGGAGCTCGTCGCCTGGCTGCCGACCCAGCTGGGCCTCGGCCCCGGTGACCGGGTGGCCCTCCCGCGGCTGGCCTACCCGACCTACGAGGTCGGCGCCCGCCTGGCCCGCGCGGACCACGAGGCCTACGACGACCCGACCGCCGCGGACCCGGCCGGCCTGAAGCTCCTCTGGCTCAACTCCCCGTCCAACCCCACCGGGAGGGTGCTGCCGGGTGCGGAGCTCGCCCGGATCGTCGCCTGGGCCCGCGAGCACGGTGTCCTGGTCGTCTCCGACGAGTGCTACCTGGAGCTGGGCTGGGAGGCCGACCCGGTCTCGGTCCTCCACCCCGACGTCAACGGCGGCTCCTACGACGGCATCGTCGCCGTCCACTCCCTGTCCAAGCGCTCCAACCTGGCGGGCTACCGCGCGGCGTTCCTCGCCGGCGATCCGGAGGTCCTCGGCCCGCTGCTGCAGATCCGCAAGCACGGCGGGATGATGACCTCGGCGCCGACCCAGGCCGCGGTGGTGGCCGCCCTCGGCGACGACGAGCACGTCCGTGTCCAGCGCGAGCGTTACGCGGCGCGCCGCACCGCTCTGCGCGAGGCGCTGCTGCGGCACGGCTTCCGCATCGAGCACAGCGAGGCCGGCCTCTACCTGTGGGCGACCAGGGACGAGTCCTGCTGGGACACGGTCGCCCACCTCGCCGACCTCGGCATCCTGGTGGCCCCGGGCGACTTCTACGGCCCCGCGGGCGACCGCTTCGTCAGGGTCGCCCTCACGGCCACGGACGAACGGGTCCAGGCGGCGGCTGCCCGCCTCACCTGACACCGGCCCCCCCGCCCCGCCCCGCCGCGCCCGCCGCGGTACCTGGTGACCGGACGGCACACGGCCCCTGCACGGACGCGGGCACACCGAAGGGGCCCGGGGAGCGAACCCCGGGCCCCTTCGAGCAGGCAAGCGGGCGGAAAGGCGTGCAGCCGGCCTCAGCCGAGCGGCAGACCCGAGGTGGGCAGCCCCGACGTGGGCAGCGCCCCCGTCGGCAGCCCTCCCACCGCGTCCGTGGGCAGCCCACCCTGGGTTGCGGTCTGCGCCGCGCCGCCGACGATGTCCCCGGCGGTCCCCGCCGCGTCCCCCGCGGCGTCCTGCGCGGCCGGGGTGGCCTTCTTGAGGACCGAGCCACCGGTCTTGCCCGCGGCGGGCACCGCCTCCTTCAGCGCCTTGCTTCCGCTCTCGCCCGCGGTCTCCGTGACGTTCTGGGCCGCGGCGTCCACGGTGTTCGCCGCGTTCGCGGCGTCCAGGGCGGTCAGCCCACTGAGGTTCGGGGTGGTCGGCAGCTCCGGGGCCGCGCTTGCGGAGCCGGCCGCACCGACCCCGGCGGCCGCTCCCGCAGCGACGAGCAGCGCGGCACGGGCGATCCGGCGGGTCAGGGGGAGGGACATGATGCTCCTTCGACGGGAGTGAACGGTGAGTTGTCCGACTGGGTTCTCCGACCGTGCCCGGCCATTGACCGGCCGGGCTCGGACGCAGTGACTACCGCTCGAACTCCACGAAGGTTGCGGCGGGACAACGTAAAGAAATGGCAATGTGTCGCATTATCGGTTGCACCGAAAAACGGGCAAACGGGGCTCGGTCGGAAAGTCTGCTGAATCCTTCCGGCGCCGTGATTCCAAGGCTTCCGGCGATCAGCGGGGTGACCCCGCGAAAATCTGCACACCCCGTCGTTCCCGCGCCGTGCGAGTCACCCGGGAGAGTGGGTCCGGTCTACTGGGCGGTGACGATCCGGACCGCCCCGGAGCCGCCGTCGCGCTCCGCGCCCTGCGCACCGTCCGAGTCGCTGGTGTGCCACCGGCTGCCCGAGGAACCGGCCGTCCACTCCCGCCCGGCGTAGGTGACCCGCTCGATGTGCAGCGCGGAGGCGTTGGCCACCGCCCAGTGCGCGAACTGCCAGCCGCGCCGCCGGGCGTCCGGACCGCCGGAGGCGTCGGCACCCTCCGCGTCATCGGGCACCGGCAGCGTCACGGTCCGCTCGTCGGAACCGCCCCCCGCCGGCGAGGGGGACGACGTCGCCGCCTCCGTGCCGTCCGCCGTGGCGCCGACCGGCTGGAGCACATCCCGCCCGAAGTCCCGTACCAGCGCGGCCCGCACCGCGTCCGGCCCCTTGGTCCGGCTCGCGCCCGGCCGTCCCTCGCACGTCAGCGTCGCCTCGGCGCGCCCGGTCAGGGCGGCGGCGAGCAGTGTGGCGTCCGGCTCGTGCTTGGCGTAGGCCTGCGGGAAGCCGCTGCGCTGCACCCGCTGCGCGGCCACGGTCAGCGGCAGCCGGGTGTAGCCGGGCACCTCGACGAGATGGTCGTAGAACTTCCCGGCCGCGTACGCCGGGTCCATGATCTCCTCCGGTGTGCCCCAGCCCTGTGAGGGCCGCTGCTGGAACAGTCCGAGCGAGTCGCGGTCGCCGTAGTCGATGTTGCGCAGCGCCGACTCCTGCAGGGCGGTCGCCAGCGCGATGGTCACGGCCCGCTCGGGCAGGTCGCGTGCGGTGCCCACGGCGGTGATGGCCGCGGCGTTCACCGCCTGCTCCGGCTCGAACTCGTAGGTCGCCGCGTCGTCGTCGGCCGAGACGACCTTGCAGCCCGGTCCGCCCGTGCCTCCGGTGACGTACTGCACCGCGAGGTATCCGGCGACCGCGAGCAGGACCACGAGGGCCGCCCCGGAACGGAGAAGGCGGCCCCGGCGTCTGCGGGTTGGGGACGGCTGTGGCACGCGTACAAGGTACTGGAGAGTACCGGGAGTGCCGAGACCGGTGTGGACAGTGCGCGCGGGCCCCGGCGGGTTAGGGTCGACGCCATGGCCGACACCTCCCTTGACCTCACGCTGGACGCCGCGGAGCTCACCGCCCGGCTCGTCGACGTCCCCTCCGTCAGCGGCGCGGAGAAGCCGCTCGCGGACGCGATCGAGACCGCGCTGCGCGCCCTGCCGCACCTGAGGGTCGACCGGTACGGCAACAACGTCGTGGCCCGCACCGACCTGGGCCGCCCGGAGCGGGTGATCCTCGCCGGCCACATCGACACCGTCCCGATCGCGGACAACGTCCCCTCGCGACTGGACGGGGACGGGGTGCTCTGGGGCTGCGGCACCTGCGACATGAAGGCGGGCGTCGCCGTGCAGCTGCGGATCGCGGCCACGGTCCCGGCCCCCAACCGCGACCTGACGTTCGTCTTCTACGACAACGAGGAGGTCGCCGCCGAGCTCAACGGCCTCAAGCACGTCGCCCAGGCACACCCGGAGTGGCTGGAGGGCGACTTCGCGGTGCTCCTGGAGCCCTCGGACGGCCAGGTCGAGGGCGGCTGCCAGGGCACGCTGCGGGTGCTGCTGCGGACCAGCGGGGAGCGGGCGCACTCGGCGCGCAGCTGGATGGGCTCCAACGCGATCCACGCGGCCGCCCCCGTCCTCGCCCGCCTGGCCTCCTACGAGCCCCGCTACCCGGTGATCGACGGCCTGGAGTACCGGGAGGGCCTCAACGCGGTCGGCATCTCCGGCGGCGTCGCCGGGAACGTGATCCCCGACGAGTGCGTCGTGACGGTCAACTTCCGATACGCCCCGGACCGCACCCCCGAGGACGCCCTCGCCCATGTCCGCGAGGTCTTCGCGGACTGCGGGGTGACCGAGTTCGTGGTCGACGACCACAGCGGCGCCGCCCTGCCGGGGCTGTCCCATCCGGCCGCGGCGGCGTTCATCGAGGCGGTCGGCGGCACCCCGCAGCCGAAGTACGGCTGGACCGACGTGTCCCGCTTCTCCGCGCTCGGTGTCCCCGCGGTCAACTACGGCCCCGGCAACCCGCACCTGGCCCACAAGCGCGACGAGCGGGTGGAGACCGCGAAGGTGCTGGCGGGGGAGGAGCGGCTGCGGGCCTGGCTGACCGCGTAGCCCGGTCCCGTGCGCCCGGCGCTCGGCGGCGGACATGCCGATGTCCCCCGTACGTAACCCGCGTAGATCTACGCTGAGGTGGAAAGACCCGCACGACGGAGGGAGCGCACATGGCTACCGGCAACCCCGAGGGCAAGAGGCGGCCACCGGAGGAGCAGCGCCTGGGCCCGGTCCTCCGGCGGCGCGGACAGGTGCAGGCGAGCACCACCGACCAGCGGCTGCTGGACGAGCGCGCCCCCACCGACTGGGTGCACACCGACCCCTGGCGGGTGCTGCGGATCCAGTCCGAGTTCATCGAGGGATTCGGCACCCTCGCCGAACTGCCGCCCGCGATCAGCGTCTTCGGCTCGGCGCGCACCCCGGCCGACTCCCCGGACTACGAGGCGGGCGTGCGGCTCGGCCGGGGCCTGGTCGAGGCAGGCTTCGCCGTCATCACCGGCGGCGGGCCCGGCGCCATGGAGGCGGCCAACAAGGGCGCCTGCGAGGCCCAGGGCATCTCCGTCGGACTGGGTATCGAGCTGCCCTTCGAGCAGGGGCTGAATCCGTACGTCGACATCGGGCTGAACTTCCGGTACTTCTTCGTCCGGAAGATGATGTTCGTCAAGTACGCGCAGGGTTTCGTGGTCCTGCCCGGCGGCCTGGGCACCCTCGACGAACTCTTCGAGGCGCTCACCCTGGTCCAGACCCAGAAGGTCACCCGCTTCCCCATCGTCCTGTTCGGCACCGCCTACTGGGGCGGGCTGGTCGACTGGCTCCGCCACACGGTGATCCGCGAGGGCAAGGCCGCCGAGAAGGACCTGCTGCTGTTCCACGTCACGGACGACGTGGACGAGGCGGTCGCCCTGGTCTCGAAGGAGGCGGGCCGCTAGGGGCGGTCCGGTGGCCGTCCGCCTCGTCCGCCTCGTCCGGCGCTTGCGGACGAGGCCGTCCGGCCGAAGCGGGGTCCGGGGGCCGCGGCCCCCGGGACGGGCAGGGCGGCGGGGGTGAGGAGACCGAGCAGGTCGGGCGGAGTCCGCTGCGGTTCGGCAGCGCCCTGAAGGGGCGCGGGGGAACTGCCCGACCAGCCACGACGGCAGCGCAGACGGGCGACGGCACAGCGCGGCACCTCCAGCGGAGCGCTCAGGCCAGGCCCCGGCGGGCGACCGCCGGCGCCCGGTGCCCCGCGATGGACGCCACCATGTCCAGCACCTGCCGCGTCTCCGCCACCTCGTGCACCCGGTACACCTGCGCCCCCAGCCACGCCGACACCGCCGTCGTCGCCAGCGTGCCCAGCACCCGCTCCTTCACCGGCTTGTCCAGCGTCTCCCCGACGAAGTCCTTGTTCGACAGGGAGACCAGGACCGGCCAGCCGGTGTCCGTCATCTCCCCGAGCCGCCGGGTCGCCTCCAGGCTGTGCCGGGTGTTCTTGCCGAAGTCGTGCCCCGGGTCGATCAGCACCGACTCGCGCGGCACCCCGAGCGCCACCGCCCGCTCGGCCAGCCCCAGTGTCACCTTCAGGATGTCGGCCATGACGTCGTCGTAGGTGATCCGGTGCGGGCGGGTCCGGGGCTCGGTACCCCCGGCGTGGGTGCACACCAGACCGACGCCGTGCCGCGCGGCGACCTCCGCGAGCCGGGGGTCCACGCCGCCCCATGCGTCGTTCAGCAGGTCCGCGCCGGCCGCGCAGACCGCCTCGCCCACCTCGTGCCGCCAGGTGTCGACGCTGATCACCACGTCCGGGAAGCGCCGCCGCACCTCGGCGACGAAGCCCACGGTGCGCCGCGCCTCCTCCTGCGCGGTCACCTCCTCGCCCGGGCCGGCCTTCACTCCGCCGATGTCGATGATCGCCGCCCCCTCGGCGACCGCCTGCTCCACGCGCGCGAGCGCCGGTTCGTCGCGGAAGGTCGCCCCCTGGTCGTAGAAGGAGTCCGGGGTCCGGTTCACGATCGCCATGATCACCGGCTCGTGCGCCCCGAATTCGCGCCTGCCCAGCCTGAGCATCCCCTGTGACCTCTCCTCGTCCGTGCCGTGCCGTGCCGTGCCGGCGCCCGCGTCCCGCGCTGGTGCGCGGCTCTCCGGGCGCCTGCGATCCTGAGTGTCAGACTCGCATGGCACGATCGGAGCCGACACATCAGACTCGTCGTCCGACCGTGGGGGCCCCGCGATGGTTATGTTCCTGTTCCTGGTCGTCGCGCTCGCCGTCGTGGTCGCCGCGGTGACGCTCGCCGTGGTGGGCGGCGGAGACAGCGGCCCGCTGCCCGAGGCCGCCCCGGAGCGGCTCGCGGACGCCCTGCCCCCGGACCGCCCGGTGAGCCGCGCCGACGTGGAGAGCCTGCGCTTCCCGCTCGTCGCCCGCGGCTACCGCATGGCGGACGTCGACGACGCGCTGCGCCGGCTCGGCGCCGAGCTCGCCGAACGGGACGCCCGTGTCGCCGATCTGGAGTCCGCGCTGGCCGGGGCGAGAGCCGCCGCCCACCAGGTCTCCATGGAGAAGCCGGACCAGGAGGAGCAGCAGTGAGCACCGGCGACGCGGTCACCGGCCCGGACGGCGCGCCGCGCTGCCCCTGGGCCCTGTCCACCCCGGACTACGTGACCTACCACGACGAGGAGTGGGGCCGCCCGGTCCACGGCGACGACGCCCTGTTCGAGCGCCTCAGCCTCGAAGCCTTCCAGTCCGGACTGTCCTGGATCACCATCCTGCGCCGCCGTCCCGGTTTCCGCGCCGCCTTCTCGGGCTTCGAGATCGCCGCGGTCGCCCGGTTCACCGACGACGACCGCGACCGCCTGCTCGCCGACAGCGGCATCATCCGCAACCGCGCCAAGATCGACGCGACGCTCGCCAACGCGCGCGTGCTCGCCGGGTGGGCGCCGGGCGAGCTGGACGACCTGATCTGGTCGTACGCGCCCGACCCGGCCACCCGCCCGGTCCCGAGGACCCTCGCCGACGTCCCGGCCGTCACCCCCGAGTCGACGGCCCTGTCCAAGGCCCTGAAACAGCGCGGCCTGCGCTTCGTCGGCCCGACGACTGCGTACGCGCTGATGCAGGCGTGCGGACTGGTCGACGACCACCTGGAGGCGTGTGTCAGCAGGGACGGCCCGCCCGGCGCCTGACGAGGAGGCCTGCGGATTCCCTGCTCACCGGCCCAGGTAGCGCGGCTTCTCCTTGGCGACGAAGGCCTGCACCGCGATCGCGTGGTCCTCGGAGGCGCCCGCCCGCGACTGCAGCTCGTCCTCCTTCTCCAGGGTCTCTGCCAGCGAGTGCGTCAGCCCGTAGGCCACGGACTCCTTCAGTGCCGCGTACGCCACCGTCGGCCCCTCGGCCAGGGCCCGCGCCACCTTCTCGGCCTCGGCACGCAGGTCACCCGCCGGTACCACCCGGTTGGCGATCCCCAGCTCGTAGGCCTCCTGTGCTTTGAGGCTGCGCGGGAAGAGCAGCAGGTCGGTGGCCCGGCCCGGGCCGACCACCCGCGGCAGCGTCCAGGAGATGCCGGAGTCGGCGGTGAGCGCCACCCCTGCGAACGAGGTGTTGAAGGACGCGGTGTCCGCGACGATCCGGTAGTCCGCCGCCAGGGCGAACCCGAACCCCGCCCCGGCCGCGACCCCGTTCACCGCGGCCACCACCGGCTTGGCCGCCTCCGCAAGCGCCCGTACGACCGGGTTGTAGTGCTCCCGCACCGTGCTCATGGTCTGCCCCGAGCCCGACTCCCGGTCGGCGGCCAGCAGCCCGATGTGCTCCTTGAGGTCCTGGCCGACGCAGAACGCCCGGTCCCCGGCGGCGGTCAGCAGCACCGCCCGCACGGCGTCGTCGTCGGCCGCGGAGCGGACCGCGTCGCGGAGAGCGGCCTTGGTCTCGATATTCAGCGCGTTCATCGCCTCGGGGCGGTTCAGCGTGATCGTCGCGAGTCCGTCGCTCACCTCGTGGAGCACGGTGTCGGCCATGGCGTATCCCCTCCGCATAGCGGTCGTGGTCGTAGGGACGTACCGATGGGTACGCCCGGTGTCCGAGGGACAGCATGACGGAGATCACCGGCCACGGCCCGTCGCGGGGATGTGACCTGCATCAAAGAATTCCGGTCCGCAGCCATTCGGCGGGAGTGGGTGCGGGCGGGCAGTACCGCAGCCCCGTCGCCGAATTGAGTGGTTTTGCTCGCGTGCGTTGCGCAAGCGATGCCGACTGATGTTGGTCATCGGGTCCAGGGATGCGGGATAATGGCCTGGAAGCAATGTGTTCGATGCCGGTGTCGCGCGCCCTGTGCCGGGTCGCGCGTGCCCTTGGTGGGCCGTCGGCTTAGACGATGAGCTGGTATCAGGAAGGGGAACGAGCATGGCGGCCATGAAGCCGCGGACGGGCGATGGCCCGCTCGAGGTGACCAAGGAGGGGCGGGGCATCGTCATGCGCGTTCCGCTCGAAGGCGGCGGTCGACTCGTCGTCGAGCTGACCCCTGACGAGGCCGACGCGCTCGGCGACGCCCTCAAGAAGGTCGTCGGCTGACGCGCAAGCGACCATACCCGTTCAGTCGCCCCGGTGCCGCATGCGGCACCGGGGCGACTGATTTCCCCGCCGCACCCGAAGACCGCCGTAGCTGAACCACCGCCGCAGCCGTCAGGCCGTCACGCCGGGACGGCCTCGGTGAGACGGCTGCTGTGTGACAGCCTCTGTCCCGTCCGTCTCTGCTGTCTCGGCACCTATCTCTTCACCGCGCACAGCAGCCCGTCGCCTACCGGCAGGAGCGACGGCACCAGCTCCGGGCTCTCCCGTACCGTCCGCAGCAGCTCCCGCAGCCGCAGCACCTCCGTCGGCTGCGGCCCGGAGTCGACCGTGCGGCCGTGGGCGAAGACGCCCTCGAAGACGATGAGTCCGCCGGACCGCAGCAGACGCAACGATTCAGCGAGATAGTCCGAGTACTCCAGCCGGTCGCCGTCGCAGAAGACCAGGTCGTACCCGGCGTCCGCGAGCCGCGGCAGGACCTCCAGCGCGCGGCCGGGGATGAAACGGGCCCGGTTGCCGGCGAACCCCGCGGCGCGGAAGGCCTGGCGGGCGAACTGCTGGTGCTCGGGCTCGGGGTCGACCGTGGTCAGCACCCCGTCCGCGCGCATCCCGTGCAGCAGATGGATCCCGGAGACCCCGCAGCCCGTCCCGATCTCCGCGACCGCCTTGGCGTCCACCGCGGCGGCGAGCAACCCCAGCGCGGCCCCCGTGCCGGGCGTCACCGAGCGCAGGCCCGCCTCACGGGCACGGTCGCGGGCCCAGCGCAGCGCGTCGTCCTCGGCGACATAGGCGTCGGCGAACGCCCAGCTCGTCTGCCGGTTGCCGGTAATGGCCCTCTCCTGTCCCCGTGGTTGCCTCGGCGTGACTGTATCCGTTGGGGTCGGGAACCCGCAGATGGGACCAGTCGTTTAAAGGGACAGGAAGAGCCGGCGAGGTCGTACGGGCCGCACCGCCTCAGATCAAATTCTCGTAAAACCGCTTATCCGGAGCTAACGGGCGAGGTGGCTATGGTAGGGGCTCCACTGGACACCACCGGAGCCAAAAGGGGAGGTGCGGCTGCGCCTGTGGATCGGCGAGGAGCGCTCAGGCGCCTCCTCGGATCGGCGGGCAGGCCGAAATCCGTGAACGACACCGCTGCTGACCCCAGCCACGCCGCCGGCCCCTCGGCCGGCCCCGACCGGACCGCGACCTTCACCACCGACGCGGACGGGCAGGCGTGGACTCCGCCCACCTGGGAGGAGATCGTCAGCACCCACAGCGGCCGGGTCTACCGCCTCGCCTACCGGCTCACCGGCAACCAGCACGACGCCGAGGACCTCACCCAGGAGGTCTTCGTCCGCGTCTTCCGCTCGCTGTCCACCTATACGCCGGGCACCTTCGAGGGCTGGCTGCACCGCATCACCACCAACCTCTTCCTGGACATGGTCCGCCGGAAGCAGCGCATCCGCTTCGACGCGCTCGGTGACGACGCGGCCGAGCGCCTGCCCAGCAGGGAGCCCACCCCGCAGCAGGTCTTCAACGACGCGCACTTCGACGCCGACGTCCAGCAGGCCCTGGACACCCTCGCCCCCGAGTTCCGCGCCGCCGTCGTCCTGTGCGACATCGAGGGACTCTCGTACGAGGAGATCGCCGCGACGCTGGGCGTCAAGCTCGGCACCGTCCGCTCCCGGATCCACCGGGGCCGCTCCCAGCTGCGCAAGGCCCTCGCGCACCGCTCGCCCGAGGCGCGGGCGGAGCGCCGGACCTTCGTGGCTCCTGTTCCCGTACTGGGAGGGGGAGGCGCGAGCGCGTGAGCGGATCACGGCCCACACCCGAGGGACACCTCGCGGAGCAGCACCTGGGAGACCGACTCTCCGCCCTGGTGGACGGAGAGCTCGGTCATGACGCGCGGGAGCGTGTGCTGGCGCACGTCGCCACCTGTCCGAAATGCAAGGCGGAGGTCGACGCCCAGCGCCGGCTGAAGAACGTCTTCGCCGAGGCCGCACCCCCGGCCCCCTCCGAGAGCTTCCTGGCCCGCCTCCAGGGGCTGCCGGCCGGTGGTGGCACCGACGGCCGTCCGCCGCTGGGCGGGGGAGGCCTGCCCGACGGGCTGTCCGGACTGCCGGGAGCAGCCGGGCGGTTCGGCGACACCGGCGCCTTCGGGGTGAAGGGCGGCGAGCCCTTCGAGTTCGACTACGTGCCGTCCCGCCCGCATACCCCGCTGCTGCCCGCCGATGAGCGGAATCACGGCTTCCGGATCCATGACGTCGGCCGGCCGGACGCCGAGCGCTCGGCCTCGCGTGGTCTGCGCCTGGCGTTCGTCGTCGGCGGGGCGGTCTCGCTGGCCGCGATAGCGCTGGGCGGTGTCACGGTCGGCACCCCGGACACCACCACGGAGGCCCGTGGAGGTTCCGGCTCCGGGAGCAATGTCACCCCGATGCGGACTCAGGGCACGGCGGCGGCCACGGTCCCCGAGTCACAGCGCCGCCGCTCGGCCGCGCCGCTCCTCGGGCAGGTCCAGGGCGGCCAGCGGATGCTGGGCGACACCCCGGTGGCGCCGAGCTCGCTGTCCGCACCGCTGCTGCCGGGGCTGTCCGCGGCCCCAGCGGGAGGCGGTCAGCAGTCCGTGCGCGGTCCGCAGACCCCGATGATGGCCGGCGCCGCCGCGCTGTCCCCGCTGATACGCCCGCTCGACATCCGCCCGCCCGGGCTGCTCGCCGAGCCGTCCCCGACCACCTCACCGTCCCCCGCCTCGGGCCGGGTGCCGTGACCGGAGGTCTGCGCGGCGGGCCGCGGACCTGATTGAATCCGTGGGGGGCGCCCGGCGGGCAGCAGCAGCCGGGCGCGCAGTCGACGATCTGCGGTTACCGCCGACGAGCCGTGCCGCGGCCAGCTGTGGGGAGAGCATGCACGAGGGGAAGCCCCAGAAGGCGAAGTGGTGGAGCCGTCCGCGCCCGCAGGACCCCGAGGGACCCCGGCAGCAGCCGGAGACACCTGACCCCGCCGTCGGCGGCGACGGCGACTTCGAACTGGCCCGCCCCCGGACCCCGGCCGTCGACTACGAGCTGGATCGCCCGGCCCCGGCTGCGGATGCACCGGGCGCGGGCGGCGGCTTCGGGCCGGTCGGGGGCCCCGCGGCACCGGCGGACGAGCGGGGCGGGGACAGCGGCGACGGGCGGCCGGGCGGCTCGGCTCCGGCCGGCGACGCACGGGGCGGCGCCTCCGGGCCGGAGGGTTCGGCGCCTGCCGAGGGTGCGTGGGACGGAGGCGGTGGCTCCGGGCCGGAGGCCGCGGTGGCCGCGGCGGATGCCAGCGGCGGCGCCGACGGCAGCGGGCCGGGCGGCTCGGCGTCGACCACCGTGGGCGTGCGGGACGGGGCCGGCGCCGACGAACCGGGCGGCCGCCCGGCAGCGGCTGCGGACGCACGCCCCCGGCCGCTCCACGAACCCGACCCCTACGGCACCCCGCCGTACGGGGAACCGGGCCCCTGGGCTCCGGCCCCTCCGGTCCAGCACCCCGCTACCACTCCGGCGCACGGCACCGCTGCGCCGGGCACAGCACCGGTCCACGGCGCGACGATCACCGGAGCGGCCCCCGCACCCGCTTCACCGGCTCCGGTCGCCGAGCCGTCGTCCGACGCACCGGTTCCGGTCGTGGCTCCGACGCACGGTGGGCCGGCAGCGGGCCGGGCCCCCGTGCACGGGGTCGCGGGAGCCCCGGCACCCGCCCCGGGACAGAGCCCTGCGGGCGCGGTTCCCCGTCAGGCGTCGGCGCACGGCTCCGAGGCCCCCGTGGGGCCGCCGGTCTCCTTCGGACCGGGCGTCGCCGGTGGGCCGGGTGTGCCGTCGGCCGGGTCGGCGCCGGGCGGTCCCGGTGTCCCGTCCGTACCCGGTGTCCCGTTCACGCCCGGTGCGGCCGGCGCGGGTGACCCCTGGGGGCGTTACGACCCCTGGGCGCAGACCGCCGCCGGGCCGCTGCAGCAGAACGGAGCCGCCGTCCCGACGGAGAACCAGCGACGCGGGCGGAGGCGCAGGACGCTCGTCGTCGGTTCCGTGCTGCTCGCCGTCGTCTCGGGTGTCGCCGGCGGTGCCGTGGGGGCGTATCTGGAGCGCACCGGCGGCATCGGGTCCGTGGAGCTGCCGCAGGCAGGGAAGGAGCCCGCCGAACGGGCGCCGGACAGCGTGGCCGGGATCGCCGCCAAGGCCCTGCCCAGCGTGGTCACCCTGCATGTCAGCGGCGGCGGATCGGGAGGCACCGGCACCGGCTTCGTCCTCGACGACCGCGGTCACATCCTCACCAACGACCACGTGGTCGGACCCGCCGGCGAGGGCGGCGAGATCTCCGTGACCTTCCACAGCGGCGACACCGCCGAGGCCACCGTCGTCGGCCGGGACAGCGGGTACGACCTCGCCGTGGTGAAGGTGGGCGGTGTGCGCGGACTGACCCCGATGCCGCTCGGCAACTCGGACAACGTCCAGGTCGGTGATCCGGTCGTGGCCATCGGCGCCCCCTTCGACCTGGCGGGCACGGTCACCTCCGGCATCATCAGCGCCAAGGAGCGGCCCATCACGGCCGGCGGCGGGGAGGGTGACGGCAGCGACGTGTCGTACGTCGACGCGTTGCAGACCGACGCTCCCATCAACCCCGGCAACTCCGGCGGCCCTCTGCTGGACGCCAAGGGCCGTGCCGTCGGCATCAACTCCGCCATCCGCTCCGCCGGCAGCGGCGGCGACCCGGACGGCGGCCAGGCGGGCTCCATAGGACTCGGCTTCGCCATCCCCATCAACCAGGGCAAGCGCGTCGCCGAGGAGCTGATCAACACCGGTCGCGCGACCCACCCGGTGATCGGCATCACTCTCGACATGGGCTACTCCGGCGACGGCGCACGCGTCGGCACCGAGGGCAGCGACGGCGGGCCGCCGGTCGTCGCGGGCGGTCCCGGCGACCGGGCCGGTATCGAGCCGGGCGACGTCATCACCGCCGTCGACGGCCGCCGGGTCCACTCGGGCGAGGAGCTGATCGTGAAGACCCGCGCCCACCGCCCCGGCGACCGCCTGGAGCTGACCCTGGAACGCGACGGCAGGGAACGGACGGTCTCGCTGGTGCTCGGCTCCTCGCACGGAGGCTGATCCGCGTACGGCGGCCGACTCGGCAGGACGACCGAACCGGCAGGACGGCCGACTCGACAGGACGGCCGACTCGACAGGACGGCCGACTCGGCACGGCGTCCCGGCGCCGCGCGGAGGCGGAACGGCAAACTTTCCGGAAAGCGACCGCATACACGCAGTCGGGGACCACGGGACTGTACCGATCGGGACGGACGGCCGGGTACCGTGGATCCGGCCCGGACATCCCAAGGAGCTTCAGGTGTTCAATGACATAGGCGCGCTCGAGCTGGTGACGCTCATCGTGCTCGCCGTGCTCGTCTTCGGTCCGGACAAGCTCCCCAAGGTCATCCAGGACATCACCGGCATGATCCGGAAGGTCCGGGAGTTCTCCGAGAGCGCCAAGCGGGACATCCGGGAGGAGCTGGGCCCGGAGTTCAAGGACTTCGAGTTCGAGGACCTCAACCCCAAGACGTTCATCCGCAAGCAGCTGGACAACGACGACCTGGGGCTCAAGGAGATCCGCAACGGCTTCGACCTGAAGAAGGAGATGGCCGAGGTCGCCGACGCGGTCCACGGCCGCGAGTCCGAGACGGCGTCGCCGCCCTCTGAGCCGTCCGCCCCCTCGTCCTCCACCGGGTCCTCCGGTTCCCCCTCCGGCTCGGTCGACATGTCCAAGAAGGTCGACATGGTCAAGGGCGCGCAGACCCCCGCCCGCGACGACCGCCCGCCCTTCGACGCCGACGCCACCTGAGCCCCCACGGCGGCGGCTCCGCGACTCCACGGCTCCACGGCTCCACGGCTCCGCGATCCACGGTTCCGCGACTCCGTACGACGAAGGCCCGGCGCCGTACGACCGGCGGCCTGCGGCGCGTTGCGACGGTAGGAGCGTCGGACGTGACGCGTTTCATAGGGCGGGCCGGGCGCGCACGGCCTGAACACGCCGCCCGCGCGACCCACGCGCCGGGCGGTTTCGCTGCGGCCCTCAGTGGTGTGGATATGCTGCCGAGTTGTTGTGCGGGCCGTACGTGAACCAGCAGCGTCGCCCGAAGGGGGGCGGGCCGTCACGGCCCGACGAGAGCGAGGAGGCGTCCGGGCACATGGAGACGACGAGTCGGGCTGTCGCGCAGGCGACGGCCGCGGAGGACGGACAGCAGCTCCCCTCCGCCCGGCGTACGGTCGACGGCTACCTGAGTGCGCCCTTTCCCTGGTACGGCCTCGACGAGGCCTTCACCGGGCCGCGTTGGCTGATGCAGGTCGGGACGGCGGCCGACGGGACCGTGGAACACGGCTCGATCGGGCACGGCGACGAGCCGTCGGTGCGCAACGAGCACACGTCGGGCGACGAGGAGGGCCCCAGGGAGAAGTTCGCGGTCGTGGTGACCGTCGCGGCCAACCCCGACCGGCGCAGTGCGGACGGCACGGGTCTGCTGGAGGCGACGTCGGTCTCCTCGGCGGCCTGGCTGGCCGGTGTGGGCCTGCTGTCCTTCACCTGGCCGGGGCAGATGGACCACGGGCTGCGGGACGACTGGCTGGAGCAGCAGACGGAGACCGCGTGGGTGCTCGCGGACGACCTCGACGGCGCGGACTGGTCGACGCTGTCCCTGCCGGTGGACGGGGTGCCGACGCCGTTCCACTACCGGGAGTCCGAGTTCGGGTGGGTGCTGGCGGGCACCACCGAGCAGGGGGTGCACCTCGGGGCGTACGGGCGCGGGATGAGCGCGTACGGGCTGGGCTTCGCCGTGGTCAAGGACGTGGCCGCCTACGCATGACCGGTGGGGTGGGCGCCGCCGGCCGGGCGGCGCCCCTTCCTTCGGCCCCGGGACCCCCTCGTCCTAGAACTTGTTCTTCGGCGTGATCCCCAGGGACATCCCCGAGAGGCCCCGCTGCCGGCCGCCCAGCTTCCCCGCGATCGACCGCAGTGCGGAACCGGCCGGGGAGTCGGGGTCGGTCAGGACCACCGGCCTGCCCTCGTCGCCGCCCTCGCGCAGCCGCACATCGATGGGGATGGCGCCGAGCACGGGGACGGAGGCGCCGGTCGTGCGGGTCAGACCGTCGGCGACCACCTGACCGCCACCGGTGCCGAAGACGTCGACCATCTCGTCGCAGTGCGGGCAGGGCAGGCCCGACATGTTCTCGACCACGCCGACGATCTTCTGGTGGGTCTGCACGGCGATCGCGCCCGCCCGCTCGGCCACCTCGGCCGCGGCCTGCTGGGGCGTGGTGACGACCAGGATCTCGGCGTTCGGCACCAGCTGCGCGACGGAGATCGCGATGTCGCCGGTGCCGGGCGGCAGGTCGAGCAGGAGGACGTCCAGGTCGCCCCAGTAGACGTCGGCGAGGAACTGCTGCAGCGCGCGGTGCAGCATCGGGCCGCGCCAGACCACCGGTGCGTTGCCCGGGGTGAACATGCCGATGGAGATCACCTTCACGCCGTTCGCCGACGGCGGCATGATCATGTTCTCGACCTGGGTGGGACGACCGTCCGCGCCCAGCATGCGCGGCACGCTGTGACCGTAGATGTCGGCGTCGACGACGCCCACCTTCAGGCCGTCGGCCGCCATCGCCGCCGCCAGGTTCACGGTGACGGAGGACTTGCCGACGCCGCCCTTGCCGGAGGCGACCGCGTACACCCGGGTCAGACTGCCCGGCTTGGCGAACGGGACCTCGCGCTCGGCCTGCCCGCCGCGCAGGGCCGAGGCCAGCTCACGGCGCTGCTCGTCGCTCATCACATCGAGCTCGACGTCGACGCGGGTGACGCCGTCGACCCGCGAGACGGCCTCGGTGACCCGCTGCGTGATGGTGTCCCGCATGGGACAGCCGGAGACCGTCAGGTACACGGCGACCGCGACCGCTCCGTCCGCGCCGATCCCGACCGACTTGACCATCCCGAGCTCGGTGATGGGACGGTTGATCTCGGGGTCGTTCACCGTCGACAGTGCCTCGCGCACCGCGTCTTCCGTAGCCATAGTCACGATGGTACGGCTCCCCGCCCGAGCGCCGGAAAGGCCGTCAGCGGTCGTCTACGTCACGTCCCCGCGACCGATCCGCCGGAACTGCCGGGAATACCCCAGCCTCGGGGCGGTGGCCGTTCTGCAGCTCCTCCAGGTCCTTGACCATGTCCTGGAGCTCGGAGCGGATCCAGTCCCGGGTCGCGACCTCGCCCAGCCCCATGCGCAGGGCGGCGATCTCGCGGGTCAGGTACTCGGTGTCGGCGATCGACCGCTCGTTCTGCTTGCGGTCCTGCTCGAGGTTGACCCGGTCCCGGTCGTCCTGGCGGTTCTGCGCGAGCAGGATCAGCGGGGCGGCGTAGGAGGCCTGCAGCGACAGCGCCAGGGTCAGGAAGATGAACGGGTACTCGTCGAACCGCAGCCGGTCGGGGACGCTCACGTTCCACAGCACCCACACGATGATCACGATGGTCATCCAGACGAGGAACCGCCCGGTGCCGATGAAGCGCGCGATCCGCTCCGAGAGCCGCCCGAACGCGTCGGGGTCCCACTCCGGCAGGAACCGGCGGCGCGGCGGGCGCGGCTGGTCCAGCCGGGGCCGGTGACGGGTGGTGGCGGTGGCCCCGGTCGGTGTGCGCTCCCGCGCGCTCTCGCGCTCAGGCGTCATCGGCACCCGCCCCCTCCTCCAGGTGGAACTCCGTCTCCCGCCAGTCCTGCGGCAGCATGTGGTCCAGCACGTCGTCCACGGTCACCGCCCCCAGCAGCGACCCCGACTCGTCGACGACCGGCGCCGCCACCATGTCGTACGTGGCGAAGAACCCGGCGACCACGGGCAGCTCCGCCGCCGGTTCCAGGGCCTGCAGGTCGTCGTCGAGGATCGAGCCGACCAGCGTGTACGGCGGGTCGCGCAGCAGCCGCTGGAAGTGGACCGTGCCGAGGTACTTGCCGGTGGGTGTCTCGTCGGGCGGGCGGCAGACGTAGACCTGGGCGGCGAGCGCGGGCGACAGGTCGGGATTGCGGACCCGGGCGAGGGCGTCCGCGACGGTGGCGTCGGGCCGCAGCACGATCGGCTCGGTGGTCATCAGGCCGCCGGCGGTGTGCTCCTCGTACGCCATCAGCCGCCGCATGTCGGCCGCGTCGCCGGGCTTCATCAGGCTCAGCAGCCGCTCCTTGTCCGTCTCCGGCAGCTCGCCCAGCAGGTCGGCCGCGTCGTCCGGGTCCATCGCCTCCAGGACGTCGGCGGCCCGCTCCTCGGCCAGCTTGCCGAGGATCTCGATCTGGTCGTCCTCCGGCAGCTCCTCCAGCACGTCGGCCAGCCGGTCGTCGTCGAGGGCGGCGGCGACCTCGGCACGCCGCTTGGCGGACAGATGGTGCAGGACGTTGGCCAGGTCGGCGGGGCGCAGCTGCTCGAAGGTGGCGAGCAGGTTCTCGGCGCCCTGGCCGTGCTCCTCCAGCGACAGCCCGGTGATCGCCGACCAGTCCACGGTCAGCGCCTCGCCCGCCCGTCTCCCACCACCGCCCTTCCAGGGCAGCGCCACCCGCCCCCCTTCTCCGCCGCGCCGGAAGGCGCCGCCCTTCTTCCCCTTGCGGACGAACACCCGGTCGATCACCCAGTCCCGGCGGGCGGGCAGCTGCTGCACCGACAGGTCGAGGACGGTGGCCTCCTCGCCGGTCTCGGTGAGCGTGACCCGCCGGTCCAGCAGTTCGCCGAAGACCAGGCGCTCGGTGGGCCGCTGCTCGAAGCGCCGGACGTTGAGGACCCCGGTGGCCAGCACCTGGCCGGACTGGATGCCGGTGACGCGGGTCATCGGCAGGAAGATGCGGCGCCGGGTGGCGAGTTCGACGACCAGTCCGAGCAACCGGGGCGGCTTCTGCCCGACCCGGAGCATGACGACCAGGTCGCGCACGCGGCCCACCTGGTCGCCGTTCGGGTCGAAGACGGCGACACCCGCGAGGTGCGAGACGAAGATCCGGGGGGCGCCCGCTGCCATGCCGGCGGCTCCTTTTCGTCTGGGGCGTCAGGGCTCTCATCCGAGGTGTCCGAGATACCCGAGGTGCCGGGATACCGAGGGTGCCAGGGATGGCAAAGGTGTCAGAGGTATCAGGTGTGTCAGAGATGCGAGAGATGCGAGATGTGTGAGGAGTGCCAGGGGAGTCAGGGGTTCTGGAGGTACTGGTCTCCCTTTCCGGATTTGCCCGCTCGGACGGCCTTCAGGCTAGCCCGTCCGGAACGGCACCGCTCTGGCGGCCGGTCCGGACGGACTGCCTCCGTTCGCCGTACGCCTCCCCGGTACGCTGCGGTACGCCGCTGTGGCTCCGCGTGCGTACCCCCGACCGGTGCGCACCGCCCGCGTCAGCCCCGTCAGAAAGGCAGCCCCACCTGTGACTGTGACTTCCCGGCGTGGAAACCGCAGGGTCGCTCTGGCAGGCGCGGTGTGCGCCCTGGCCGTGGCGGGGACGGGGCTGACGGGATGTGCCGAGGATCCGGACGCCGGCACCAACGGGGTCGGCAAGCTCACGCCCGACAAGATCCAGGCCAGGACGCGCACCGCCGCGGAGTCCGCCACCGCGGTACGGCTGTCCGGCTCCGTGGTCACCAGCGGGCGCACGTACAAGCTGGACATGCGGCTGAAGTCCGACGGGGGCAGCGGATCGGTCACCGCCGAGGGCAGGACCTTCCGGCTGCTGAGGGTCGGCGAGAAGCTGTTCCTCAAGGCGGACGCGGAGTTCTGGAGCAGCGACGGCGGGGACGCCGACGCCGCGGCGGCCGAGAAGCTCGGCGGCAAGTTCGTGACGGTGCCGCAGGGGGATCCGTCGTACCAGAAGTTCATCGGTTTCGCGGACAAGGACGTGCTTCTCGACGGTCTGCTGACGCTGCACGGCGCCGTGGAGACCGACGGCCGCCACGAGCTCACCGGGGTCCGCACCATCCGGATCACCGGCCAGCAGGGCGCCGGCGGTTCCCTGGACGTGTCCCTGGAGGGCACGCCGTATCCGCTGCGCCTGGTCCGGGCGGGCAGCGCGGGGACGATCAGCTTCTCCGACTGGGGCAAGGACTTCCCGCTGCAGGAGCCGGCGAAGGACGAGACCCTCGACTACGGCAAGCAGCTGCCGGCGTCCTGACCCCGACCGCCGCTACCGGCGACCCCGCCGCCGCTTGGCGAGCAGCCGGGGCAGCCCGGCCGGAATCGGTCCCCGGGTCGTGGCCGGCGTCGGCAGTGGCGGCTCGGCCAGCGGACCGTCGGGCAGCGGTGCCATGTCTCCGGTCGGCTCCAGCCGCAGTACCCGGCACTCGCGGGCCCAGCGCTCCGGCATGGCCTCGCCGTCGGGGGCGTTCAGCCGCTTGCCCTTGAGCTCGGCGACCGCGGCCTGCCACGACTCGGAGCCCGGGGCCAGCTCGACGACCCGCGCGGTCCAGGCGACCAGCCGGCCGCCCTTGTCCTTGCTGCGCACCGTCACCTCGGCCGTGGCCCCGTCGGCGAGCCCCGGCAGCGGCTGCTCGCCGGGGCCGTCGCCGACCAGGCAGACCGCTCCCTCGTGCCAGACGTGCCACAGGGCGCGTGCGGGGCTCTGCGGCCCCTGGACCCAGACCAGCCCGGACTTCTTCGTGGCCTCCTCGACGAGGGCCCGGTCGAGCAGCTCGCGTGTCATGCCGCTCAGCCTATCCAGCCCGGCGGGGGCGCCGGCCGGACGGTCACAGCCAGCCGTTGCGCTTGAGCGTGCGGTGGATGCCGAAGCAGATGGCCACGGTGACGCCGAGGACCAGCGGATAGCCGTAGCGCCACTTCAGCTCGGGCATGTGGTCGAAGTTCATCCCGTACACCCCGCACACCATCGTCGGTACGGCGATGATCGCCGCCCAGGAGGTGATCTTGCGCATGTCCTCGTTCTGCGCGACGGAGGCCTGGGCGAGGTTGGCCTGGAGGATGGAGTTCAGCAGCTCGTCGAAGCCGACGACCTGCTCCTGCACCCGGGCGAGGTGGTCGGCGACATCGCGGAAGTACTTCTGGATGTCCGGGTCGACCAGCCGCATGGGCCGCTCGCTGAGCAGCTGCATGGGCCGCATCAGCGGGGACACGGCCCTTTTGAACTCCAGCACCTCGCGCTTGAGTTGGTAGATCCGCCCGGCGTCGGTGCCGCGCGGTGTGCCCTTGCGGCCCGGCGAGAACACCTCCGTCTCGACCTCGTCGATGTCGTCCTGCACCGCGTCGGCGACCGCGATGTAGCCGTCGACGACGTGGTCGGCGATGGCGTGCAGCACTGCCGACGGGCCCCGGGAGAGCAGTTCGGGGTCGTCCTGGAGGCGGTGGCGCAGCGCGCGCAGCGACCCCTGCCCGCCGTGCCGGACGGTGATGAAGAAGTCCCGCCCGGTGAAGCACATCACCTCGCCGGTCTCGACGACCTCGCTGTTGGCGGTGAGCCGGTCGTGGTCGAGGTAGTGGATGGTCTTGAAGACGGTGAAGAGGGAGTCGTCGTAGCGCTCCAGCTTGGGCCGCTGGTGGGCCTGGACCGCGTCCTCCACGGCCAGCGGGTGCAGTCCGAACTCCCGGGCGATACCGGCGAACTCGTCCTCGGTGGGCTCGTGCAGGCCGATCCACACGAACCCGCCGTCGCGGCGCACCTGGCGCATCGCCTCGTGCGGGCTCAGCGGGGTCCCGGTCGGCAGGCGCCGGCCGTCCCGGTAGACGGCGCAGTCGACGACGGCGGAGACCGTCCCCGCGTCACGGGTGGTCTCGTAGGCGCCGCTGTCCTTGCGCAGCGAGACTCGGGAGGGGCGGACCGCGGCGCGCAGGTCACGGATCATCGACATGGCGGGCTCCTTCGCATCGGGCAGCGCAGGGCGCGGCGGCGACGGGTGGAACTACCCGGAATGAGGACGTCCTGTCCGTGGTGAAGGGCGCGTCCACAAAGCGGGGAGCACCGCACCGTCGCGGTGGCGGGTGTCGCTGCTGCTGGTCAGCTGCCGGCACGGCCCGGGCCCGCGGCGGTGCGGGGACGGGTGAGTCGGCAGGTCGAACGAACGACGAAGTGCTCTTCCGTGTGAGACGGCGCGCGGGCGACGGAAGGCGGCAACCGGCGGCGGGACCGGAACGGCTGCGGCTTGCGTCAGCGGCCGGAAGAGCGGGTGGTACTGCACGGTCGACTTCGGTCCATGCCAGCCCCACCTCCTCCGGCCGGTCCCGTGAGGGACGGTCCATTCCCCGTGTTTGGCGGGGTTCCCCTTAGGGGAGTCTTCCCTGCGGCGGGACCATGAGGTCACGCTTCTGCGTGCTGCCCCGAAACCGCCGGGCCACAGTATCAGCCGCCCGGCGTGTCAAGGCGCCGCTTTGCCTGCTCCTGACGAGTTCTATGCTCGCCGCATGGCTGATGTTCTTCCTCTGGTGGAGGCCCGGTTGCGTACCGCGCTGGGCGAGCCGGACGCGCGCGCGGCGGTCACCTTCCTCGGCACCGACCGCATCGAGGTGCTGCGCTTCCCGGGCGACGGCACGGAGGGCGGCATCGTCCGCTACGCCACGCTCGGCATGTCCGCACAACCCATGACGGACCCCACGGCGGTGCTCGCCGACCCGGTCGAGGGCCCCCGCGCCGAGCTGGTCCTGTCGGTCCGGGGCGGGCTCGCCGACACCGACAAGGTGCTTCGCCCGCTCGCCGTGCTCGCCGCGTCGCCGCAGGTCGAGGGCGTGGTCGTGGCGCCGGGTGCCTCGCTGGACGTGGGCGAACCGCTGTGGCCGGACGCCCCCTTCACCTCGGTGCTGGTGGCCGAGCCGGGCGGCCTCGTCGAGGATGTGGAGCTGGACGCCCCGATGGATCCGGTGCGGTTCCTGCCGCTGCTGCCGATGACGCCGAACGAGGCCGCGTGGAAGCGTGTGCACGGCGCGCAGGCCCTGCAGGAGCGCTGGCTGAACCACGGGACGGACCTGAGGGACCCGTCCCGCCGGTCCGTCCCGCTGGACTGAGGTCCGCGGGGGGCCGGTGGCCGGTGGCGGACCGGTGCGGGTGACGGATCTCACCAAGGCCCGGTCGGGTTCGGTCAGTTGGCGAAGTGCGACCGCGGAGCGCCGACGGGGTGCCGGAAGCACCGGTGGAGCGGCGGGTGGAGCGCGGGCGAGGCATCGATCGGGCGCAGACGGGGTGTCGGTGGGGCGCAGACGGGGTGTCGGTGGGGGCAGACGGGGTGTCGGTGGGGCGCAGACGGGGTGTCGGTGGGGGCAGACCGGGTGTCGGTGGGGCGCCGACGGGGTACCGGTCGGGCGCCGATGGAGTGCGGGCGGAGTGCTGTACGCCGTGACCGGTTCCCGAGGCCCGGTGGCTCCGTCCGGATGGGTGATCGTCCTTGACGTGGCGCAGCAGGGGGAGGACCGTTGGGCCCTATGAGGGGCGAACCCAGTTGCCCGAAGTGTGGTGGCCGGGTCAGGGCTCCCGGTCTCTTCGCCGATTCCTGGCAGTGTGACGTGCACGGCACGGTGCACCCGGTGCAGCCCGTGATCCCGCCCAGCGTCGAGGCCCTCGAGGTCGTGGTGCACCGCACCCAGGTGCCGGTGTGGATGCCCTGGCCGCTGCCGGTCGGCTGGCTGTTCACCGGGGTCGCCTGCGCCGGCGACGACCGTACCGGCGGCCGTGCCACGGCGGTGGCCTGTTCCGGCCCCGGCCCGCTCGGCGGCATCGGTGAGCTGATCCTGGTGTCCGAGGAGCTCGGAGTCGGCCTCGGCGCGCGGTATGCGGGTCTCGACGCCCCGGACCCCGGCCCCTATCTCGACGTCGAGAAGCCCCCCCAGGTCAAGGTGCTGGCCGCCGGCCGTCCGACACCGCTCTGGCATGTCTCCGGCGCCCCGGTCGACCGCGCCGTCTTCGCGGGGGAGGCGCTCGGGGTGTGGCTGTGGGCGGTGGTGTGGCCCGAGCAGTCGGGGCTGCTGATGTACGACGAGCTGGTGCTGGCCGATCTGCGCGACGCGGGGGCCGAGGTGGAGCTGGTGCCGTGCGGGGCGCTGTCGCCGCGGTTGCTCAAGCCGTAGCGGAACCGGTCTCCCGCAGGGGGCGCTGGGTCGCAGGGCGGCCGGTCGCATGGACTGCCGGTCGCATCGACGGCTGTCGCATGGACTGCCGGTCGTATGGACTGCCGGCCGCAAGGGCGGCCGGCTGCAGGGCGGGGTCGGTGTAGGGGGCGCTCGGTACTTTCGGGTGTGACGGTGAGGGTTCCGTTTCCCGTTATGCTGGAGCGTCCCCGTCCGTACCGTCACCGCTTGGAGTCAGCGTCGTGCGCATCGATCTGCACACCCACTCCACCGCGTCCGACGGCACGGACACCCCGGCCGAGCTGGTGCGGAACGCCGCCGCGGCCGGTCTGGACGTCGTCGCGCTGACCGACCATGACACCACCCACGGGCATGCCGAGGCCGTCGCCGCGCTGCCCGAGGGGCTGACCCTGGTCACGGGCGCCGAGCTGTCCTGCCGGATCGACGGCGTCAGCATGCACATGCTGGCCTACCTGTTCGACCCCGAGGAGCCCGCCCTGCTCGCCGAGCGCGAGCTGGTCCGGGACGACCGGGTGCCGCGGGCCAAGGGCATGGTCGCCAAGCTGAACGCCCTGGGTGTACCCGTGACCTGGGAGCAGGTCGCGCGGATCGCCGGCCCGGGCTCCGTCGGCCGGCCGCACGTCGCCTCCGCGCTGGTCGAGCTCGGTGTCGTCCCCACCGTGGGTGACGCCTTCACCGAGGACTGGCTCGCCGACGGCGGCCGGGCCTTCGTGGAGAAGCACGAGACCGACCCGTTCGAGGCGATCCGGCTGATCAAGGGCGCGGGCGGGGTCGCCGTCTTCGCGCACCCGGCCGCCGCCAAGCGGGGCCGTACGGTGCCGGAGACCGCCATCGCCGAGATGGCCGCCGCCGGCCTCGACGGTATCGAGGTCGACCACATGGACCACGACGCCGACACCCGCGCCCGGCTGCGCGGACTCGCCGGCGACCTGGGGCTGCTGGTCACCGGGTCCAGCGACTACCACGGCAGCCGGAAGACCTGCTCGCTCGGCGAGTACACGACGGATCCCGAGGTCTACGGGGAGATCACTCGGCGGGCCTTCGGCGCGTTCCCGGTACCGGGCGCCGGCGGAGCCTGAAGCCCGCCTTCCGGGCCCGCCCGCACCCGCACCCGCACCCCGTCCTCTCCTCCCAAGCACGCACGGCTTCCCGTGCCCCGCAGTCTCTCCCGTTCCCGCACGTTCTCGCGCAAGGCCAGTAGCTCACCCATGTTCGATGTCGCCGTCTTCGGCTCCCTCTTTCTGACCCTCTTCGTCATCATGGATCCCCCGGGGATCACCCCGATCTTCCTCGCACTGACCAGTGGCCGGGCCACCAAGGTGCAGCGGCGGATGGCTCTCCAGGCCGTCTGTGTCGCCGGCGGCGTGATCACCGTCTTCGGTCTGCTCGGCCACAAGATCCTCGACTATCTGCATGTGTCGGTGCCGGCCCTGATGATCGCGGGCGGGCTGCTGCTCCTGCTGATCGCGCTCGACCTGCTCACCGGCAAGACGGACGAGCCCAAGCAGACCAAGGACGTCAACGTCGCGCTCGTCCCGCTGGGCATGCCGCTGCTCGCCGGGCCCGGGGCGATCGTGTCGGTGATCCTCGCCGTGCAGAAGGCGGACAGCTTGGCCACGCAGGTGTCGGTGTGGGCGGCGATCCTCGCCATCCATGTCGTGCTGTGGCTGGTGATGCGCTACTCGCTGCTGATCATCCGCGTCATCAAGGACGGGGGCGTGGTGCTGGTGACCCGGCTCGCGGGCATGATGCTCTCCGCGATCGCCGTGCAGCAGATCATCAACGGGGTCACACAGGTGATCCAGGGCGCCTGAGCGCCGTCGGGCCGGGCCGAGGCCGGGCCGGGACCGGTCACGGGCGGAGCCCCGTCGCGCGTGTCGCGCGGCCGGGGCTCCGGGCGTGTGCGGGCGTGTGCGGGTGTGTGCTCGGCTCGGCGTTACGAGGCCGAGGCGTCGGCGGGGCGGATCCACAGGCGCTGCCCGATGGCGGCGGCCTGCTGCACGATGCGGTTGACGGAGGCGGCGTCCACAACGGTGGTGTCGACGGGCGTGCCGTCGATGTCGTCGAGTCGCATGACTTCAAATCGCATGGCCTCTCCCTTCGTCTGGTCATCCTCCTGAGGAGAACTACTGGTGGCCGGTGCGCGTCACGCGGGGCGCCACTGCCCCGCGTGTCCCGGCCGCTACGTCTGGTCAACGGCCCCCCGGTCTCAAACATTCCCTACGCTAAGGAAATTTTTCGAAGAGCTAATTACCGGGACGTAAGACGCCCGTTTCGTGCCTGCCGGTGGACGGACCGGGACCGGTTGTGTTCGCAGTGTGAACGCCAGGACAATGGATCCGATGAACGACGACCTCGCGTCCCTGGGCGCCCGCATCGACCGCACCAACGAGCTGCTGCAGCGCATGCTCGCCGAAGTGGCGAAGACGCCCTCCACCCACGCGATCTTCGTCGACGCCGGGTATCTGTACGCGGCCGCGGGACGGCTCGTCGCCGGCACCGAGGACCGGCGGGCCTTCGACCTGGACGCCGAGGGGCTGATCGAGGCGCTCATCGACCGCGCCCGCACGATCTTCGCGGACAGCAGGCTGCTGCGGGTCTACTGGTACGACGGCGCCCGGCGCCGCATCCACACCGCGGAGCAGCAGTGCATCGCCGAACTGCCGGACGTGAAGGTCCGGCTCGGCAACCTGAACGCCAACAACCAGCAGAAGGGCGTCGACTCCCTGATCCGCTCCGACCTGGAGTCCCTGGCCCGGCACCGCGCCATCAGCGATGCCGCCCTGCTCGGTGGCGACGAGGACCTGGTCTCTGCGGTCGAGGCTGCCCAGGGCTACGGCGCCCGCGTCCACCTGTGGGGCGTCGAGGCGCCCGAGGGCAGCAACCAGGCGGAGCCGCTGCTCTGGGAGGTCGACAGCCAGCGCACCTTCGACCTGGAGTTCTTCAAGCCCTACGTCTCCCGGCGCACGGCCGCCGCCCAT
Organism: Streptomyces poriticola; assembly: GCF_036689765.1. Classification (NCBI taxonomy): domain Bacteria; kingdom Bacillati; phylum Actinomycetota; class Actinomycetes; order Kitasatosporales; family Streptomycetaceae; genus Streptomyces; species Streptomyces poriticola. Next base: position 139,295 of record NZ_JBAGKH010000013.1, read on the forward strand.
GACACGGCCGGCACCCCCCGGCCGACCCGCGAGGCCGTCCGCTTCGTCGGTGCGCAGATCGCCGCGAAATGGCGGGCCGCCCGGGGCCGCGAGTCCCTGGCGGAGCTGCTCCCCGGCCACCCCTACCTCCCCGGCTCGGTCGACCAGGATCTCCTGGTGGAGGCGGAAGGGCTCCTCCAGTACTCCCTGCGCGGCCAGGCAGACCTGCGCCGCGCCCTGCGGGACGGCTTCTGGGAGTACGTGCAGACGCAGTACTAGGAGTACGTGCAGACGCAGTACTACGAGTACGTGCAGACGCAGCACTGGACGCGGTACCGGCTGCCGTGCCGGACGCGGTACCGGCAGAGCGGGTTCAGGCCGGCACGGTGTCCCAGAAGCCGGCCAGCGCCCGGGCCGTGGCCAGCGGCTCGTCGGTGTTGGGGGAGTGCTCGGCACCGGGGACGGTGGTGCGGCGCGCGTCCAGCCGTACGGCCATGTCGTCGAGGAGCGGAACCGGCCAGGTGTCGTCCCGTTCGCCCGACACCACGTGGAACGGCAGCGGTACGGCGGCGAGTTCGGCGACACGGTCGGGTTCCGTGCACAACTGCTGTCCGGTGGCGAGGAGTTGTGCGGGCTTGGTGCCGAGCCACCGGAGGCGCAGCCGCGCCGGGTCGCCGGGGCCGAGGGCGGGGCCGCCGACCTGCTCCGGCGGTCCCATGGCCTGGATCGCCTCCCACACATCGGCCATCGACCGGATGGCGAGTGCGTCCCGGAGCAGCTTCACGCGCTGCTGCTGCGAGACCGAGATCTGCGCCGGTCCCGAGGACATCAGGGTGAGCGACCGGAACGGCGAGTGGTCCAGCAGCACGGCGGCACGGGCGATCTGGCCGCCGAGGGAGTGCCCGAGAAGGTGGAGGCGAGGCTCGTCTAGGGCCGCGGCCTGGGCGAGCGCGTCCCGGGCCAGTTCCTGCTGGGCGTAGGCGGACTCGTCGTCCCGGGGCCCGTCGGACTCGTACTGGCCCCTGCCGTCCACCGCGACGATGCGGTACCCGCGCGCCGCGAGCGGCTCGTGCAGCAGCGTGAAGTCCTCCTTGCTGCCGGTGAACCCGGGCAGCATCAGCACCACGCCCTTCGGCTCTGCACCGTCGGCCACGGGCGAGTCGACGACGGCGAACTCGCCGCGCGCGGTGCGCAGCGGGTAGACGCGCGCGTCCGGAGGCGGGGTGAAGGTGGCGTTGTGGCTCACGGGCAGAGGGTATCGGGGCAGCCCTCCGCGGACGCCGGGGGGGGGGGGGGGGGGGGGGGGGGGGCGGGGGGGCGGGGGGGGGGGG